>JAZLHZ010000111.1:0-5889 GCA_045617085.1 Clostridia bacterium
CTGTCTACTTGACAGGGGGCATATCAAAAGCGGTCTTATGTATTGGTTTGTCAGGGCTTGACTATTTCTACAATCCCTTTTGCCGTATTGTAGAATTTGCGCATAATGCTGTTCTGCTGCAGATATTCCAGCCCTTTAAGCGTGATCTTGATACTGTTGACGTTGATATCCTTGCTTCCGTCGATATACTCTTTGATGCTGACACCCTTGATGTACTTGTCATCGCAGAGCATTTCAATGATGCTTTCCCAGCGCTCATCGCTGATTCCGAGATGCTTTGCACTGATCAGCACCGGATCGAATTCCGGACAGTCCATAGCCTTTTCCAGCGCATTCAGTATCCGGTATATGATTTTGAAGTTATCCATTGTTACTTAATCCAATCGATTGATTTCACTTCATCTTCAAAAAACATTGTATTACCAATACAGATGCTTGCCTTATTCTCAGGGTTATCCAATGCAGTTGTATAATCGCACAGAATACCCTCAATTATCTGACCATCGACAAACACGACATGTGCTTTTTTCCCGTTCATCTTGCTCGATAGTGTCATAGCTTATCCCTCCTTTTTGCTGGTACAATATGTGTTCCACCCTTTGCATAATGAATAGTAAACTTGTTTGTAGCTTCAGAATTACCGTCTTCATCAAGCACAAAACCAATATCATAATCCGCAGAGGCTACCTCACGATGATTCCATAGACCTTTTTTATCTCTCTTGATTTCCCCAGTCCCGGCATATGTATTAACAAGGTTTTGCGCTCCGTCAAGGCTACAGGTAATATAGCTTCGTCCCTTTATGTACCCCTTTGATTCAGGTATATGCTTTTTCTGTTGACCTTCAAGAATGGTTTTGTTTATTGCATCAGACTGAATGACATATCGTATGTAGTCATCATTATCCGACAAATCTATTGTATCATATGTCAATTCTTTTGTCAACGGTTCCACGGTTTTTACTGCTTTGAATCCGCTGACGGACATCAGGTCTTTCCTCGGCTGTAGTCCGCTTGCATGCGTGATGTCCGCATACATCGTTTTCAGCGAGTTTATCTTTGCCTGTGCCTCTCTGCGGAGCTGGGTGTCTCCTGCGGCCTTTGCCGCAAGAGCTATGTTCTTCTGACCTCTTATCGAGGTCTCGCACTGCCGCATGAGCTGACTCATCTCATACCGGCTGTATTTCTGACCGTCGTATTCCAGCTCTTCATTGCTGTACTGCCGGAACTCTGCCAATTCCTCATTGCTGTACGTCCGCTCGCTTATGCCCATGATGATCGGGAATGTCGTATGCTTGCAGTTCCACTGCATGAACGGTCTCGGAAGGTCACGCTGCAGCCGCTCGAAGCTCTCGTTGCTGAACTGCAAGCCCTGATACGGCAGATGGTCGGGAGCACACAGTGCATGAGCGGAGATCTCCACGCCGTCTGCACCGAACTCCTCACTGGCCTGCATCAGCACATCATGGCTCAACTGCCGGGCACCGTCCAGCACGTTCATCCGCACCGCCGTGTTCAACCTCCGCACATATCCGCTCTCATACAGCACCTTTGAGCCGGTAGGGAATTGCAGCACCGACATGTGACAAGGCTGTCAATACAACCGTTACACGAGAGAACAGTCATTCCTTTCCGTAGCGGGACGGTGGCATACCCTTGAGCTTGCGGAAAACACGGCTGAAGTATGCCGCATCTTCATAGCCGCACAGGAAGGCGGTTTCCTCCACGGAGTACTGGCCGCTGAGCAGCAGGTCGCAGGCCCTTGCCATGCGCAGCCGGCTGCGGGTCTCGGCAGGGGATTCGCCGTACACCTGTGCAAAAAGACGGCGGAAATATGTCGGAGAAATGCCGCAGCGCTCCGCCAGTTCTTCGATCGGGAAATTCTCGCAGAAATGCTCGTCGATGTATTCCCTTGCAGGCTGCAGAAGCCTGAGATATCCGGCATGGGCTGACAGAAACTCTTTTCGCAGGCAGTAGATCAGTTCATACAGACAGCTCATGCATTTATCGGCATAGTCGTAGTGTCGTTTCGTCCATGCAGAAGTCAGCATCGCAAACGCCTGCTCCGGCTGCGGCGAAGCGGCTTTTCTGTGCTGCATCGCTGGAAACAGCAGCTCATTGCCCTCCAGGTCGAAATTGACAGTCATGTGGACAAAGCTTTCCTCTTCGCAGTGTGTCCGATAGCTGGTGCCCTTCGGCATGTACAGCCATTCACCCTCCTGAAGGATAAAGCTTGTTCCGTCATCCATCGTATAAACAGCATGTCCTTTGATCACATAGACGATGCCATGATGTCTGCGGGCAAGGACGTATTCCTCACTGTGCCAGCCGGGCGGCGATACGAAGCGGTGACACAGGATAATGTCGGTCACGATGGGTATCTCCATATACATCACCTCGTCTCTATCATAACACTTTTTTTCTGAAAAAGCAAGAAATGTGTGTTGAAAAGTCCAAAAATGTACCTGTGTGTATGGACATGCACAAAGTGTCCTGCTATAATGAACACAAAAACCGTACAGGAGGACACATTTCCCATGGCAGTAACGATGAAACGTGAAATGCGGGTGATCCCCACCTATGTGCCGGATCAGCCCAATGAGATGCCGTTCTTCTTTGAGAAGAGACCCTATCAGGGTGCGACCGGACGGCTGTATCCCGTGCCGTATACCGACCACATGAGCAATACGCCCGTGGACAAGGCATATGACATGGTTACGCTGGAAAACGAGTATATTGAAGTGGAACTGCTTCCGGAGCTGGGCGGCAAGATCCACGGTGCCGCACAGAAAAGCAACGGCTACGAGTTCATCTATAAAAATATCTGCATAAAGCCGGCTCTGATCGGTCTGGGCGGTGCATGGGTGTCCGGCGGTGTGGAATTCAACTGGCCGCAGCATCATCGTCCCACGACTTTTTCGCCTGTGGAAGCGACGCTTGTTGACAATGCGGACGGCTCCAAGACCTGCTGGATGGGAGAGGCAGAGCCCTTCCATCGGATGCGTGCCGCTGTAGGCATTACCGTATATCCCGGCAGCTCGCTGGTCGAGGGAAAAGCCGTCGTAGTAAACCGCACGGATGCACCGCTGCCCTTCATGTGGTGGAACAACCTGTCGGTACGTGTCCACAAGGACTACAAGGCGACTTTCCCGCCGGATGTGGAATGGGGCAGCGATCATGACCGCCGTGCCATCATCTCCTTCCCCGTAATGAAGGGGGTGTTCCAAACAGCCCGTCCCTTTGACTACGGCGAGGGAACCGATGTTACCTGGTTCCCGAATGTCAAGCTGCCCACTTCGGTCATGATACCCAAAGGACAGAGTGATATGGACTTCCTCGGCGGATATGATTTTGCCGCAGATGCCGGAACCGTGACCGTGGCAGACCATCACATTGCTTCGGGCAAGAAAATGTGGACTTGGGGCGACGGCGATTTCGGCAAAGCCTGGTGTGCCAACCTCACCGATAACGGTGACCGATATATCGAACTGATGACCGGAGTGTACACCGATAATCAGCCGGACTTTACTTACATTATGCCCGGCGAGACCAAGACTTTCTCGATGGTCTGGTATCCCGTCAAGGGCATCGGTGCCGTCAAGAATGCGAGCCGTGAAGCGGCGATGTCCTTTGATCTCAAAGAAGGTATACTGAAGGTCGGTACCATCGCCACTTCCGTCCGTAAAGATGCCCATTTTGTCGTCAAGGTCGGCGGAAATACGGTATACGAGGAGAACGTCTGTACCGATCCGGAGACCCCGGTGCTTCGGGAAGTGCCTGTCGGTAATGTACCCGAAATCGAGATCGAGGCTGTTCTGTATGATAAAGACGGAAAATGCCTTGTATCCTATCATCCGCTGCCCAAGGGCAGAAAGCAGAAGCCCCAGCCCCGTCCCATTTCGCCGGAGCCCAAGGAAGTGGAAAGCCTTGAAGAGCTGTATCTGCATGGCGCACATCTGGAGCAATACAAGCATCACACTT
Organism: Clostridia bacterium; assembly: GCA_045617085.1. Classification (GTDB taxonomy): domain Bacteria; phylum Bacillota; class Clostridia; order Christensenellales; family Aristaeellaceae; genus Firm-10. Next base: position 3,981 of record JAZLHZ010000111.1, read on the forward strand.
TCGTCCCCGAAGACTACTATCTGGAAGCCCTGCACCGTGATGCCAACGATATGCGCTGCAATCATGCCATGGGCAGAAGCAGCATCGAAAAGGGCGATTTTGCTGCTGCTCATGAATATCTTGACAAGGCTGCCGCACGGTTGAAAATGCGCAACGACAATCCTTCCGATACCGAGATCCTGTATCAGCAGGCAAGGCTGGAGCGTCTGGAAGGCAACTATGACAAGGCGTATGACCTGTATGCCGCTGCTGCCTGGCAGTACGGCTGGCGCAGCGCCTGCCGTTTCGAGATGGCATGTATCTCCTGCCGCCGCGGCGAGTTTGAAAGGGCAAAAAAAGAACTGGAGGAGTGTCTCGAAACCAATCTGCGCCATACGGCCGCCAATGTGCTTTTGGGCTATCTGACGAAAGACAAGGAGCGCATCCGCAATGTACTTCGTCTTTCGCCGCAGGACACGTATGCACGGTTTGCCTTGTACCTGCTGGACGGAGAACTGCTGCCCGAATTCATCCTTGCAAGACCGCAGGACGTGATTGATGCCGCACTGGACTTTGAACGGGCAGGCTTTACCGCCGAAGCACTTCGGATCCTGGATTCCTGCACGGCAAAGGATGCCATGCTTCTTTATTGGCAGGCTTACCTCTCCGGTACGCCCGCAGTACATACCGAGCTGAGGCTCAGCTTCCCCAATCGTCTGGAGGATATTGCTGTGCTGAAAGCCTTCAGCGGGGAGTGGCAGGCAGATTATCTGCTGGGCTGTCTGTACTATGACCGCATGAACTACAATGAAGCTCTTTGCTGCTGGGAAAGAAGCCGCAGTGTCAATCCGGCTTTCGCCCTGACGTGGAGAAATCTTGCACAGGCGCTTTGTGACCACTTCGGCAAAAAGGTAGAGGCGCTGGGCTATATGGAGAAGGCACTGGAGTTGGCTCCGGACAATGCCCGCATTGCCTACGAGCTGCTCCGCCTGTATAAGGTCAATGGCCGTTCTGTCAAGGAATGCATTGCCTTCCTCGAAGCACATTCGGAGCTTGCCATGCAGAGGGATGACTGCCGTCTTGATCTGGCGATCCTGTATACACAGGACGGGCAATATGAACGGGCGCATGAGCTGCTCCTGAAAAAGCGGTTTAATATCTATGAGGGCGGAGAAGGCAAGCTGACCCGCCATCACGGCTGGCAGTACACACTGATGGCACAGCAGGCTGTAGAAAACGGTGATTATGATGCTGCAGCCAAATGGTTCGCTTATTCTCTCGTCTATCCCGCCAACTACGGAGAAGGCCGTCATTACAGTGCGCAGGAAGCCAATATCTATTACTATTACGGCCTGCTGCACGAGAAGCTGGGCAATATCGATTCTGCAAAGGCATGCTGGACAAAAGCGGTAAACGAACCGAAGCAAATCACTGAGATCACCTATTTTGCTGCCATGTCCGAGCGCAAGCTGGGGAACGACAGTCATGCGGAGGAAATGCTGAACTCCATGATTGAGACAGGCAGGGAAAAAATCCGCACCGCTCATCGCTACGGATATTACGGCGTCGGGATGGCGTCCCCGCTGCCGTTTGAGCTGGACTGCACCCCCGGCAATACCGCAGAAGGTCTGCTGCTGACAGCTCTGGGCATGAAGGGACTCGGCAGAGAACAGGAGGCAGAGGAAGCGGTAAAACAACTGGAAAAACTTGATCCGTATAACTTCAAGCTCTGCTTTATCCGCAGACTCGGCATTCTGTAAATCAACAAAAAACGGCAGGGAATTGATCCCAATGTCATTAAGATAGTGACATTGGCGTGAACGGGGTTCTGCAAGGAAATGAGCACATCGGAAATGGTGTGCCCATTTTTTAGAAAAAGGGTATGGGAAATAAGCAGACGGAAAATCTGCCAAAAACACTATACAAAAAG
>JAZLHZ010000112.1:0-2982 GCA_045617085.1 Clostridia bacterium
TTATGGTATCTTTCGTTTGCGGCGATCTTGAAGCTTCGGTAGAGCTGTTCCAGCAGAATGACCCGCATGAGCTGATGCGGGAAGGTGAGTTTGGAGAAGGAAAGCTTCTCATCCGCCCGCTTTATGACCTCATCGGAGAGGCCGAGAGAGCCGCCGATGACCAGTACCAGCCGCTTTCCGTCGGCGGACCATTCGGTGACCTTTTCGGAAAGCTCCTCGGAGGAATAACTCTTTCCGTTGATGCACAGGGCGACTACCCGGTCATTCGGTTTGATGCAGGCGAGGATCTCCCTGCCCTCCTTTTCCATGACCTTTTTATTGAGGGTGTCGGAGGGCTTGTCCGGTTCTGCCACATCCTGCAGCTCGGTCACGGTGAGGGTGCAGAAGCGGGAAAGGCGTTTGATGTATTCGGCGCAGGCGTCCCTTTCCCATTTTTCCTTGAGCTTGCCAACACCGATGATATTTACGTTCAGCATATATAGTCGGAAGGGTCGCTGTAATAGAATTTCTCCACACAGCGGAGCCACTGATTCGTGATGAGTTCATGTCCTGCCATCGTCGGATGCACGCCGTCCCAGACGATATAGCCGGGGATCGTCTGCGCCTGTGCCTCGGTCAGCTGCTCCTGCAGCGGTACAAAGCAGCACTTGTAGGCTTCGGAAAGCTCCCTGACGACGGGACGGATGCCGTCGATATACGCCCTGCGGCGCTCGGCTTCCCGGATGTCGTCGTTGACCCGGTAGTGCTTCAGCGTTTCGTCCAGTGTCCGATGCGAGATCTCGTCTGTCAGCTGCATCGGCGGCAGCGGCACATAGAACGGCTCGCACAGCACGAGTCTGAGCTTCGGGTTTGCCTCCAGCGCTTCGTCCATAGCCGCAGCATAGAGCTGTTTGAACTCATGAACGGGGGTATTCCGGCTGTTGTCATTGATGCCAATGAGGATGCTCAACAGCGTGGGGCGCAGATCGAGGCAGTCCTCCTGCCAGCGGTCATGCATCCTGCGGAGGCAGTCGCCGCTGACGCCCCGGTTGAGGAATACGGGATGCTCCTTGAGATTCGCCAGAGCGAGCCTTGCCGAGACCATGCAGGCATAGCCGTGGCCCAAGATATGGTTGGGATCGGGGGTAAGGCCCCGGTTCCCGTGGGTGATGGAGTCGCCCTGAAAGAGGATGACGTCCTCGGAGGTGAGCTTGATCATGTTTTATCCTTTCAGCAGGTCATGGAATCGGTGATCAGCACGTGGGGAACGAGCTTCATGACCACACGCATGACTTTATAGATGAGGGCGGGCGTATAGACAGACTTGCCCCGGAAGGCCTGCCTTACGGCGCCTTCGGCGACCTTGGCGCAGTCCAGATGCGGGATCTTGTTGAATATCGGGGACTTGCCGCCGGAGATGCCCGCCACATCGAGGAATTCGGTATCCATCGGGCCGGGGCACAGCGCCAGCACGTTGATCTTGCGCTGCTTCAGCTCCGAGCGCAGCGCCATCGAGAAGGAGCGCACGTAGGACTTGGTGGCGCCGTAGACGGCCATGCGGGGCGTGGGCGCAAACGAGGCGATGGAGCTGACGTTGAGTATCACGCTGCCCGGCTGCATGAAGGGCAGTACGGTAATGCACATGGCGGTGACGGCGGCGCAGTTGAGCTGCGTCATGCCCGTTTGCGAGGCGATATCCCCGTCTGCCACATTGCCGAGGATGCCGTAGCCCGCATTGTTGATCAGCAGGCGCACATCGCTCTTATGGGCGGTCAGATATTCCTTCAGCGTGTCAAAGCTTGCGTTGTCGGTAAGGTCGAGGGGCAGCAGCTCGCATTTGAGCGGCTTCAGCTCCTCCGCCAACACCTCAAGGCGCTCTTTGCGCCGGGCGATCAGCAGCAGCGTGTCGATTTCGGGATGTGTGCGCTTGACGGTGCGGGCAAACTCCTTGCCCATGCCGGAGGAAGCGCCGGTAATGACGGCAATTGCCATATGTTATGCCTCCTGTCAGATCAGTGAAAGCAGAAAGTCTGCCGGGTTTTCGAGGGCATCCGCCAGCGCATAGAGGTTTTTTGCCGCAGCCTCGTCCGTATAGACGGCGGTGAGCACGTCTTTGCCGATCCAGAGCCGGATATCGCCGGCTTTCGGGGGCAGGAAGACGGCTTCTCCGCTGCGGGCGTCTGTCTGCACGGTGACCTCGGCTTCGGGGAAGTAGAAATCTGTTGCGGTGCGGATGAGCTTTTCCCTGTCGGCAACGGGGAAAAGCTTTACGGGCAGCAGGCGGCGGATGGGCTCCGGACGGCTTTCCGTATGCGGCTGAGGCAGGACGAAAGCGGTATCCGGCTCCTCTTCCGGTTCGGGCTCTTCGGCTTCTGCCAAAGCTTTTTCTTCGCTTTCTTCGCTTTCTTCGGCTTCCTCCCCGATCTCTTCATCGATCTCTTCCTGTTCGGGTGCAGCGGGTTCGGGGGCTATGTCAATGCCCATCAGTGTGAGGTCGTTGTCGAGGCGTTCCAGCTCGCCTTCGGGCTCTATGCCGTCGGTGGGCATATCCATCAGGCAGAGGATGACCGTGGGGCCTTCGCCGTCCCGGGCATTGTCCACTGCCAGCCGCAGGTTGGGCAGCAGCTTGATGACGCTGCGTCCGTCACAGCTGATGGTGCTGATGCCGCAGCGGTTCAGCTCTGAGACCATAGCCGCCTCTTCATCCTCGTTGATGCCGATCATCAGCACGGCGGGCAGCGAGTCGTCCGCAAAGGGCAGCAGCTTGTCGCCGATGCCGTCCCGGTCGTTGATGACCGCCTGCACCACGCCGTCGTCGCCGATGTCCAGCACCCGGCGGTAACACTCCTTGACGGAGGCGGGCATGTCCAGCAGAGAGTCCGGCAGCTCGCCGTTGCCGCAGCATTCGTCGCCGCAGAGGAAGAGGTCATTGTCCTCCAAAAGACTGACGGCGACGGCGCAGGCCGCCACGGGGACGTTGTCGTAGCGCTCCTTTGACAGGAG
>JAZLHZ010000113.1:0-2649 GCA_045617085.1 Clostridia bacterium
AGGACGCTTTCGCAGTCCATCTGGTCGATGCAGGTGAGATTCACCACCATGCTGATGCCGCAGAGGACAAAGCGGCTGTCCCGCAGAATGGGGGCCACCGCCTCCCGGAAGGGAACGCGGATGACCAGCCCGTCCACATCATTGCCGCGCAGCATATGGTAATGGAGCGCCCGGTTATTCAGATTCACATATTGCAGGTCCTTCAGAAGGATGCGGGTCTCCCCCTCGCGGGTGCGCACCAGAATGGACTGCTCCTCCGCCTTTTCCAGCTGAGCCATGGCCCGGTCCAGCACGGTATTCAGCTTCATCCGGTCCAGCGGCTTGAGCAGGTAGTGGAAGGCATTCACGTCATAGGAAGCCAGCGCGTAGTCCACCGTGGAGGTGAGAAAGATGATGATACCCTCGTCGTGGAGCATCCGCAGCGTGGAGGCGACCTCCATCCCGTTGACGCCCGGCATGATCAGGTCGAGGATATACAGGTCGAAGAAGCCGGATTTCCGCACATGATTCAGCAGCTCGCTCCCGTCCGAAAACGATTCGATGGAAACGGAGAGGCCGCGCTGGCGGACATAGTCATCCAGCGTGTCCTGCAGCAGCTCACGCTGCAATTCATTATCGTCGCAAACGGCGATTCGAACCAAGAAAATCCCCCCTTGGCGGTATGGAAGCCGGAACTGCGCCCGGATGGCGATGCCTGATAAGATACTGTATTATATCGAAAAGCACAAATGTTGTCAACGAAAATTCGACTAATTCCAACACCGGGGGGGGGCAGTTCAGCGGTAATGATGGAGGACAACGACGCAGTTATCCACGATGGCGCCGTAGTTCCGGTTTTCGTCGCGGCCTTCGGCGTTCCGGTAGCAGAAGCTGCCCACCAGCACGCAGGGCTCATCGGTCAGGTCCGGTTCCTCCGCCTCTGCGGGGGTGCGCAGGATGCGGGCGTCCCCGTCATCGAACAGATAGACGCCGAAGCGGAAGGCCGGGGCTTCGGCCGCAAGTTCATCGGCCTGCTTCAGGACGGAGGCGATCTCGGCCCGGTCGCGCTGCAGGAGCTTGACAAAGGTATTTTCCATGGTATTCTCTCCCGTTTCTTTTTTCTTTACTATAGCCCCCGGAGCGCGCCGGGTCAAGGGGAAAACACCGGCAGGGAATGCCCGCATGAACAGAATGGAATGGGGATGGGGGAAAACCGACGCAGGAAATGATTGACAGGCCTTTTCGAAGGAGTATAATATTACTATTCAGAACATGATGCTCTGCGCCCGGCGCAGGCAGAAAACAGGAGGAAAAACCATGCTTACAGCGAAAGAGAATATGCGTCAGGCCATTATCGCCGGCGGCAAGCCCGACCGTTTCGTGAACCAGTATGAGGCCATGAAGATCCTCATGCACCCCATGATGGCCCACCGCGGCGGCGCCAAGAAGGGCGAGACCAACAAGCTCAACTTCTGGGGCGTCACCATGTCCTATCCGGAGAATGTGCCCGGCGCGTTCCCGGTGCATACGGCGGACAAGATCGTCGTGAAGGACATCGAGCACTGGCAGGATTACGTGAAGGCCCCCGCGCTGGACTATCCGCAGGAGGAGTGGGATCAGTTCAGGGCCATGTATGACGCCGTGGATCATGAGAAGGCTTTCACCGCCTCCTTCTTCGCCCCCGGCCTGTTCGAGCAGGTGCATTACCTCTGCTCCATGACCGCTGCGCTGGAATACTATATGACCTATCCCGATGAGATGATGGATCTCATCAAGTACCTCACTGAATGGGAGCTGAAGGTGGCGGAGCAGATCTGCGCCAACCTGAAGCCCGAAATGATGCTCCATCACGACGACTGGGGCAGCAGCACCAATTCCTTCCTGCGACCCAGTATGTTTGAGGACTTCTTCCTCGACGCTTACAAGCAGATCTACGGCTATTACCATGATCACGGCGTGGAGTTCATCGTGCATCACTCCGACTCCTACGGCGCGAATCTGGTGGACACCATGATCGAAATGGGCATCGTCGTGTGGCAGGGCGGCGTGGAGCTGAACAATACCCCCGCGCTGAACGAGAAATACAAGGGCAAGATCTGCTTCATGGGCGATATCGACAACAAGAGCGTGGACTTCACCGAATGGACGGAGGAGAACAACCGCAGGGTCGTCCGTGCCTGCATGGATCGCAACACGCCCGACGGCGTGATCCCCTGCATCATCCAGGGCGGCCCCGGCAGCGTGTTCCCCGGCGTGTACGATTCTCTCACCAAGGAGATCGACCTCTACAACGCTGAGAAATTCGGCTTCTCCGTGGCGGAGATCGAAGCGGCCCGTCTGCCCATTCAGGTCATGTTCTGAGCGGGGACGCAGTTCGGGAAACCATCTGAAAACAGAAAACATGGCGCGCTGCATTCGATTTGCAGCGCGCCGATTCTGTTTTGCGTGGATGTTATGAATTCAGAAGCACGGGTTCAGAACTTATCGTGGAATTCCGCGTAGATCTCCGGCAGGATAGCCGCGAGGTTGGTAAATTCCTTGATGTTGTGCATCAGCAGACCCATGGCAGCCCCGATGGGGAACTCCGTTCCGTCGGGGATGACCTTCACCGGCTTGCCGCCGATGATGCTGTAGCCCATCCAGAACCGGGTGCGCAGCTCGCAGCCGCCC
>JAZLHZ010000114.1:0-6358 GCA_045617085.1 Clostridia bacterium
TGTCCAGTCGTCGGGAAGTGCGGGCAGGGGATGCAGTGTGCCATCTTCATCGCTTTGCAGCAGCATTTCACAGATACCGGCAGTGGCACCGAAATTTCCGTCGATCTGGAACGGAGGATGTGCATCGAACAGGTTGTAATAGGTGCCTCCGGAGAAGTAGTTGGAGATGGCGGGATCCACGAGATTGAGCTGATTGTTCAACAGCTTTTCGGCATGATTGCCGTCCAGCAGCCGAGCCCACTGACAGATACGCCATCCCATGGCCCAGCCGGTGCTTTCATCTCCACGGCGGAGCAGAGACTGTTTCACTGCCTCTGTCAGCTCCGGATCGGTATAAGGCGAAATGCTTCTGCCTGGATGCAGACCGTAGAGATGCGAGATGTGACGGTGATGAATGTCGACCTCTTCACAATCCTTGACCCACTCCAGTATTTCACCGAACTGTCCGACTTCATATCCCTTGAGCTTTGATAGCTTCTCGGGAAGAAGTCTTGTCAGCTCAGTTTCAATGTTCAGAAGTTTAGCGGCTTTCAAAGTGATTTCAAATACATCCCGGATGATGGCTTGCGTCATCGCAGTGCTCTTTGCCACTGCAAGGCGGTCGCCCCGATACCAGAATGTATTCTCAGGCGAGGTGGAAGGAGAAAGTATCAGCTGTCCATCGTTGTCCTCGGTCAGCATTGCATTGTAGAATTCTGCAACAAGGGCAATATTGTTCCACTGCGAAGAAAGGTATTCTCTGTCGTTGGTATACTCGTACATTTCCCACAGATGGCGCACGAACCAGCCGGAAGAACCGGGCCAACAGGCGAATACGGAGGAACCCTCGATATGAGCGCCGACAGGTGTGGACATGCGCCAAATATCGGTATTGTGGTGGGAAACAGTGCCGGGTGCGCCGTAATAGACTTCAGCCGTACGCTGGCCGCTCTCATATAACTCATTGATGAGTCTTGTCAACGGCTCCTGACATTCGGGAAGATTTACCATCAGCGTGGGCCAATAGTTCATCTCGGTATTGATATTGATCGTGTAGTTGCAGTTCCAGGGCGGCGTGATGCTGTTATTCCAGATTCCCTGAAGGTTCGTAGCCTGAGTACCTTCCCGGGAAGAAGCAATCGTCAGATACCGTCCGAAATTGAAGTACAATGCATACAGGGCAATGTCTTTTTTTCCTGCCATGTGATTACGCAGGCGCTCATCGGTCGGCAGATATTTTTCATTGCCGCCGCCGAGGTCGAAGAAGACTCTGTCATACAATTCCGAGAAATCCCGGAGATGATCGTGCATCAGTGCTTCATAGCCTTTTTCTGCGGCCTTGTCCAGCGTTTCCGTGCAGGGTTCGATATAAGGCTTTCCTTCCAGTACCGGATGCTTTTTCCAACCGTTGTAGCTGGTTCGTATGTCGATCAGAAGCGTGGCACTGTCGGCATTGTGAACACCGATGGAACCACAGGAGCAGGCACAGGTACCGCCTTCGTGCAGTATACGCACTTTGCCGCAGTAGAACATACCCTTATCCTTATCAGCCGTACCGTAAACCATGTTGCCCCGCTTTGTTTCCTGCGGGTTCATATAGTGCCAAACATAAGAGGGACAGTTTCCGGTAACGGTGATCTCGTTATCGGTCATGGTGGTGGAGGCTGTCATTGCAGGTGTCATGCTGAGGTCAAAGGAGACTGCACCGGCATCGGAAGCAGTAATGCGCATGATCATTACGTTGTCAGGATAGCTGATAAAGGATTCTCTCTTATAAAGGACACCGTCGCATTCATATTCTACGGTATGTATGCCTTTACTGATATCCAATGTGCGCCGATAACCTGATACGTTGTCAAAGTGAGCCATATTGAGAAAAATATCGCCGAAAGCAACGTACACCTGCGACCAGAGACCTTCGCATTTCTGTTCAAGAACAGTCTGTGCTTCTTTGAACTTGCCTTCTTTGGCGAGTTTACCTGCCTCTTTGAATCCGTCGGCTGCTCCGTCTACAGCATAGAAAGAAGGAGAACCGGTCCACAGCGTGTCCTCATTCAATGAGATACGCTCGCTCCTTGCACCGCCGTAGAGCATGGCGCCGAGGCGGCCGTTTCCTAACGGCAGGGCTTCGTTCCAGTTGCGGGCGTTTTGCCTGTACCAAAGAAGGTTGGTTCCGGTGTTCATAGATACTGCTCCTTTTACTTGTTCTTTTTTGCCAGTTCGGTGAGCTTTACTCTGCTGCCGTCGTCATATTGAACAACGGTGCTTTCAAGCTGCTGTTTGAAAGCGGCACGGAATTCCTTGAGATATTCCTTTCGGAGCTCGGCACGCTCTGTTTCCTCTTCAGGAGTAAGAGGACGTTTTTTGGCCAGTGCTGCGAGCTCGTTGATCCGCTTGAGACTTTTCTGTTCCATGAGTTCCGGTTCCTTTCTGTTCTGTGGATTTACCTAAAAATCTGCAGACATCTTTATGAGTTGAGGCATTTTCTGACTGTAAAACAGTCGGAATGCCTTGCATAGTCTGTTCTTTCCGTCAGGAAGACGCTCCCGTCTGCATCCGCCTCTGCAAAGAGTATAATACGGACAATCAATACAGTCGGCATGGATATAAACGGAGGCATTGACAAAGTTGATTGCCGTATCGGAGGTAATCATTTCTTCAATTGTGTTGTCGGATACCGAGCCAAGCCGGTATTCATCCAATGCATAGAAATCGCAGGGATACACGCTGCCATCTGCCTCTATGGTCGGCGCACAAACGCATACGCCGCTCATGCCGCAGGATTCGGGCGGTTGACCCTTCAGCATCAGGATAATGTTGGTGAAGAATCGGATATCGACAGGTTTTTCGGAATAAGCTGCTTCATAATAACAGTCAAATAACTCACACAGGAAATGACCGTAAGCTTCTTCCGTTAGTGACCAATCCCTGCTGTATCCGTCAAGCGGATCGAGGCACGGTATAAACTGAACATGCCGCCATCCGTTTTTACGTAGAAATTGAAATAGCTTCCGTGCATTTTGTGCTGTCCTGTTTGTGACAACACAAAGCACTGAATATTCGACGTTGAATCTCTCAAGAAGTTCCAATGCCTTGGCTGCCCGGAAGAATGTCCCTTTTCCTTCGCTGTCAAGCCTTGCACTGTCATGCAGCGCAGGGAAACCATCCAGCGACAATCCGACAAGAAAATGGTTTTCTTTAAAGAAACGGCACCAATCCTCGTCTAACAGGAGACCGTTGGTTTGTATGGATAGCTCACAGGGAATATGGTGAATATTATACTGACTGATGAAATCTATCGTACTGCGGTAAAAATCAAGCCCTGCCAATGTGGGTTCACCACCTTGGAATATGATCGATACGGTTCCGGAAGCATACTCAAAAATGCGGCGAATGACGATTTCCAGCGTATCTGTTTTCATCATGCCGTAGCTTCTGACAGAGCGCATGGATGCCTCATCTGCATAAAAACAGTATTTGCACCGTATATTACACAGCGATGAGGCAGGCTTGATCATTACGACTAAGGAACGCATCAGTTATAGTCCTCGTCAGTCTGCCACAGCGCATTGGCTGCATCGGAAGGCATTGCGAAGAATCCTCTGGGCGATACGGAGACGGAGCCAACACCGACACCGTCCGGCAAGCATGAGCGCTTAAACTGCATGTTGAAGAACCGGCGGCAGAAAGTCTTGAGCCATTTGGTGATCGTAGCATCGTCATAGACATCTTTGAAGGCGATGTTGGCGAGGCGGCGGATCTTGGCGGGTTCAAAGTGATTGTGAAGGAAGTTGTAAATGAAGAAATCGTGCAGCTCATAGGGTCCGACGAGGTCTTCGGTCTTCTGCGCAATTTCGTTATCCTTCGGAGGAAGAAGTTCGGGGCTGACCGGAGTTTCCAACACGTCGATCAATACAGCTTTGAGGGCTTCATTTCCGCAGGTTTGTGCTTCATGCCATACCATGTGACGAATGAGTGTCTTCGGCAGGGAAGCATTTACGCCGTACATGGACATGTGGTCGCCGTTGTAGGTTGCCCAACCCAGTGCCAACTCGCTTAGATCACCGGTGCCGATGACGATGCCGCCGCACTGATTGGCTATATCCATAAGAACCTGCGTACGCTCTCTGGCTTGTGCATTTTCAAAGGTTACGTCATGGTTGTTCTTGTCCTGACCGATGTCACGGAAATGCTGTTCCACGGAGGCAGCGATGGGGACTTCACGGAAGGAAAGATTCAAAAGTTCGGCAAGTTTTTCCGCATTGGAACGGGTGCGTCCGGTGGTGCCGAAGCAGGGCATTGTAATTGCATGGATGCCCTTTGTGTCAAGTCCCAGTGCAGTAAAAGCCTTATGAGCAGCCAGCAACGCCAGCGTGGAGTCCAGGCCTCCGGATACACCGATGACAGCCGTTTTTGCATGAATATGGGTAAGTCTGCGCATCAGTCCGTGCTTCTGGATATCAAATAGCTCTTCCATGCGTTCGGTTCGCCTGTCCATGTTTTCCGGAATAAAGGGAGCAGGATCAATGCGGCGGGAGACCGGCGTTTCTTTTTCACTAAGATCAAACTCACAGGTGTTGAAGGGATTATCCTGTATCGTAAAGAGTTCGTCGCTCATGCGGCTGTTCTCCAGCAGCTGAACATCGATCTCTGTGTAGCAGAGACCTTCCTCATATTTTTCCAGTCGGGTGAGCTGTTTGCCATTTTCATAGATGTAGGCCCCGCCTGCATAGGAGACATCGGTAGAAGACTCGCCAAACCCCGCATTGACGTTGAGATAGGCGCAGTGCAATCTACCCGAATCGACACGCAGCGTATCCTCAAGGAACCTCCTGCGGGAAACAAGTTCCGGGAAAGAGGAGCAATTGATGATCAGTGTGGCGCCGGATTCGGCAGCAGTGATGGCTTCTCTGGAAGAGGCGAACAGACAATCACCCTGCTCCGCATAGATCCTCAAAGCGGGCATAGTGCTGCATTCAAACAAAGCCGAGGCGGTCAAGAGCCCCTCGATATTGCCGACAGCAACAGGAGTATCTTCGCCGGTATAGGAATTATCCGCATTCAGGGTCAGTACATCCTTTGCGAGGAAAGCAAGACAATTATACAGTTTCCCTTTATAGGCAAAAGGAAGGCCGAGAATGTCTGCCATATCTTTGTCCTGAATGTATTCGTATATATCGGCAGCGGCATTTTCCGCAGCCTTCAGGAGCTTGTTCTGGTAGAACAAATCAGAGCAGGTGGCACCGGTCAGAGAAAGTTCCGGGAAGGCGAGCACACTGACGGAGGCAGTTTCGGCCTTATCTATGGCAGCTTTGATTTGACTGAGATTATACGAAACATCCGCAATCCTAACGGAAGGGACTGCGGCACCGATGCGGATCAAACCGTCTTTCATGGTGATTACCTCTTTTTGAGAATTTCAAATGCCGTATCCAATACGGCGGATTCGGATGCAGATCCCTGGGCAAAATCGCTTTTGCCGCCGCCGCGGCCTCCGTGAAGGGATGCGGCCGACTTCAGTAATTTTCCCATATCTTCGCTGAGATCATTGCTTCGTGCAAAGACGATGTTCACGCCGCCATCTCTCTTTCCGCAGACGAGCGCCATGGTTTTCTCATTGGAAATGAGTGCCTGAGCGGCTCCGATGAGTCCCTGCATGTTGCCTTCATTCAGAGACAGCTTGACGACTCGTACATCGTCCAGTATTTCCGCTTGTTTCAGCGCTTTTTGCGCTTCTTCATTTATGATCTGTTGTTTCAGGGAAGCAAGCTCGGCTTTCAGAAGGGAAGCTTCTTCTTTCAGACGATTGACGGCATCGGGAAGCTCTTCCGGTTTTACGGAAAGACTTTCGGCAGCCATAGTTGCAGCAGTCAGTTTCTTCTGATAGTCGGTAAAGGCTCTCATGCCGGCAAGGAAGCTGAGCCGAAGTTTCCCTTTGCTGCCTCTGGTATCGATGATCTTTACCAGTCCGATCTGTCCGGCGGAAGATGGGTGTGTGCCGCCGCAGGGAACCATTTCATAGTCACCAATGGCAACGATGCGTACATGCTCCGACACGGTGGGCTTTTTGCGGAAGGGTAATGTTTCCAGCTCTTCTGCGGTAGGAAACCAGCTGCGGATCGGGACATCATTTTGGATATTGGTGTTGACGATATTCTCCACTGCCTGAATCTGTTCCGGTGTAAGTCTTGTTTCGCCGTTCGGCATGTCAATGTCGATGGTCGATACGTCTGCTCCTAAATGTAAGCCGATGGTCACACCTTTATACAGCTTCCATATGGCTCCGGCGATCATATGATCGGCGGCATGCTGCTGCATGTGCTCAAAGCGCCTCGGCCAATCGATGATGCCGTGCACCTTGTCACCGACGCAGAAACTG
>JAZLHZ010000115.1:0-7009 GCA_045617085.1 Clostridia bacterium
GCATATTATTTCTGGGGACAATTCTCCCTCTGCGGCGCCAAGCTGAACCCGGACATGCGCACCATCGATAAAGCCTCCGTCACGCATCACGTACTCACCGAGGAGGAGCACGGCTTCCACGAGGGCGCCACCATCCGCAAGATCGGCAGCACCTATTATCTTCTGTATACGGACATCACCCGGGGCAGAGCCACCTGCCTGTCCTATGCCACGTCCACCTCACCGCTGGGACCTTATAAAAAGGGCGGCGTCGTGATCGACAACACAGGCTGCGACCCGCAATCCTGGAACGATCACGGCTCCATCCAGTGCTTCAAGGGGCAATGGTATGTGTTCTATCACCGTTCCTCCCGAAACGGCTGCTGCTCCCGCCGCATGTGTGCAGAGCCCATCAAGATCAACAAGGACGGCAGCATCGATGAAGTGCTCCAAAGCGTCAACGGCGCCGAACCGCCGCTTTCCGCCTTCGATCTGCTGGAGGCTGCACGTGCCAGTCTGATGCGGGGCGGTGCCTATGTCTGCACCGATGAGAAGTACAGCGAGCGGCTGACGCATTGCGGCGGCAATGCCTACTGGAACGGGCTGATCGAGTACCGGATGCTGGATTTCGGCAGCGGCGCCTCGGGAATCGAGATCGAGGCAAAAGGTCACGGTCTGCTTCACGTGCGTCAAACCGGCAGAGAGCTCACCTGCGATATCTCCGTCAACAGTGAGGATTTTACCCTGATAAAGGAAAAATGCCTCTTTGAGGGAGGCATTCATCCGCTGCGTCTGTTTGTCGAATCGGAGGGACTTGACATCCGCTCGATCCGCTTTATTCGTTGATCGTCTTTTCCAGTTCCTCTATGACTTTCCATAGGGCATCGTCCCCGGAAAGGTTGTAGAGTTCACGTCCTGTATCCAGCATGTGTCCGTCAAACCGGAGCGACCATGCGGAACCGTCCTGCAGCGTGAATTGCAGATAAGGATACCAATCGGTGATATCCATATTGCTCACCGAATCAATGGCAAGCAGTGAAACGGCATCGGTCAGCTGCCGGATACTGTCAGGATCGGTCACGGTGAACTCGGTTGTGGAAAATCCGTATCCCTCGGTAAAGTATATCTGTGTCACAGGATTATCCCCTGTAATTTTTGCAAGGAATTCATCCCGTCCGGTCAGTCTGTCGATGGTCGGCTCGCCGTCTCTTGCAAGCTCGTCCGTATTGCCCTTCCAGGCGATCACGTTGACCACAGGCGGCAGCGACAGCGTCATTACACCATTGGTATACAGCGTAACGGATTCATTGACAGCGGGCAGTGCATCCGTTTCCGAGAATACTGCCGTGATCTCGCCCTGCTTTTCGGTTTCGATCAGTGCCGAATGTTCTTCCTCATTGATCGAATTCACGATGCCCGCAAGCACGCCCTCTTCGGTCACGTCTTTCACGGTCAGATTCAGCTCGTCATCTACATCCGCAAGGAATACCCGCTGATTGATCGGCTCATTTTCCCAGCTTCGCATATAGCTGAACAGAACGATACTCTGCCCGGGCTGCTTCGGGATCAGCGTGAATGCCGTTGTTCCGCCGCTGCCTGCGACAAGCACCCCGTCCTTATTCGGCGTATAAACGCCCTTCTCGTCTTCAAGCTCTGCCGAGTCTCCGCCAAGGACGAAGCCCGTCCATTCATATCCGGTAGTGGGGTTGGCATCCAGCACGATTGTAGCATTTCCCGCCAAGACTGACGGCAAAAGGAGCAGGGAGATCAGCAGCAGTGCAGTGATTCGTTTCATCATTTTCGTTCACTTCCTTTCTGCAATATCAGACGTTTTTTTTTCAAAATAAGTTCCGCAATCATAAAAAAGACGCAGCGAATTCATCATTTCGCCACGTCTTTTTTGTTATAGATACTCGGAAGATTTATCTGTATTCCGCCTTGATCCTGCCGTATCCGGTGCCGATGTTTCTTCCGCTCAGAAGCAGCTGTTTGGCCTTGCGCTGCAGCGAAGTCTCCTCACGAAGCTGCTCATAGGGCGTATCATTGTTCATCTGGAACAGGAAACGGATATACCAGTTGGATTCGTGCTCGCACTCCACATTCTCAAACAACTCCTGGAAATGCAGGATATTCGAAGTCGGAGGCAGCAGCTCCTTCAGTACATCGGACAGCAGCCATGTGCCGCAGGTAATGTCCGCATCCGCAAAGTCGGGGAAGTACTTTCTGCAGAAAGGAATGATCTGTTTGAGCGAGGCCTTGACAGACTCGGGGCGGAAATCCGCATCGGAGGGAATATGGATGCCTATGACGTGCTCCATTTGCTTCAACTCATATTCCAGTGCGCCGAGGCGGAAGATCGTCATGCTGACCTGACGGTATGTCCAGAAGACCCGGTCAATGATATAGCTGCCGTTATACGCCATGGTCTCCTCGATCGAGCGGGTATGTACCTCCATCGAAGCAAAAAAGATGTCCTCGGGAATGCCCTTGGCCTTGTACTTATCCCACATCAGCTCTGCCGCATAGAACTGACACAGCAGCATTTTGACATTGTCCGTATCGGGAGCCAGTTTTTCGGAAAGGATCGGATATTCCTCCGTCACCTTCAAAGGATCCGAAAGCGCCTCGATGTCTGCTGCATATTTTTCTCTGTCAAAGCTCTTTTCACATTCGAGCATTTGGTCCACGATCACCTGCTGGAGCTTGATGCGTTCTGCGATCTCTGTCCACTTCATGCGTTTTTTCCTCCTTCGAGCAGTGCCCGTATTTCATTCTTACTTGCCGTGCCGGTCATACCGAGCTTTTTGATCGTAACTGCCGATGCCATGTTTGCCGTTTCGGCAGCATCGAAAACATCCGCCTTTCCGCCGATGCCCAGAGCAAACGCTGACAGGAACGTATCACCTGCACCGCAGATATCAAACGGCGGTTCTGCGGGAAATGCCGGAACATGCGCCGTCTTTTCTCCGTCCGAAACGAAACAGCCGTCGCCGCCTGCGGTCACCACAGCCAGTGTGCCGTTCTTTTTCGCCAGCAGCTCACAGGCCTTTTCGAGAGCGACCTCGCCGCCGAGGGCCCGTGCCGCCTCGATATCGTTGGGCTTCACGATAACGCCCCGATACAGACCGATGTTGTCCCGGCTGTCCACGATGACCTTTACGCCCTTTTCCGCCAGCTTCGTCACGGCATTTCTCACCTTTTCGGTGATACAGCCGTTCTTCATCTGGTCGCAGACGCAGAGCACGTCCAGCCCTTCGGCATACTTTTCCACCGAATCGATCAGCGCCGCCTCATCCGTTTCATTCAGCGGACGGATGTTTTCAAAATCCAGCCTCGATGCCTCATACACCACATCGGTATATCCCTTCATCATCGGCTTGATATACGCATTCGTCACCCGTTCTGCACTCTCGACAAAGTGGATGTCTGATCCGAGCTTTGCAAAAGCCTCCTTCAGAAGGCTGCCCCGCCAGTCCTTCCCGATAACGCCGAACAGAGAGACCGAAGCCGGTTCCAGCGCCGTCAGGTTGCAGGCTACGTTGCCGGCTGCACCGGGACTCATTTTTTCACCTGTGATCGGCAGCGGAAAATTCGGCGTTTCTCTGGAAAGCTCCGACCTCGTCATATCGGCATACCAGTACATATCCATGCAGAAATCACCCAGCACGCCTACCCGCACATTCTTCATTCCGTCCAGCACGCTGTTGAGTCGTTCCGTTGTCAGCATGGCTTTCTCCATCCTTTTTTGATCAGCTTTTTATACAGGTTCGGGATCGTCTCCTGATGGTCTCCGCAGAAATGCCAGCCCTTACCTCCCTGGCTGACCGGGCGGTTGACAATGTTCTTTCTCGGACGGTAGTAATACTGAGGATGCTCATAGCCCAGCGGACGCTTATAATCGCCCAAATCGATCAGATCGAAGTTTGCGGTGGTGATATCAAACGTCGGATAGCCCAGATTGCGGGCAATAGACAGTGACTTCAGGAATACTTCGGGGCCGATGACGCCGGAGCCGAAATTGAGGTACACGCCGCCATCCAACTGCGACACCGCATAGCACATCTTATGGAAGTCGATACCGCTTGCCTTGCCGATGGCTTCAAAGTCCGCCGTCGGATGCTGATGAATGATGTCCGTGCCGAGGGCGATATGATAGGACACCGGAATACCCAGCTTATAAGCCTGATAGAACACACAGTCATCCTTATAGGGGAAACGTTCCGGATGCTCATCTACATATCTGCCCAGTGCTTCGCCGTAGCCGATATCGTCTCTTGCACCCTGCCGGATCGCCTCGTTCATCCAGCCGCCGGTCTCCTCCCACATTCCGAAGCTGCCGTCCTCGATGGCAGTGGGCACATGCTCGGAGGTACCGCCCAGATAGGCCAGCTCGAAATCGTGGATGGAACAGGCGCCGTTGCCTGCCAGATGTGTGATGATGCCCATCTTCATCAGTGCGATCAGATACCTCGAAAGACCGCACTTGATGACATGTGCACCCATGCTCCAAATAACGGGACGCCCATTCTGTCTCGCCTTGATGATGCGGTCAATCAGCTCGTCAAAACCTTCGGGCGAGAAATCCTTCACCTCGTCGTCCAGATTCTTGAGGTTGTCTATGCGAACCAGATTGACCCGGTTCCTCGCCGTATAGGTTTTGATATTGTCAAACAGCAGTCTGCCGTTTTTGATGTTCTTGTCTTCCATCTGCTTCTCCTCCGCATTCAGTCCGAGGAATGTTTTCAGCGCCGTCATGTCCGTAAAATCGCCTTCAATGACATCCGCACCGGCCTTGATAAGCCGCTCCCGCTTCACGGGGTTCACACCGCAGCGGTGCACCTCGTCAGTCGCCAGACCCAGCGTACGGGCTCCGATGCTTTTGCCGAGGGCGATCTCCACCTTGCCATCGCCGATCACTGCGACCTCGTCACCTGCCAAACCGTAACCTCCGATCAGCCGCTTCAGCACCGCTTCTTTGGAACAGCTGGCCTCCCGAACCGGAGCACCGGCAATCTCGTCAAAATACTTCAGCACGCCGAGAGCTTCGGCCTCTTTCATCACATCCGGATGATCGGTGCCGCTGGCAACATACATTTTGATGCCGAGCCGCTTCATTTCCTTCAGAAATTCGACAGCACCCTTCATCAGATAGGTATCCGTCTGCTCTGTGTCGTTCAGCAATGAGTCTCTGCGTCTGCCGACCTCTTCCATCAGCATGCGGTTATACTCATCCTTGTACCACCAGGGATCCTTAGGCTGATCCTTATACGAGTGCTCCGCCAGCCATTGCATTTGATAAATGGTCTGAATGCCGGTGGATTCGTTGATATAGTCGTCAATGAGTTTTTCCTTCTCCGTCCCGGCATCCACGTATTCCAGCATCAGCGCCCGCATGGTCTTTTCCCAACCGCAGCGCAGTGTGGAGATCGTGCCGTCAAAATCAAAAAGCAGCGCCTTGACCGCCTTTTTCGGAATCTCTTTATTCAATAGCTCCATTGCTCTGATCCCCCGTTATGATTTGCCTATATTATACCTGTATTACATCCGTCCGTCAATTGTTTTTTTCTCAAATTAACACAGCGGCGATGCAGGTACACATCGCCGCTGTCCATATATAAGTCTTAATGATGACCGGCCTCGCCGATACTCTGTCCGGCTACACCGTTGTAACGGATGGTCGCTTCACCTGTCGATACGAGATTGCTCATCAGCACGTTATTGAGACCGCCTTTGTAGCGCACGTCAATGACGGGGCAGTCAGGATTGCGGTTAATGACGTTGGTAATTGCGGAATTGCTGAGATAGCCTTCCAGACAGATCGCCCGCTTGGCCTTACAGATGACATTGGAGATGGTGATAAAGGTCATGTCATCCTTGTTCTCTCTGCCGTAACCGCCGCCGTCACCCAGCAACAGCACACCGTTATCCTGCAGAGCATCGGGAGAATTGTCGATCACGCCGTCGATCACGATGTTATAGATCTTGCAGCCCGCAGGCAGCAAACGGATGATGAAGCACACGCCGCTGGCGCAGCAGCCCGTGACATTTCGAATGGTGATATTGTAGATATTGCGATCCCGCTTACTCCAGTCACTGTGCATAAAATGGGTGGAACGCATAGCACCATTGGGTCGAAGCGGAAGATCATCTCTTGCAATTGCCGTCAGTGCGATCAGGTCATCGCCGGAACCGCCGGTGATATCGGTTACAACGATGTCATGGCAGCCGTTACGCAGGTCTATACCGTCCTGATTCTCGGAATTGTGAACAAATCCCTCTATAACACGAGTCATGTTGGCATCAATCTCCACCTTTTCGATCCGGCAATAGGCCATTGCTTCGAAGGAAATTGCCCAGCCATGAGAACAGACGATCTTGATACCGGATACGGAGCAGTGCTCACCGTTAACGAACAGCACGCCGATACCGCGCCAGTCGCCGTACTGGCTCTCGCCTTCTTTACCGCAGTCAGTACCATAGGAATAGTCATGAAGATCCCAGAAGCCAAGCTTGTCGAGGCTCCTTCTCTCCTCGGGGATCCAAGTGGAAAACTTCACGATGTCTTCCCATTTGAAAGGGCAGGGATTCTTGATCTGCTTGCTGGAATCACCGGTAGCTCTGGGATGATCGGCACCTTCCAGTACACAGTAACCTTCGCCCTTGATATGGATATTGAACACCTTGTCCAGCTCGTATTCCTTGCAGCCGATATAGCAGTTCGCCGTACGGAAGAAGTTGTCACGGCACTTGTCGGACAGCTTGATCTTGCTGTTCTGCATGATAAACGTAGTGTTGGAAGGCAGCAGGATCGCCCGATCGATCAGCCACCAGTCACGTTCCGGTTCCACATCGGATTTTCTGGCGGGTAATACAACAACGCCGTCCGTGCCTCTGTCTTTTATTGCCGCTTCAATGATGTCAATGTCGGCAAATCCCTTGTAGTTATTTACATTTACCATATAATCACCTCATTTTATATATTCTTATACAATTGTCAATGGGCAGAACCGATATTCGTCTGCTCCGGTAC
>JAZLHZ010000116.1:0-9325 GCA_045617085.1 Clostridia bacterium
TCCCTCTCCACATCAGCGGGGAACGAGCGTAAGCGAGTTGGGTTCGGTAGTGAATGACAGCGCAGTGCGCTGTCAGAGCCGAACCCCGACCGAGCCGCAGCGAGAACGAGCGTAAGCGAGTTGGGTTCGGTAGTGAATGACAGCGCAGTGCGCTGTCAGAGCCGAACCCTGACTGAGCCGCAGCGAGAATGGGGGGACCGCCGCAGGCGGTGGGTGGGGCTGATAAAGTAATCTGAATTGGTTTTCACATCTACCAGTACTTATCATGCCCTATCTGTCGCCTACGGCGCCACCTTCCCCACTGAGGTGGGGAAGGACTTTGGTAATGAAGAGTAATCCGTGTCAGCCATTTCCCTTCGCTACTGCTATTCTCATGGCAAAGCCATGCCTTTTTGCAAATACTGTTACTGCACAAAAACGTGAAGAACCACTTTGTTTGTTAAACGGTTAGTCCTGCCGTTGCCGCATATGCGACGCAGATCAGCGCCACGCCGGTGTCCGCCAGCACGGCAAGCCACATGTTCGCCAGTCCGAACACGGCCAGCAGCATCAGTGCGGCCTTGGCGCAGATGGCAAAGGCGATATTGCGGCGCAGGATGGTCATGACCTTTTTGGCGAGCCTGACAGCTGTGGGCAGGCCCTTCAGCGAGTCCTCCATCAGCACCACATCGGCGGCTTCGATGGCGGCGTCTCTGCCCATGGCGCCCATGGCGACGCCGGTATCGGCACCGGCCAGCACGGGCGCATCGTTGATGCCGTCGCCGACATAGACGGTGGTGCCGCCGTCGGTGCACAGCGCACGTTTTTTCTGCATTTCGGAGAGCTTGTCTCCGGGCAGCAGGGAGGCGTTGATGTTGCCGATCCCGACCATGGCGGCGACCTTCCTTGCGGCGGTCTCTCCGTCGCCGGTGAGTATGCTCATGTGGGTGATGCCCAGCGCTTTGAGCCTGTCAAGAGCTTCCTTCGTATCGTTCCTCGGCATATCCATCAGGTCGATGCCGCCGGCATACATGCCGTCTTTTGCCACGTGCACCATGCAGTCCGCATACCCTTCGGGGATCTCGATGCCGAGCCGCTGCATCAGCCGATGATTGCCCGCTGCATAGCTGCTGCCTTCGCAGATGCATTCGATGCCTTCCCCGGCCCATTCCTGCAGGTCTTCGATCTCTTCGTCGATCCTGTCCGTGACTGCTGCCGTGATCGCCTTGGCGATGGGATGGGCGCACTGCCGCTCGCAGAACCAGGCGTACCGCAGCAGCTCGTGCTCGTCCATGCCGTCACAGGGACGTATCTTTTCTATGGAAAGCGTGCCGCCCGTCAGCGTGCCGGTCTTGTCAAAGCAGCAGACCTGCGCCTTGGAGATGTTTTCCAGCGCCTGACCGCCCTTGAAGAGGATGCCCTTTTTCGAGGCGGCGCCGATGCCCGCAAAGAACGTCAGCGGCACCGACAGCACCAGCGCACAGGGACAGGACATCATCAGCAGCTGCAGCGCCCGATAGACCCATTCCTGCCACTGCCCGGAGATCAGACAGCCGAATACGGCGATCAGCAGGGCGCCTGCCGTCACGCAGGGCGTATAGATTTTGGCAAAGCGGTTCATCGCATTTTCGGACCTCGCTTTCTGCGCAGCGGCATTCCTCGTCATTTCGAGGATCCTCGCCACGGCGGATTCCGAAGCCGCACGGTCGCATTTCAGCCGCAGGATGCCGGTCATGTTGACGGCACCGGCGGAAACGCTGTCGCCGACGGTCACGCCCACGGGGGCGGATTCGCCGGTCAGCGCCGAGTTGTCCAGCTCCGAGCTTCCGGAGAGAATGGTGCCGTCCACGGCGGCCCGCTCTCCGGTACGCAGTTCGATGATGTCGCCGGGCACCACGGCATCCGCATCGGTCTGTTCCGTGCCGCCGTCCAGCACCAGCCATACCTTGTCCGGACGCAGCGCCATCAGCGAGGCGATGCGCCTGCGGGAGCCGTCCACGGCCTTGCCCTGAAGATATTCGCCGACCCGGTACAGCAGCATGACCGCACAGGCTTCCAAAGTCTCGCCCAGACACAGCGCACCGATGGTCGCCACGGTCATCAAAAGCTCCTCGCCAAGCTCCAGCCGACGGATCGATTTCAGTGCCGAGATCAGCACCTCGCCGCCTAACAGCACATAGGCGATCAGCCGCAGCACCCACTGAAGCCGGCCCGGTACGAATAGTGATACGATGCACAGCAGGGCTCCGAGACCGATGAACATCAGCTCCCGGCGCTCCTCTTTTTTCTGTTCCTCCTCAGCTTCCCGTTCCATGGCCTCTGGGTCGCCCTTGTCCAGACAGATGACCTTGACCAGCGGCTCCAGCACGGCGACGTAGTCCGAAAGCGCTTTGTCCAGCAGCTCCGTGTCCACGGCGTCTTCGTGCTCTATCGTGAGCCGCTGCAGCGCCAGATTCAGCGATCCCTCCGTCACGCCGGGGTAGGCGGCGCTCCATTCCTCAATTTTTGCGGCACAGTGGGCACAGTTCAGCCCGCACAGCCGGTATGTTCTCGTCATGGGACTTCTCCCTTCTGTATTGAATATATGAACAATCATTCATATATATAATATCACATATCGGGAATTTCGTCAAGAGGTCATGCGGCTTAAAACGAAATAAATCCCTGACGGGATTTGTGAAATGCCCCCTGGGAATGAAATACGCCTGCGGGCGTGAGTGGATTTATTCCATTTCCTGACACCACAATTCCGTGATGAGATTATCTTATTTATCAGCAAACGAATCAGGTTTTCGGCAGGAAATCCCGTATATACTCTTTAACCGCTTGATATACCTCCTCGAAAGACGGTTTGTTTACGTCACCGGCGAAACGAAACTTTTCATAGGAATGCTTCAGCTCGTCCGTTCTGTGCAGAAAACCGTCAAAGTTTTCAAGAATTCTTCCCGTGTTATTCAAAACCTGAAGAATGTCTGCCTTATCAAGCACAAAGACCTGAGAAAGATAATACAGATCAACAACGTCTTTTATTCTGCGAAATATCTTATCTGTAGATACTGCCGAGATTTTGTCGGCGATCATCTGAGATGGTGATACTCCGAGAAAACGCATACCGTCGAGTTCATATATACGGGTCGACGAGACGGGACGGTTTACGTCAATATCCATCGAAAAGAGCCGTTCTCCGCTTTCTCTGTCATACAGATCAAATCCAGCTGAACGACCTTGCCCAAATTTTCTGCCAATGCTGACATCCAAATGAAGTCCGTTCTGTTCGAGCGCATTCCGCATGGAGTCAGCCATTTGCTCTTGTGTCGGCATGGTCTCCGAGATCCAGTTACCGTCAATATCTACGGTATGACGTGTGTCCTCCGAATACCCGGCTTCCCAAAGACAGGCTTTCAAAACCATCGATCCTTTAAAGCTCATCGGTATTCCGCTTTCATGAATCGCCATCATGACTCTATACATTATTTGTTCTTCTGCCGATAAATTCATAGGAACACCCCGTCAGTCGTTGTAATAGTCTATTGCTTCTTGTGCAAGCCTGTCAAATCGTTCCTGATATTCCGGCGCAACGGAAATACCGTCAAAGCAGTTTTCGTTTTGATAAAAGTATCTGCTTACCGCTTCCGTAATACCCTGCATATCAAGTATGGATTCGTTTGCAAAGGCGTCGGAAATCGTTCTGCTCAAATCGGTATACCGAAGCCCGTTCGTTTCCTTTACACTGTAAGGACTTACCTGATTGCCGAGAACGGCAACACCGTTGTAACGGGTAACGGTGTCGTCACCATAAACCCAGACGATGTATTCATCGCTGTGTCCGCCGAAATTTCCCTGACACATTAATGCTTCATCCAAGGCAAAGATGATTGAGTCCCCCAGACATTCACGCACAGCCTTGAGCCAGGATAGTGCTCCGATAAAATCCCGCCTTTTCGGAAGGTCGGGCTTTTGCGGATCATACTTCGGCAGCACAGCCGTCTTTCGGTTGATAAGGTCGTTCATAATGCGCTTTTCCAAAAGCTCTGTAATATATGTCGGCGGTGTACGAAGTCCTGTCTCCCAGTTCTGAACAGTACGGAACGGTATATTGTATCGTGCGGCGAATTCACTCTGCGTATCGCCCAGCCGGGTTCTCAGTTCACGAATATTCATTGTATTCACCTCACACATATTATACACCCAATGAGTGTATTACGTCAAGAGCTTATCAAAAAACCTGCTGAAAAAGATGATCTCTTTCAGCAGGTTCTTCTTAATCTCGACAAATTACATTATTTACCGGTGAATATGGTCTTGATCTTTTTGATAAAGTTTCTCCTGTTGGCGGTGGTGATGATCTGCTTCAGGGCGAGATAGGCGGTGTTGTAGATGGGGTTTTCCGGCGACTTGCGGGCGGCGATCTCATAATAGGCGAGCGCTTTTTCGTTATTGCCCTGACGGAAAAAGATATTTCCGAAGAGGTAATACCACTCGGCATTGCGGAAGGCGATGCGTACCAGCGCCTGCCGTGCGGCGCCCACCTGACCGATCTCAAGGAGCCTGCGGATATCGGCATACTGTTCGTCGTCGCTGACGGCCTTTTTGACTTTGGCGGGCTGGCAGTTTTCCAGCGCCTCGTTATAAGCGATGTTGATCTCCGTCATTTTCTGCTCTGCCCACATGCGCTCGGGACCTTCGGAAAAGCGGTCCGGATGCCAGCGGCGGGCGAGGTCTTTGTAGGCTGTACGGATCTCTTCTTTTGTGGCATTCCGTTTGATCCCCAGGATCTCATAGGCTGTCGCCATGGACCGTTCCTCCTTTCCCGTGTCTGAATATACAAAATATATTATACTACATAAAGAAGAGTTTTTCTGTTATTTCACATTAATTTTCACGAAAAAGACACCGGATTGTTCTTGCAGTTCCCATAGTTATGTGCTAAAAATAAGATGGATATTAAGACGATACAGGGGACAGCCATCATGAAGCGTTCAAAAAACAAAATACTGAATAAGATACGCAGCATTTTCCGTGCGGTGTTCAATTTCCCGGAAACGATATTCAATATGTGGAAAAACAAAAAGCTCAGTCTTGTGGTAAAAACGGCGATCACCGGCGCCGTGCTGCTGCTGCTGGTGCTGATCATCTCGCCGTTTACCAATCCGCCCCAGCGCATCACCGGCGGCATCGTGCCTCTGGCGACCCACAGCGATGTGGAGATCGAGGGTCCGGACGTGCCCATCGCCGGAGAGGACGAGCTGGAGCAGTACACGCCCCGGCGCACGCCGATGGTCGTGGAGACCACCGCCACACCGGAACCCATCATCGTTTACTGCAATATCGGCGGCAAGTATTACCATTCCGCCGAGTGCCTGTACGCAAAGCAGGAGACCGCCACGCTGCAGCAGGCGCTGGCGGCGGGCTATATCAAGTGCCCTGACTGCAATGCGCCCGACCCCGTATACTGAGATGGAAATGGGCGAGCTGGTGCGCATCCTGAAAAAGCTGCGCATTCCATATACGGCAGACGAATACTCCATCCATGAGCGTATCGGTCGGATATTGAGCGAGCATGAACTGACATACACGCACGAGGCGGTCATCGGCAGCCGCTGCCGCATCGATTTTCTGTGCGGCGGCATCGGCATCGAGGTGAAGCGGGGCAAGCCGGACAAAAAACGGGTGCTGGCTCAGTGCAGCCGCTATGCCGCCTGTGAAGCGGTGCAGGGGATCATCCTTGTCATCGATACCGCCGTGAAGCTGCCCTCTGCCGTCAACGGAAAGCCGCTGACGGTGATCGGGCTCAACAGCCTGTGGGGCATCGCATTGCCCGGATAAGAAAACAGAGATCAGAAAACGGAACAGAGAGAACTATGGAATCTGAAGAAACAACGCTGTATCCGTCCTATTTGAGGGACGCCTTCTACCCCGGCAAGACCTACGGTATACTGAGCTACAACAGGCGCAGCAAGTGCTGGATGATCCGGGGCGAGGAGAACGTCATCGAGCTGGCGCTGCGGCTTTTCCCGGAGGCAAGCTCGAAAAAGCGGACGGAAGTGCGCTTTGCCGCTCACCGCAGGATCATCGGCGATCTGAACTGGCTGATGCTGCGCTACCCGCTGGACATCAAGGAGACCGACCGGGAACGGTACGAGCTGGCGCTGGAAGAGGCGAGGGAGTTTGCCCGGGCCAAAGAACGGCTGCGCAACAGCGAGCTGAGCGCCGAACCGCCGGAGAACACCTTCGTCGGCACGCTGATGCCCTTCCAGAAGGAGGGGCTGGCGTTCCTGTTGGGTACCGACAGGGCACTGCTGGCAGACGAGATGGGCCTCGGCAAGACGGTGCAGGCGCTCTCGTATGTGGCATCGGTGCAGGCGTACCCGATCTTATTGGTGGTGCCGACGCACCTGATGCGCAACTGGGAGCAGGAATGCCGGCGCTTCCTCCGGGTGGAGGGCGAGCTGAAGATCCATACCATCAAGGGTCTGAAGCCGTACAAGCTGCCCGAGGCGCATATCTACATCATCCACTATCTCCTGTTGCGGGGCTGGCGCAGCAAGCTGCCGGACATGGGCTTCAAAACCGTGATATTTGACGAGATCCAGGAGCTGCGCCATGCCGGGACCGAGAAGTATTCGGTGTCGAGCCTCCTGTCCTCGGCGGCAGACCGGGTCATCGGCCTTTCGGGCACACCGATCTACAACTACGGCGGCGAGATCTGGAACGTCATCAACATCCTCGATTTCCAGTTTCTGGGCAGCTTTGAGGCGTTTACGAGGGCGTGGTGCTCCGGCTACGGCAACATGGTGGTCACGCATCCGGACAAGCTGGGCGACTACCTGCGCAATGAGGGCATCATGCTGAGGCGCACGAAGGATCAGGTGCTGCCGCAGCTGCCGCCAAAGAGACGGCTGGTGCAGGAGATCGACTGGGACGATGCCCTGTACCGCAAAATGCTGACCGGGGCGATCGAGAAATTCGGCCTGCTGGAAAATGCCGAAAACGAGTCTCAGCGCACGATCATCGAGGACAGCATCTGTCAGGATGAACGCCGGGCCACCGGCTGCGCCAAGGCGCCGTATGTGGGCGCTTTCGTGCGGACGCTGCTGGACGGAGACGAAA
Source organism: Clostridia bacterium (assembly GCA_045617085.1). GTDB lineage: Bacteria > Bacillota > Clostridia > Christensenellales > Aristaeellaceae > Firm-10. The sequence goes on from JAZLHZ010000116.1 coordinate 7,090, forward strand.
AGGTGCTTCTGTTTGCCCATCATCACGATGTGATGGACATCTATAAAAAGGAATTTGCCGCCTGTCATCCGGTATTCGTCACCGGACGGGAGACGGCAACGGAAAAGGCGCTGGCCGTGGAGAAATTCATGTGCGGGCGGACGAACCTGTGCATCGTGTCGCTGCGTGCCGCCAGCGGACTCAATCTGCAGCGGGCGACCTGCGTGGTGTTCGGCGAATTGGACTGGTCTCCGGCGGTACACTCGCAGGCGGAGGACCGGGCGCACCGCATCGGTCAGGAGGACTCGGTGCTGTGCTACTATCTGGTCAGTCCCAAGGGCTCGGACAAGGAGATGCAGCAGGCGTTGGGTCTCAAGGTCAGCCAGTTCGTATCACTGATGGGCGATGCGGTCCCCGATGAGGAGACCGAATGGGCCCGCCAGTCCTCCGCAAGGGAGCATATCCATGCGCTTGTGGAGCGGCTGTACCGATCGGAAAAGGAAGGCAGGTAATACATATGCCGCTGTATATCGTAAGAAACGACATCACAAAGATGGAGGTCGACGCCATTGTCAACGCCGCCAACAAGACCCTGCTCGGCGGCGGCGGTGTGGACGGCTGCATCCACCGGGCCGCAGGCCCCAAGCTGCTGGAGGAGTGCCGCAGGCTCCACGGCTGCGAGACCGGCGAATCCAAAATGACCAAGGGCTATGACCTGCCCGCAAAGTATGTCATCCATACCGTGGGCCCCGTATGGCATGGCGGCATGTACGGCGAAAAAGAAAAGCTCGTCTCCTGCTACAAAACGGCGCTGGAGCTGGCGAAGAAGCGTCAACTGGAGTCCGTGGCGTTCCCGCTGATCTCGGCAGGCGTGTATGCCTATCCGCAGGCGGCAGCGCTCAACGTGGCGGTGGACACCATCAGCGCCTTTCTGCGGGAAAACGACATGACGGTCTATATCGTCATATTCGACCGGAAGTCCTATGACATCGGCAGCTCCCTGTACAGCGATATCGCCGCATATATCGACGACAACTATGTCGAGAAGCATGCCATGTTCCACGGCAGACAGCTGCAGAAGGAATGCGCACCGATGGTCTGCGAGGACAGCACCTTCGGCCATGCGAGCCTTGCGGAGCTGGTGGAACAGGTGGACGAGAGCTTCTCGGAGATGCTGCTGCGCAAGATCGACGAGAAGGGCATGACCGACGCCCAGTGCTATAAGCTGGCCAACATCGACCGGAAGCTGTTCTCAAAGATCCGCTCCGACCGGCTGTATAAGCCCAGCAAGCCCACCGCCATCGCCTTCATTTTGGCACTGAAGCTGCCGCCCGAGGAGGCGGAGGAGATGCTGAAGAAGGCGGGCTTTGCCCTGTCCCATTCCTCCAAGTTCGACATCATCGTGGAGTACTTCATCATGAAGGGCAACTACGACGTGTTCGAGATCAACGAGGCGCTGTTCGCCTTTGACCAGCCGCTGATCGGGAATTAGCAATTAGTAATTGGGCGGCCTCCGAAAAAATGTCGCTTTGCAGGCGACCAAATCCTCCGAAAATCGGGTATAATCATGACTGTAAGCTGATGAGAGAGAAAGAGCTTACAGTCATAAATTATATACGGGAGGAAAAACAACATGAAAAAGGACCTGACCGAGATCGTATTCGTCCTTGACCGCAGCGGCTCCATGCACGGGCTGGAGCAGGACACCATCGGCGGCTTCAACAGCATGGTGGAGCGCCAGAAAAGGGAGACGGGCGAAGCACTCATCTCCACGGTGCTGTTCGACGACGTGAGCGAGGTCATCCATGACCGGGCGGACCTGCGTCGGATCGCCCCCATGACAGACAGAGACTACTGCACGAGGGGCTGCACCGCGCTGTTGGACGCCATCGGCGATGCCATCCACCACATCGGCAACGTGCACAAGTATGCAAGAAGCGAGGACGTGCCGGAGCATACCCTGTTCATCATCACCACTGACGGCATGGAGAACGCCAGCCGCCGCTATACCGCCGAAAAGGTGAAGCAGATGATCGAGCGGCAGAAGACAAAGTACGGCTGGGAATTCCTGTTCCACGGCGCCAATATCGATGCGGTGGAGACTGCCGGACACTTCGGCATCGATGCGGACAAGGCCGTGGACTACCACAGCGACAGAGTCGGCGTCGCCCTCCATTATGAAGTCCTCTCCGATGCCGTGACGCAGGTGAGAAGGGACGCTCCCCTCGGCAGACAGTGGAAGCAGCGGATCGAGGAG
>JAZLHZ010000117.1:0-6994 GCA_045617085.1 Clostridia bacterium
CCGACGTGGGCTCGGTGCCGTCGATGGTGAAGTAGACGGTGCATCCGTCCTCGGCACTCAACTGCACCTTGAGGCTGGCGGTATACCGTCCGCTCTCCTGATTGCAGGTGGGCATTTCGGGGATCTCCAGCTGCTGCGCCGGAGCCACATAGCCTGTCTGATGCTGTTCCCGGTAGGTCTGCAGGGCGTTGTACTCGTCCTGCTTCTTTTCCTTTGCGTAGAACGCCATCAGATAGTCATAGGGATCGTTCTCCTCGGGGTACTTCTCGATGAGGAACAGATACAGCTGTTCGGCTCTGGCGGTGTCGCATTTCTCGAACCGCTGTGTAAGATCCATATACTTTCCGAGGTCATTGTCTGCCAGACGGAACGCCTTGTAGTACGAAGCGGATGCATCGCTCTCATTGCCCTTTTCCAGCTGCCAGTCGCCGTTGAGCACATAGTCGTCGTAATCGGCGGCGAAATCCATATTCGCACGCATCCGGCTTCCGGCAGAGGTGTAGAACAGGAATACATAGCATCCGGCAAGTATGATCAGCAGCGTCAGTACTGCGATGATGATCGCAAACACATGACCGGCCTTGCCGCTTTCTTCCTCCTCGTCGTCATCGTCCTCCTCGGGAGACTGACCGCCGAAGGGATCGTCCTCGTACACCTTGGGTTCTCTTTTGCCGTGTTTGACGGGTCTTACGGGCTCCTCTTCCGGCTCGTCGGGTTCTTCCTCGTATTCTTCGTCGATCTGCTCTTCGGGCTCGGGCATGGGGATCTCCTCGGTATCTTCCGCCTCGATGCGGCCGCCGAAATCCACCACGCTCACGTCGTTCTTCTTTTCCGGCTCCTGCTGCTCCAGCTCGTCTTCAAACATGAATACGGGCTTTTTCTTTGTTTCGCTGTGAACAGGCTCGGCAAAGATATTGGGCATGCGCCGTGGCTGATACGGATTCTCCTCCGCAGGGCTCACGGTCTTTTGCTCAAGCTTTATCAGCTTCGCTCCGCAATAGGCGCAGAAGCTGCCTTCATGACTGTTTTCTTTTCCGCAGGCAGTACACTTCATATTATCTCTTCACTCCGATTGATTATTTCACTTGATTAGACACAAAAACTGCCTTGATTGTTCCGATTTTCCGTGTTTTATTTCATCTTTTTCATGGCCTCATACGCCGGATCGCCGTTGAATTCACGCATGGTCTTGACCTCGCCGCCGAGGCTCTCAATAGCATTGACGCATTCGATATAATCCAGATAGTTGATGTCGTCCTGATCGATAGCCGCCTCCAGCGCAGGGATCGCACGGGCGTCGCCCAGCTTTTCAAGGAACGAGGCATACAGCGCCCGGCGCTCAAACCTGCGGTTAAAAGCATCCACGGTACGCTCCACGATCCTGTCATCGCCGCCGTTGCTGCACAATACGTCCAGGAAGGATTCTTCCGCCGCATCGCTCACGCCGTCCAGACGGTTCAGGATGGGCTGCACCACGACATCGCCCATGTTGTTCAGCATTTCGGTGGCGACCTCGGTCAGCTCGTTCTGGCTGTCGGCTGCGGCAATGATATCGATGCACATCTGCATGGGCGTTGCGGAGCCGATCTCCACCAGCAGATTCATGGCGCTCATGACCTGTCCCCTGTTCTTGCCCTCCATCACCAGCTGCATCAGCGGCGCCACGGAAGGCTCGCCGATGTCTGCGATGCGCTCCAGCAGCATGTCCGGTACGGAAATGCGCTGCCTGTCGTATTCCTTCATCATTTCCAGCAGCTCATTCGGGTCGTCGAACCTGTTGAAATACTCGCCGGGCTTGACACCGCCGATGAATGCGGCAGGCTGATCCAGCCAGTTCATATAGATGTCCGGCATGATCTCCTCGATCTCGTCCATCTTCTTGTATTTTTTGCTGTTTTCCATCAGCCATTTTTCCAGATATTCGGAGAATTTGCCGTCAAAATCGATGATCTTCATGCTGTATGTTCCTCCGTATTATGCGTTCTTTGCCTGCGCCAGCAGAGCCCTGAGCTGCTCCTCGGTATAGCGGTACGAGATGTTGCAGAACTGGCAGTTGAGCTCTGCGCCGTGATCCTCGTCGATCATCGCCTGAAGCTCCGTTCTGCCCAGCGAGATCAGGCCACGGTCAAACCGCTCCCGGTTGCAGTCACAGCGGTACGCAGGCTTCATCCGTTCCAGGATCTCCGGCTCCAAATGGCTCAGCAGATCCTTGTACGTGCCGTCCAGACCCAGATCACGGATCGTTGCACTGATGTTCATGAACATCGGGATGCTGTTTTCAATGGACTTGAGGGCGATCTCCGAGCAGCCCGGCATGATCTGAACGATCAGACCGCCTGCCGCCACCACCTCGTCGCCGGTCAGCACGCCGAGAGATACCAGCGAAGGCGTCTGTTCCGAAGCAGTGAAATACATCGCCAGATCGTCGCCGACCTCGCCGCTCTGCAGATTCACCATGCCCACATAGGGCTCCTTCAGACCCATATCCTTGATGACGGTGAGCTTGCCGTCTGTGCCGACTGCCCTGCCCACGTCCAGCTTGCCGTTTTCCTTGAGCGGCAGCTCCACGAAGGGATCATCCACATAGCCCTTGACGCAACCGTCGCTCTTGGCCACCGCCAGTACGGTGCCCAGAGGGCCGCCGCCCTTCATATATACGGTGGTGCTGCCGTCCTTCAGCATGCTGCCCATAATGCTGGCGCCGGTCAGCAGTCTGCCCAGTGCCGCCGTGGCAACTCTGGAAAGCTTATGCAGGCGCTTGGCCTCCTGCACCATACAGGTGGAATCGATAAGGAATGCCCGAGCCTGCCCGCCCATCAGCGAGATGCGCAGCATTCCGTCGGTATTTACCGTCCAGTCTCTCATATTCATTTCCGCCTTTCTCACGGCTTTTCGCAGACAAAGTGCAGCCGGATATCATCGTCCTTCGGCGCATCGAATGTCATGCCGCCGTATACGCTGATGTTTTCAAATCCGCAGTCCGAAAGCCACTGCGTGATCTCCGCCCGGTCATGCGCCCGCTGGGTATGTACCTCATTGAATTTCTTATACAGTCCGTTTTCCGTCTCGACAAAGAACGTGATATCCATCGTGACGGTTTGGTTCGCCTCATCAAAGGAGTTCTGCCACAGATAGGCCGCCGTGTCCCGCTCCTCGCCGAAGAAGCCGTCCTTCATGGAAAGCAGCTTGTGCCTTGAAGAAATATCGAATGCCAGTCTTCCGCCGCTTTTCATGTTTTCATACGCCGCCGTAAAGAACTGTTTTACGTCCTTTTCCGTCAGCAGATAATTGACCGCATCGCAGCAGGCGATCACCGCATCGCATTTCCTCGGCAGCTCCAGCGCCCGCATGTCCTGACATACGAAGGGCACCTGCACACCGGCCTTTCTCGCCTTGATCTGGGCCGCACGCAGCATCTCCTCCGAAAGATCGGAAGCCACCATTTTCGGCACTTTTCCCGCCAGATACACCGTCAGCGAGCCCGTACCGCAGCCGCATTCGCACAGATAACGGAGGCTTTTCCCATCCGCCGATACCAGCTTCAGGTAATACTCGCTCCACTTTTTATAGTCATAGTCGTCCGTAAACAGATCGTATACGGAAGCAAGCTCTTCGTACATTTTTGTTTTCCGTTGCTCCTTTTACCAAACGAAGCGAGCCGCCCGGCAGCTCGCTAAGTTGTGAAAAAACATTATTTGACGATCAGAGGTTCTTGACGTCCTCTTCGGTGACCTTTTCGTCTTCTTCGTTGTAAGCAGGATCCCGCAGGCCCTTGTTGACCTCGGCGCCCTCGATACGGGTATTGAGGTAGGCGTCAAAGCACATATTCGCAAAGGACACATGAATGAAGTGGGTAATGCCGAAGCCCAGAATAAGGAAGTACAGCACGACGACCAGCAGAGCGATGTTGCTGGGGATCAGCCACACGATGAGGAACGGGATCAGCACCGGCAGCACGCCGCACAGCAGGGCGAAGGGCAGCTTGGCGATCGTCATGATGATGGAGTTGCGGATGATCGTCTTGAAGTTCATCTCGTAGGTAACAACCATCGGATACATAACCATCAGGCACAGCCACCACAGACCCACAAACATAAATACCAGCGCCTCGGGAATGATCCAGATGACGGAGGAAGCCGCCATGGAGTTGTAGTAGAGATAAGCCACATACGCAGCGAAGATCGAGAAGCCGTTGATGAAGCCGATCAGCAGCGCCTGCTTCCAGTTGGTCTTCAGCGTATCCTTGAAGTCGCTCATGACGAAGGAATGATCGTCACGGGCCCAGTTGCGCAGGGTCAGTGCCTCGCCCATCTTGCCCAGGGAAGCGACCATCAGACAGGGGATCATGCCGAGGATGTAGATGTAGATATAGCCTCTCACGGCATCCCAGGAGATGGCGGCGGTTTCCAACGCTTCTTCGGAGCCGTAGCCGATGACGTTCAGAATAGCCAGAACGTTGATGACTGTCCATGCCAGCGCCGGAAGGGCAAACAGCAGAAACAGGAAGTTCTGTCCGACGATGCCGCTGAAGCGCACACGCAGCATGGCGAGGAAGAGCTGGAACCGGTTCGTAGGCAGCTGGTCGGGGGTAAAGTCCGCCTTGCCCGCATTGCCGTAATAGAATTTGTTGAACAAGCCTGCCATTGTGATACAAGTCTCCTTTTCCTTTGAATACATTTGGGATATACATATAATCCATACTTGTGTATTATACCACAGATTTCTCCCGATGCCAACAGCGAAACCGTGACAAAATGTAACAAAAAAAAGAATTTTCACAGATAACGCAAGCCGCCCGCAAACCTTTACCGAATCTTTTCAGTTTTTCGTGCCACAAACCGGGAAAAACGGCGTCTAAAACCGTGTAATCAATCTATGAAAAAGAGTGACTGTCAAAAATGAAAAAGATATTCAGTACCCTGCTTGCCCTGTTGCTGATCGTTTCATCCGCCGCTGCCGAAGAAACCGCTTCGCCGAAGCCCTCCGCAACGCCGGAGCCCGCAGCAACGGTCTATGCCGTTGCCGCCAAGCCCACTGATGTGTCCGGTGTGGATGTACGGGAAGAAGAGCGGGATATCAAACTTGGCGAAAAGAGCAACATCGTTTATTCCCTGCAGGAGCGGCTGCTGATCCTTGGCTTCTGCAATGACAAGATCGACGGCATTTACGGTAAGAATACCGCTGCCGGAGTCTCCGAGGCCGAAAAGTATATCCGGGAGCTGGAACAGAAGCAGATCGACGAGTACATCGCCTCGATCACGCCTTCTCCCTCCCCCACCGAAGCTCCCACGCCCGAACCCACACAGGAAGGCGTCGCCGCCGTGGAAACGCCCACGCCGACCCCGTCTCCCACTCCGTCGCCCAAGCCCACGCCGGAACCGACGCCCGAAACCATGGTGGACGGCACGGCGGACATTGCCTTTCAGAAGTGGATCAACGGCGACCCGGACGATCTGTATTTCGGGGATGCGGCGCTTGGCGACATCTCGCTCACCGCAAAGCGGGTGCAGATGCGGCTCGTCTCGCTGAATTATCTGAATGACAAGATCGACGGCAAGTTCGGCATCAACACCGAAACGGCGATCAAGGCATTCCAGGAAAAACACGGGCTGGAAATCACCGGCATCGCAGACCGCAATACCCAGAAGGCGCTGTTCTCCGAGGATGCGCTGCTCGCCAAGCGGCCCGTCTACAATCTGCTGGAGATCAATTCCTCCGGAGATACCGTCAAGGCTGCACAGCAGCAGCTGATACTTCTCGGCTTCATGACCGGCACGGCGGGCGGCTACTTCAACGAATCCACCCGGGACGGAGTCAAGGCCTTCGAGACCTATATGTACAAGCTGGATCACCCGACGCTCACCACCGTGCAGGTGGCGGATGCCACGATCCAGGACAACGCCTCCAAGGAGGAGCTGCTGGCCGTTGAGGATCCGGAGACCAATCCCTATGAGGTCACGCCCGAGGAAGAGGAAACGCCGGAGCTGGACGGTTTCGAGCCCACCGGCAAGCTGACCAACGACCAGCTGATCACTCTGCTGGAGGACGGCATTCCGGTCTATTCCGAATTCCTGCAGAAGGGAAACACCGGCGATGAGGTCAAGCGGCTGCAGCGGCGGCTGATCTCCCTCAACTATCTCACCAACAGCGGCGCCGACGGCATCTACGGCGGCGGCACCGAAAAGGCGATCCTCAACTTTCAGAACCGCAACAAGTTAGCGCAGACCGGCACCGCAGACCGTGCCACGCAGGTGCTGCTGTATTCGGACGAGGCGATCAAGGCCATCAAGCCCTACTTCATCAAAGTCAGCACCACCGACCAGCGGGTCTATGTCTACACTCATGACGACAACGACGAATACAATATTCTGGTCAAGACCTTCGTCTGCTCCACGGGTCTGAACTCCACGCCCACCCCCAAGGGCACCTTTACCAACACCGGACGGGGCGCCCGCTGGCACTACTTCACCAAATTCGACTGCTGGGCCCAGTACGCCTGGTACATCGACGGCGACATCATGTTCCATTCGGTGCTGTATGCCAAGGACAACGAAAACACCCTGTATTCCGGCTCCGTCAGCGCACTCGGCAGCAAAGCCTCTCACGGCTGTGTCCGGCTTGCGGTGGACGATGTAAAATGGATCTGGGACAACTGTTCATCCGGCACAAAGGTGCAGGTCTACTGATCTTTCAGCAGCTTCATAAACTCTTCCGGCACAGGGCTTGTTAACTCCAGCCTTTCGCCGGTCATCGGATGCTTTAATACCAGCCTGCTTGAATGGAGGGCAAACCTCCCGGGAAGCAGGCTGTTTTCTTTTCCGTAGACATAGTCCCCGGCAATAGGACAGCCCATATAGCTCATGTGCACCCGGATCTGATGCGTTCTGCCGGTGTCAAGGCGCAGCCGCACCAGTGAAACTCCGTGTCCCGTTTCCAATGTCTCGTAATGCGTCACTGCCCGTCTGCCGTCTTCCCTTACTTCTCTCTTGACTCC
>JAZLHZ010000118.1:0-2490 GCA_045617085.1 Clostridia bacterium
GTCGGCAAGACTGGTAAATAAGGAGAGACAGTGTCATGGTAAGTAAAAAATCTAAAGATATCAATCGTCAGAAGAAGCATTACAGAATGCGCCATAACATCGTCGGTACCCCTGAGCGTCCGCGTTTGGCCGTATTCCGCAGTAACATGCATATGTATGCACAGATCATTGATGATGCTAAGGGATGCACACTTGTTTCCGCTTCTACGCTGGATGCAGAAGTCAAGTCTATGATCGAAAAGACAAATGATGTGAAGGCTGCTGAAGCAGTTGGTACGGTTATTGCTAAGCGTGCTGCTGAGAAGGGCATTGACACGGTAGTCTTTGACCGCGGCGGCTTCCTGTATCATGGTAAGATCCAGGCGCTGGCTGAGGCTGCTCGTAAGGGCGGTCTGCAGTTCTAATGCGGGATCATTACTTTACAAGATATTAATAGGAGGCAGTTTCATGAGAAACGATAGAATTGACCCCAACACCATCGAAGAGTTGACTTCTAATGTTGTAACGATCAAGCGTGTATCCAAAACCGTTAAAGGCGGACGTCATGCTCGTTTCACAGCACTGGTGGTCGTGGGTGACAAGAAGGGCCATGTAGGATTTGGCCTTGGAAAAGCAATCGAAATCCCTGAAGCGATCCGTAAAGGCGAAGAGGCTGCTAAGAAAGCCATCATCACCGTTGCGATCACTGAAAACGGATCTATCCCTTATGACAATCTGGGCAATTTCGGAAGTGCTTCTGTACTTCTGAAGGCTGCTCCGGAAGGTACCGGCGTTACCGCCGGCGGCCCGGCTCGTGCCGTTTTGGATCTTGCCGGTATCCGCAATATCCGTACCAAGTCTCTGGGTTCTAACAATAAGAACAATGTCGTTGCAGCTACCTTCGCAGGACTGGCTGCAATCAAGACGCCGGAACAGATCGCTGCCATCCGCGGCAAGTCTGTTGCTGAGATTCTGGGCTGAGGAGGGACTTGAACCATGGCAAAGAAACTTAAAGTTACACTGGTGAAGTCTGTGATCGGCTCCAATCCGAAGAACCGCAAGATCGTTGAGAATCTTGGATTCAAGAAACTGAATTCGACCATTATCGTTCCGGATGATCCGGCCATGAGAGGCGCTATCGCGCATATCTCTCACATGGTAAAGGTCGAGGAAATCGAAGAGTAAGGAGTGAGCCGTCATGAAATTAACTGAGTTAAAACCAGCTGAGGGTTCAAGACAGAAATCCTGGCGTGTTGGCAGAGGACAGGGTTCCGGTAACGGCGAGACCTCTGGACGTGGTCAGAACGGACAGAAAGCCCGTTCCGGCGGCGGTGTAAGACCTGGATTTGAAGGCGGTCAGATGCCTCTGTACCGTCGTCTTCCGAAACGTGGATTTACCAATCGCAATACTAAAGAGATCGTTGCGATCAACGTTGATCGTCTGAACATCTTCGAGGACGGCGAGACTGTTACCATCACTTCTCTGGTTGAGAAGGGTGTTATCAGCAATCCGCGTGATGGCGTTAAGGTTCTTGGACAGGGCGAACTGAACAAGAAGCTGACCGTCAAAGTAACTGCTGTAAGTCAGGGCGCTAAAGAGAAAATCGAAGCTGCCGGCGGAAGCGTAGAAGAGAATTAATCGTATAGCCAGCCGCCTGGGTCATCAGGCGGCCAGGCTAATATAAAAGGAGGGCGATTAGGTTGTTTCAGACAATCAAGGACGCTTGGAATATACCGGATCTGCGAAAACGAATCCTCTATACGCTGATGATGCTTGCAATCGTTCGACTTGGTTCTACCATGCCGAGCCCGTTCATTGCCTCTGAGGTAATGAGCAGTTATTTCTCAAGCAGCAGTGGTTTTATTGCTTTGTTTGATGCGATGTCCGGTGGTGCGTTCAGCCAGATGAATTTGTTTGCGATGGGGATTACACCCTACATCAACGCATCTATTATTATGAGTTTGCTGACGATTGCTATTCCGCGTCTGGAAGAGCTCAATGAAGAGGGCGAAGCCGGACGTAAAAAAATCGCGCAGTATACTCGTTATGCAACCGTTATCCTTGCTTTGATTCAGGCTTTTGGCATTGCCTACAGTCTGAATGCTTCTTATGGTGTTATCACCACTTCTGTCAGTGCAGCATGGGCGATCATCGTTTCCATCCTGGTATTCGTAGCCGGTACTGCATTTGTCATGTGGATCGGTGAGAGCATTACCGAGAAGGGCATTGGCAATGGTGTTTCCATGATCATCATGGTCAACATTCTTTCCCGTCTGCCGGCTGCGATCTCCACGTTGTGGGAGTATGAGAATAAGCTCGCTGTTGTGCTTATCATCATCCTGGTAGTCGTTGTGATTGCATATGTTGTCATGCTGTCACTGGGTGAGCGCCGCATTCCTGTGCAGTATGCAAAAAGAATGCAGGGACGCAAATCTTATGGCGGCGGAAATTCGTATATCCCGATCCGTGTAAACATGACCGGTGTTATCCCGATCATCTTCGCGATCTCG
>JAZLHZ010000119.1:0-4104 GCA_045617085.1 Clostridia bacterium
ATAAGCGGGGGTTTTCGTTATACAATAAAGTTCCGCCCTTCCGTGCCATGAACGCGGAAGGGCGGAAACTTCGCTATCTACTTAGCGATCGAAACAGTCAGGTGATACGCAATCACTTGCGATCCCAGTAAGCCTGGGCGATCTTCAGCCAATCCTGCAGGCCGGCTGCGTCGCACTGTGCAACGTATTCATCCCAATCGTTCACAGGATCCATAGCACCGGTAGCGAAGGAAGCAATGCACTCCTTGACGTAGGTCTGGACGGTGGTGATGCTGTCATTGTACATATCGGTCTCTTCGATAGTGTAAACGGGATCAACGAATACCTGAGCGGGCAGGTTGTTCAGGTGGGTCTTCATATAAGCACCGGTATATCCGGTATGCAGATTGATGTCACCCTTTTCCCAAGACTCATCCCAGCTGTTGACGAAGTTCTCAGCAGCGTTCTTGGTAGCATCACCGGAGTAGGTGGGGCCGGGCAGCAGGCAGAACCAATGTGCATTGTAGATCTGGTTGTTCTCATTGGACCAGGGATCCTTGGCGTTGTTATAGGGATTCTCGCCGTAGATGCCTTCGAAGCCCAGAACCATAGCGCTCTGGTTTGCATTGGGATAAATGGAATCAAAGGTCTCGGGATCATCGGCACGATACATCCAATAAGCTTCTTCACCCATCTCAGAGACGGGAGCACCCAGACGGGTCCACAGAGAAACCTTCTCCTGTGCAAAGAAGTCCATGTAACGGAAAGCGATCTCGGGGATCTGGCAATCCACGGTGATATGGCCCCACTTGGTTACGTTAGCAGTACGCTCGGGGTCATACTGGCCTTCGAAGGTGGGGATATAGTCATACATCAGCAGATAGGGGTTCGCCTTATCTACACGGATGTGAGCGGTAGAGCCTTCAATAACACCGGCGATCTGGGAATCAAAGGTCTGAGATTCCAGCAGCTGAGCATACTCTTCACGGGTCATGGTGAAGGATACGGGAGCCAGCAGACCTTCAGTGCACAGCTTGTTGAGGTAGATCATGGCGTTCTGCCACTCTTCGGTCACGAAAGGAGCGAACACGACGTCGTTCTCAACATCCAGCATGTAGTCCTGATTGTAATAGGTATAGGCATTGATGAGCCACTCAGTGAAATAACCGGACCATACGCCCAGAGAGCCGATCATGGGGAACTCATCGGTGGTGTCGCCGTTGCCGTTCATGTCGTTGTCACGGAAAGCGCACAGGACATCGTACAGTTCATCAGTGTTGGTGGGCATTGCAAGGCCGAGTTTATCCAGCCACAGTCTGTTGATGTAGGGCATGGTCTTAACACGATCGCCGACAGAGCCGGTGAAGAAGCTGTAGGACCACATGGAGCCGTCAGCTTCCTTGGAACGTGCGAAGTATGCATCGTAGTCTGCTTCGCTCATGCCGGGGGCATCATTCCAGAAGAAGTAGCCGTACTTCTCGTGCCAGCCGTTCAGGTCTACAAAGTAGCCCTGATCGCCGTAGGAAGCGGTGGAAGCGCCGAAGTTGTAGGCGATGATGTCGGGCAGGGTCTCACCGGAAGCGAGACGCAGATCCAGAACGGTTGCGGTCTCAGCGCCGGGCAGCAGATCCCATACGACATGGATGCCGGTCTGCTCCTCGGTATACTTGGTGAGGTAGTTGTCTTCGTAGTCAGTTACCAGTGCATTCTGTGCAGTGGCAATGGTCAGATCGACGGGCTCTACTACGATGGGGAGCACGCCGGGGGCAGTCATGTTGGCTACATCGCTCATTTCCAGATCGTCTGCAGATGCAGCGAACATCATGGACATGGCGAGCAGAACTGCCAGGACAAGAGTAAGAGTTCTCTTCATGATGGAACTCCTCCTTCATTATATTATCACGTTTCCAACGTGACATTGATGATTATAGCATACATTTACATTGATGTCTATTTTTTTTTTTTTTTGATTTAACATACAGTTTACTTATAGAAATCAAAAAAGTCCTCTCCGTCTGAGTGAAGAAGGACTTTTGACGGCTGCGCTGCCTTTATTGTATAACAATTGCCGACAGCAAAAGCTGTCGGCATAATTGCTCACTGCGCACTGTTCGCGCGCTTTTTTTCTGCCTGTTTCAGCACCCGGAACAGGTTGCCTCCGGCGATCTTTTCCAGCTGCTCCTTTGTATAGCCGTGCTTGTCCAGCAGCTCCATCATATCCTGGAACCTGGAGGGATCCTCCATACCGATAGGCCGCTTGGTGATGCCGTCAAAGTCCGAACCGAAGCCGACAACGTCGATGCCGCCCAGCTCGGCAATGCCGTCGATATGGCGCATGATGTCGTCGGTGGTGACGGTCTGTCCGTCGTCCCGCAGGAACGAGACGCAGAAGTTCATGCCGATGAAGCCCTTCTTCTCAATGACGACCTTGATCTGGTCATCGGTGAGGTTGCGGAAATGACCGCAGAGCTTTTTCATGTTGGAGTGGCTGGCGATCAGCGGCAGCTCCATATGCTCGGCGATGTCATAGAAGCCCCGCTCATTGAGGTGGGACACGTCCGCCAGTATGCCCAGCCGATCCATTTCCTTCAGCAGCTGAATGCCGAAGGGCTTGATGCCCTTGCCGCAGTCGTCCAGTGCCGGATAGCCGATCTCGTTTTCGTTGTTCCACGTCAGTGCGATCATGCGGACACGGGCGATGTCATCCAGCTCGTGCAGCTTTTCCAGACTGCCGCCGATCATCTCGCCGCCCTCGATGGAAATGATGCCGTGGGGCGTGTCCGGCAGCTCGTCCGGCAATGCCTTGGTATAGATCGGCACCTCCAGCTTATCCAGCAGGCTCAGCATCAGATGCGCCCGGTCATAGGCTATCACGGGGTCGCCCTCACTGCCGCCGAACATCGCAAAGGTCTGTATCGCCACGCCGCCGTCCTTCAGCCGTTCGGGATTCACCATCAGTTTTTCACCGGTTCTTCCGTAAACACTGAACGCCGAAAGGGTATCGCAATGGGCATCTGCTATCTTATACATAATACATTCTCCTTTTTCTGTACTTTATCAACCCTATCCGCCTCGCTTTCGCTCGGCACCTTTCTCGCTGCGGCTCGGTCTGGGTTCGGCTCTGACAGTGCACTGCACTGTCATTCACTCCCGAACCCAACTCGCTTACGCTCGTTCCCTCTGATGAGGGGAAGGACTATCTTAGTTCTTCAGGCTGTTGATGGGGGCCGGGATCCTGCCGCCCCGATCGATGAAGGCCTGTGCGGATTCGTTATGTACGGGGATGACCGGGGCTCTGCCCAGCAGGCCGCCGAACTCTACCCAGTCGCCGACCTTCGTGCCGGGCACGGGCACCAGACGCACGGCAGTGGTCTTCTGATTCACTACGCCGATGGCCGCCTCGTCCGCAAGGATGGCGGAAAGCGTGGCGGCGCTGGTGTCGCCGGGCACGGCGATCATGTCCAGACCCACCGAGCAGACGCAGGTCATCGCCTCCAGCTTGTCCAGCGTCAGCGTACCGGCGGCTGCGGCATTGATCATGCCTATATCCTCGCTGAGGGGGATGAATGCACCGGACAGGCCGCCGACGGAGGAGCTTGCCATGACGCCGCCCTTCTTCACCGCATCGTTCAGCAGCATCAGCGCCGCCGTGGTGCCGTGCTGGCCGCAGCGCTCCAGTCCCATCTCCTCAAGGATATGCGCCACCGAGTCACCGACGGCGGGCGTGGGTGCCAGCGACAGATCGACGATACCGAAGGGCACGTCCAGCCGCTTGGATGCCTCCTGCGCCACCAGCTGACCCATTCTCGTGATCTTAAAAGCGGTCTTCTTTACGGTCTCCGCCACGACGTCGAAGGGCTGGCCCTTGCAGTCCTCCAGCGCCCGCTTCACCACACCGGGGCCGCTGACGCCGACGTTGATGGCGGTATCTCCCTCGCCGGGACCGTGGAAGGCGCCTGCCATAAAGGGATTGTCCTCCACCGCATTGGCAAACACCACCAGCTTGGCACAACCGATGGCGCCTCTGTCAGCGGTGGCCTGCGCCGTTTCCACCATGATCTCGCCCATCAGCTTGACCGCATCCATGTTGATGCCCGCCTTGGTACTGCCCACGTTGACGGAGGA
>JAZLHZ010000120.1:0-2520 GCA_045617085.1 Clostridia bacterium
ATACATGGTGATGGATTCCGCCTGGGCAGTGGTAGAAGCAACGATGGGAGCTGCGGCTCCGGTCTTTGCCTTATCTACGTCAAAGCCCACAAACGCCAGCGCCAGTTCATCCGCCAGCACCTTGACGGAGGCGGTCATCGGCTCGCAGAACGTTTCGCCATCCACGGAACACTTAAAGGGCAGGTTGCGCTCACCGCCGCCTGCGAACTTGTACTTGAGCGACCAAATCCGCTTGCTGCCGGAAAGGACAGAGCTTTCCTCTGCCTTCCATGTGCTGACAACAGTGCCGTTCTCAGAGCACATTGCCACAACGGTGGAATCCGCATCGGTTTCCACGGTGATGCCGCATTCCTTCTGAACAACAGCGTAGGGGCTGTCAAATGCGGCGCTCAGCAGCTGCGGCTCGGCTTTTTTCTCCTCGCCGACGGTGAGGTTTGCGGTCACGGCATTGGTGAATTCGCTGCCGTCCAGAGAAGCCTTGAAGCCCATCTTGCGATTGCCGGTACCCTTAAAGGTATAGCTCAGCTTCCAGGTACGCACCTTGCCGTCGCTGGTGGAGGCTTCGTCTGCATTCCATGCCTTGGCCTGCTGGTCGTTTTCGGCGTACATGCCCACAACCTTGACGGCATCGCTCGTGGTGACGGTGATACCGATCTCCTTGCCGACCTCGGCGGTATCCGCATCAAAGGCAGCGGTGTAGATCTCCGCGACCTGCTTGGAGGGCTCACTCTTGACCTCGATATTGAAAGGAACTGCCTCACCGTAGGTCGCTCCGTCTGCCGAAGCAGTAACGGAAAGCTTGCGGCTGCCGGCGTTTTTGAAGGTGTAGCTGACATTCCAGACACGCTCGCCGTTCTCGATCACGGAGTTTTCCTCGGCGGTCCAGGTCTTGGCGGACTGTCCGTTTTCTGCGTTCAGGCTGACAAAGGCAGCGTTCTCATCGGTCACGATCTTGAACACGCCTTCGATGCCTGCCACGACTTCGGCGCTCTCGACCTCGGCACTGAGGACGGAGGGCACCTTCGTATCATTGCCGCAGAGATAAATGACCGTACCGCAGGGAGCATCGGAAACCGTGCCGTCTGCCGCATAGCCGGTCACCTTGATGCGAAGAAACGAGCCTTCCCACTGGGCAATGGCAGCGCTGTCGATGGTGAAGCTGTTGGCTGCACCGTTCATCGTCATTTCGGGATATACCGCAACGGCCTTTTCTTCACCGACCAGAGCAGACAGTGTCGTCAGCTCCTCCGGCAGCACCTTTTCGATCGCCAGCTTACAGCTGACTGCATTGCCGGAAGTCGTCTGCCATTCGATGGTCACTCCGCTGCCCTGCTCACAGCTCTGGAAAACCGGAGCCGAGGGCATGAGCACGTCTGCGGATGCAACGCCCAGCACCAGCATCAGCACAACCGCAAGAGAAAGAATTTTACGAAGTTTCATTTCTTTCACCTCTGAATCGTTCGTTTGAAATTACAGTACCTTCTTTGCCAAAGTCAATGCCGAGGCAATGACCTTATCCATGTCGTAATATTTGTACTCGCCCAGGCGGCCGCCGAAGATGATCTCGGACTGCTCGGCCAACGCCTTGTACTTCTCGTACAGAGCGGTGTTCTTCTCGTCGTTGATGGGATAGTACGGCTCAACGCCGATGCTCCATTCCGAGGAATATTCCTTCGAAATGATGGTCACGGGCTGCTTGCCGAACTCGAAGTGCTTATGCTCGATGATGCGGGTGTACGGCACTTCCCTTTCTGTATAGTTCACGACGGCATTGCCCTGATAGTTGTCGGTATCCCGCAGCAGCTCCGTCTCGAAACGGACACTCCGGTACTGAAGCACGCCTAACTTGTAGCCGAAGAACTCGTCGATCATGCCGGTGTACACGGCCTGTTTGGCGATATCCGGCTGCTGCCTGATCAGCTCAAAATAGTCGGTATCCAAACGGACTTCGATACCCTGAAGCATCTTCTCGACCATCTGCGTGTAGCCGCCCTCGGGAATTCCCTGATACCGGTCATTGAAGTAGTTGTTGTCATAGGTGAACCGGAAGGGCAGCCGCTTGATGATGAAGGCGGGCAGCTCTTTGCAATCACGTCCCCACTGCTTCTCGGTATAGCCCTTGATCAGCTTCTCGTAGATGTCACGTCCCGCCAGCTTCAATGCCTGCTCCTCCAGATTCCTCGGCGGATCGATATTCTGAAGGCTGGTTTGCTTGGCGATGATCGCCTTAGCCTCGGCGGGAGTCTTGATGTTCCACAGCTTGCTGAAGGTATTCATGTTGAAGGGCAGGTTGTACAGCTCGTCCTTGTAGATCGCCACGGGAGAGTTGACATAGTTGTTGAACCTGGCAAACCGGTTCACATACTGCCAGACCTCCTCATTGCTCGTGTGGAAGATATGAGCGCCGTACTTGTGAACATTGATGCCCTCCACGCACTCGGTATAAGCATTGCCGGCGATATGGCTGCGCCTGTCGATCACGAGACACTTTTTGCCCGCATCCGTGGCTTCCCGGGCGAA
>JAZLHZ010000121.1:0-19118 GCA_045617085.1 Clostridia bacterium
CGCATTGGAGAATAACGCCGGCATCATCTCGAAGATCAACGTGCCCAAATACATGTTCCTGCTGTCCCATAACGTGGCTTCCCTCATCAATTTTCTGCTCACACTGATCATCTACTTTATCTTTGTGATCGCCGACGGACTGGGCATGCATTGGAGCTATTTCACGCTGCTCTACCCCATCGTCTGCCTGATGTTTTTCAACATCGGCATGGGACTGATCCTTTCCGCCCTGCACATGGTGTTCAAGGATCTCTCCTACCTCTACAGCATATTCACGATGTTGATTATGTACATGTCCGCCGTGTTCTATCAGGTCACCACATTCCCCGCCGAGGTACAGGGGCTGTTCTTCATCAACCCCATATATGATTACATTTATTATTTCCGCTCCGTCGTCATCAACGGTGTAATTCCGGATCTGACCCATCATGCCATCTGTCTGGGTTATCCCGTACTGGTGATGACCATCGGAATAATCATGTACCATAAGATGAACTACAAATTCCTCTATTACATCTGATTTCTGAAAAGGATTATAAGTATGAAGGTTGAAGTCAATGACATCACCGTTCAGTACATGATGGGTGACATCAAGAATATCGGTCTGAAAGATTATGTGATCCGCAAGCTTCAACGCAAGGAAGACCGAAAGTATTTCGAAGCACTGAACGGCATCAGCTTTTCCCTGCAAAAGGGCGATTTCTGCGGCATCGTCGGCAAAAACGGTGCCGGCAAGTCCACCCTGCTGAAGGTCGTCTCCGGCATCATGCGCCCGACCAAAGGCTCCGTTACCGTGGACGGCAATGTCGCCGCCCTGCTGGAGTTGGGCTCCGGCTTCGATGGCGACCTCACCGTAAAGGAAAACACCTATCTGCGGGGTGCGATGCTGGGCTATACCCGTCCGTTCATGAACGAGGTCTACGAGAGTATTATCTCCTTTGCGGAATTGCAGGAGTTTGAATTCATGCCCTACAAGGCGCTGTCCTCCGGTATGAAATCCCGTCTCGCCTTCTCGATCGCCTGCCTGGTCAAGCCGGAGATTCTGATCCTTGACGAAGTGCTTTCCGTCGGCGATGCGTCCTTCCGTCAAAAGAGCGAAGCCAAGATGAACGAGATCATCAAAAACGGCGCCATCACGCTGTTCGTCTCCCACTCTTTGGAATCGGTACGCCGCATGTGCAACAAGGTCCTGTGGATAGAAAAAGGACATCAGATGGCCTTCGGCGACTCCAGGACCGTCTGCGATATGTACTCCCGCTATGTAAAGGATACTCTTTAATACGACCTGCACAGCGTCCGTCAGCTCTCTTTCAAAAATATCGGCATACAGCAACACGCCGTGAAAGCTTTCTCTTTCACGGCGTGTTGTTTACTGTTTACTTGTTCATCATTTCTCTGGCCATAGCAGGACCGGTCTCGTAGAGGTTATTGCCCTCGCTGTCGATAATGACGACCACGGGGAAATCCTTGACGGTGAAGCGATGGATGGCCTCGGAACCCAGGTCTTCATAGCAGACGACCTCGCCTTTGGTAATACTCTTGGACACCAGGGCAGCAGCACCGCCGACAGCACCGAAGTATACGGCGCCGTACTTCTTCATAGCATTGATGACGCCCTCGTCACGCTTGCCCTTGCCGATCATGCCGGTCAGACCCAGTTCGATCAGGCGGGGCGCATAGGGATCCATGCGGTAGCTTGTGGTGGGGCCTGCGGAACCGACGGCATGACCGGGGCTGGCAGGTGCGGGACCTACGTAATAGATGGTCTCATTTTCCACGTTGATGGGAAGCTCCTTACCGGCGTCCAGAAGCTCGATAAGCCTCTTATGGGCAGCGTCTCTTCCGGTATAGATGTCTCCGTTCAGCAGCACGGTGTCGCCTGCCTTCAGAGAACGGGCGGTCTCCCTTGACATGGGGAGCTGTATTCTGATCTCACTCATTGTTCAAACGCTCCTTTTCTGTCAGATGGTGGTTTCCGCATGACGTGCGCAGTGGCAGCACATATTGACCGCCACGGGCATGCTTGCAATGTGAGTGGGCTTGAAATCGATGTTCACAGCCAGTGCAGTCACGGCGCCGCCGATGCCTGCCGGACCAATGCCCAGCTTGTTGATCTTCTCCAGCAGTTCGTCCTCCAGTGCCGCATATCTGGGATCGGCATTGTGAGAACCGACTGCTCTGGCGGTCATACGCTTGGCGACCATGGCAGCCTGCTCAAATGTTCCGCCGACGCCGACACCGACGATCACGGGCGGGCAGGGATTGGGGCCTGCATTGGCAACGGTATCGATAACGAACTTCTTCATGCCCTCGACACCGGCTGCCGGGGGGAACATCTTGATGGCGGACATATTCTCACTGCCAAAGCCCTTGGCAGTGAAGAAGATATGGATCTTGTCACCGGGCACCAGACGCAGATGGATCACGGCAGGGGTATTGTCCTTGGTGTTTACGCGGTTGAACATGGGCTCTGCCACAACGCTCTTTCTGAGGTAGCCATCCCGATATCCCACACGGACGCCTTCATTCACCGCATCCTCGAAGTTGCCGTCGATGTGCACTTCCTGACCGACTTCGATGAAGAACACCGCCATGCCGGTATCCTGGCAGATGGCGATCTGCTCGTCTCTGGCGACCTCATAGCTCTTTGCGATCTGCTCAAGTACGTTCTTACCGGCAGGAGTGATCTCCTTTTCGATGCCGCACTTTACCGCATTTTCGATGCTGGGATCGATGTTATAGCTTGCTTCATAAATCAGCTTGACAACCGCATCGGTTATCTGGGAAGCCGAAATCTCTCTCATGGCACAGTCCTCCGTTTTTATTGTATTGTCTGGATTATACCACGTATTCTTTACGAATAAAAGAAAATATCATTATGTTTTGCTGTTTTCAATCCGTATATGTATTTTCACATTCTTTTTACACAAAATCTCATGCCAATATGCTATAATGAAAAAAAAACTTACGGAGGACATGAATATGAGCAGAATCCCCGGCGGAATCTATCCCGTAATGATCACTCCCTTTACTGCAGACAACAAAATCGACTGGGAAGCCGTAGACAAAATCGTAGAATTCTATATTGAGAAGGGCTGTCAGGGCATATTTGCCGCCTGCCAGTCCAGCGAAATCTTCTGGCTGAATGAAGAAGAGCGTGTCGAGCTCACCGCCCGTGTGGTCAGGGCCGCCAAGGGTCGTCTTGCCGTCGTCGCCTCCGGTCATACCTCCGATGCGATCGAAGACCAGATCCGGGAGCTGAAGCGCATCTCCGCAACGGGCATTGATGCCGCCGTCATGATCTCGAACCGTCTGGCAAAACAGGACGAGGATGACGACGTCTTCCTTGCCAACATGGAGAAGATCCTCACCGCCATCCCCGATGTCACTTTCGGCATGTACGAGTGTCCTTATCCTTACAAGCGCCTGCTTTCCGACAAGGTACTCAAGTACATGGCCGCCTCCGGAAGGTTTTCCTTCATCAAGGATACCTGCTGCGATGCAGAACTGATCTATCACCGTCTTGACGTACTGAAGGGCAGCACCGTGCAGCTTTTCAACGCCAATGCCGCCACCGCACTGGACACCATCGAGCATGGCTGCGACGGCTTCAGCGGCGTCATGGCGAACTTCCATCCGGAGCTGTGGACATGGCTCTACAATAACTACAAAACACAGCCGGAAAAGGCGCACAAGCTCAATGCTTTCCTCTCCTTCTTCTCCGGCGCAGAGCGCTGCTGCTATCCGGTCAGCGCCAAGTACCACATGAACCTCATCGGCATCCCGATGACCCTCGTGACCCGCACCAGAGACTGGAAGGAATTCAACAAGCTCAACGAGCTGGAGGTACAGGACCTTCTCTCCTGCGAACAGCAGATCAAAGCAGAATACGGAATCAAATAACATATCAGGCGGCTCCGTGATCACACGGAGCCGCCTTTTTTTAGTCTTCAACCAGATCAAACACTCTCACATAATCCACCAGGAACGTATCTCCCACCGCATCAAACGCCTCTCTTTCCGGCACATGATGCTGATACCGATAGCCTCTCACCTCGGTGGAGATCAGTATAAACTCCGGTACGGCAGACACATCGCATTCCACTTTACCGTCCTCAACACCATCCACGTAGAACGTATAGCCCTTCGGCGTCCACAGTATACCGAAGCGGTGGAACACGTTTTTGTCCAGTGGTTCTCCGTCTCCGGTACCGCCGACTTTTGTGCGGCGGACATTGCTGCCGTAACCGCCGCTGAATACATTATGTGCACTGATGTGTCCCGGATGGAAGCACTCCATGATGTCCAGCTCACTGCCGGAATACTCCGCCGTTTCTGTGGAACCGATATTCGGCGACTGGATCCAAAACGCCGACCACCAGCCTTCCTTCTGCTGCAGACGGCAGCGGCACTCATAATAACCGTATCGATGCAGAAAACGCTGTTTCTGAAAGCGTCCGATGGGCCACTGGAGATGGTCATTGCCGAAATTCGTCTGTTCCAGCGGCTGATCCATATAGTTGCTTCCGGTCTGCAGCTGTGCACAGCAGAGGCGTTTCTCCTCCTCCACCAACGTGAATACCGCATTGCTCTTTCCGTCCAAATGCAGAGCTTCCTTGCTGTCCGTCCATGACACCCAGCGCTGCTGCATCATATTGAGCCGGAATCCCCATTTTGAATCGTCCAGCTCCGTGCCGTCAAATTCATCCGCCCAGACAAGTGAAAACCTGCCCTCGGGAAGCAAGCTCGGCTCGTGGCCCTCCACCTCGTACTTCTGCATGATATTTCCTCCTCAGATTGTGAGATACAGCATCGTTTCGGGACCCACAAACAGCCTGCCCGGCCTGACCCCGGTCTTTTTTGTCAGTCGGTTATAAATGTCTGTGGTTTCCGACGTCATATTGTCTGTGCAGATGCCCTCGATCTCCAGATCCAGCTCAACACCATTCTCATTGGTATTGACAATCATGATGCCACCCTGTGTTCCGTCCGCAGCGGCGACTGCATACACGCCCGGCAGGTCATTATCCAGCTGCACCTGCCTTCCCAGCTTCAGCAGACGTCCGAACATCACAAAAGCATCATAATCCGCATACGGCAGACGGGTCTCCGGGCTGAACAGACTCCCGTATTCCGAAATGCCGACCCGGGCATCGTAGAAGCATGCAGTATCCACTGGGTTGTTCTGAAACATCAGCAGCATACCGGCGACATACGCCGCATGCTTCATCAGTCCGAATATCCTCGGTGAAGGATTCCACTCGTTGAGCTGTGTCTCGGTATCGGCAAAGCCGTGCTGATCAAGGAGCTTGCGGCAGTATTGCGTATGGACTTTGGTACGTTCTATAGTCTCATAGCTGTGATAGGAGCAGAAGTCCAGCGGACTTTTATGTTCTTCCGAAGAGATCCATTTGAGGAAGTCCACAAAGAAATCGTGGAAGTACTGTTCCCGCTCCGTAGGCTCGGGAGATGTGATCGCCCAGAAGCCGCAGCTTGCCGGGCCGCCGATCTTGATATCAGGAAAGCACTTCTTCAGATGGTTGGACGCCGTCTCGTACAGCCGAAAATAGTCCTCCGCCGTGCCCTGCCACATTGCATTTCCTTCCTTGATGCAATGGTTATCGGCCTCGTTCCATATCTCCCAGTACCGGATACCGAAATGGTAACCGTTCGCCCAGCCCTCGTTGTAGTGCCGGATGATATGCTCACATATCCTCGCCCATTTGTCATAATCCTTCGGCGGGTCGATCCGGGGACTGGCATAGCCATTGTACACCATGCCCTCGATGGTGACGCCCAGCCGGTAGACCGGTTCGACGTCATTCTCAACCAGGGCCTTGATCAGCCAGTCGGTATAGAAGAAATAGTAATTCGCCGGATCATTCTCGTCGGCATCGAAGTTCGGGAAGATATTCGGAATATCCACGAACCTTCCGCCGCCGAAGGTGCCGCCCACATCATGCAGCCGGGAGAACGGAATATTCGCATCCTTGAGGTAATGGAACATATCCGGATCGATCCCGGTGATCGGAGGCTGGCCGACACCGTTCACTTTTTTGATGTTCCCGATAACAGTACCGAAATCCGCTTTCATATCGATCAACTCCTTTTCTTCGATTATACCACAAAAATAAGAAATATGCAAGAAAAAAAGCCGGATGAAAACAACCGGCTTTTTTGGCGTGCCTGACAGGATTCGAACCTGCGATCTTTCGAGTCGGAGTCGAACACTCTATCCTCTGAGCTACAGGCACAATACTCAGGTATTATAATACATTTCTTCGCTGTTTTCAAGATAGGACAGGATTATTTAACAAAATCACTTGCAACTTCTCACGCAATGCTGTATAATAGACACAAAATGACACAAAGAGAGGTACGATATCATGGATATGAATGCATTCAGACTGCTTCCCGGCGAAAAGCCCCTGGACCGCATCCCGGCCGACGGCGGCTTCTGCGCCATTTTCCGAACCATCGCCTGCGTCGGCGACAGTCTTTCCTCCGGTGAGTTCGAGTCCACCGATGCGGAAGGCAACAAGGGCTACCACGACATGTTCGAGTATTCCTGGGGTCAGTTCATTGCCCGCATGTGCGGCAGCAAGTGCTACAACTTCTCCCGCGGCGGCATGACTGCCATCGAATACATGGAGAGCTTTGCCGAGGCGAACGACTTCTGGAATCCCGACAAGGCTGCCGAGGCATACATCATCGCCATGGGCTGCAATGACCTGTTCGGCAGAAAGCAGAAGGTCGGCAGAGTAGAGGAGACCGCTCCCGATTACAAGCCCGACGGTGAACCCTCTTTCGCCTATTGGTTCGGCAGAATGTTCAACAAGCTGCGCTCCATCCAGCCCAAGGCCCGCTTCTTCCTGATGACCATGCCCGTCTGCCCCGATGATGATGAAGAGCATGCACGCCTCAAGACCGAACATGCGGAACTTATGCATAAGATCGCCTGGTGCAACGAATACACCTATGTCATCGACCTGCACAAGTACGGCCCCGCCTATGACAAGCAGTTCCATGATGAATTCTATCTGGGCGGACACCTCAATCCCATGGGCTATCTGCTTACCGCCAAGATGACCGCCGCCTATATCGATTACATCATCCGCAGCAAGCCCGAGGACTTTGCTCAGATCGGTTTCATCGGCAAGCCCTTCCACAATATGGGGGCAAAGTGGTAACCGTATGGCAGGCAAATCACTTTCCATTCGCACAAATACAGACTCCGGTCTTCTGAAGTTGGTCGCCATCACCACGATGCTGATCGACCACCTCGGTGCCGCACTGTTCCCCCAGTATTTCGCCATGCGCATCATCGGCCGTATCGCCTTCCCGATATTCGCCTACTGCATCACGCTGGGCTGCTGCCGGACGAAGAATATCGGCCTGTATGCGCTGCGTGTACTGCTGCTGGCGATCATCACCCAGCCGATCTATGTCACGGCGATGGGACATGTGGCTGCAGGCACTTTCGTCTGGAAGACCAATTATTACAGAATAGACCGGATTCTGGAGCATTACTACTTCGTCCATCCCAATATCCTGTTTTCGCTGTTTCTCAGCATCCTGATGATCTGGACGATCCGGGCAAAGAAATTCCCGTTGACCTTCGTGATCTTCGCCTTTACATGGTATATCGAAGGCTCTTTGGATTACGGCATCGAAGGCATCATCCTGATCCTGCTGTTCTACTGCTTCCGGGATCATCCGCTGTCCTCACTGATCTGGGTAGCAGGATTCATGGTCTGGTGGGGTACGCCGCAGCTCCATTACGGCTTCGTGCTGCCCTGGAAAATCACCCACGTCTTTGCCCAATTCTATGCCCTGATGGCACTTCCCTTCATCTATATCCCGATGAACACGGGACTGAAGATCAATAAGTACGTGTTCTACGCCTTTTACCCGGCACATCTGATTTTGATTTACATATTGAGATACTTTGCATAATGTTATATCCCCCCGCAGTCATGCTTATTGTGGTATGACTGCTTTTTTATTCTTATTGTTCTTCATTTATTTACTACTAATTAACGTGAAAACAACATATTAATATTCTTAACGTGTTATAATGCATCATATAGGTAATATTATCTAATATTCATTGCTTAGTTTAACTTATTTTGACTTATTCCGCTACAGGTGCGGATAAGAATATATCATAAGGAGTGAATCCTAATGAAGAAGACCTGGACCCGCATTCTGGCTATGGCTATCGTAGCTATGATGTGCCTCTCTTGTGTTGCATTCGCAGATGATGATTTCAGCGGCACCATCACGATCAGCACATATTCCGAAGCCGGCGTTGAAGCAGCATGGCGTGCCATCGGCGACGCTTACACTGCAATGCATCCCGGTGTTGAAGTTGTAGTCGACCTGAAGCCCGAGGATAGCTATCCGGATTGGGTTAAGGCTCAGTTCGCCTCCTACGATACCACCGTTCCCGCGGCTGACATCGTTTACGGCAACCTGGCCGGTTCTGACCGTCTGGACAAGACCATCAACTTCTTCGACTACGCTTACGATGACAGCCCCTATTCCGACGGCGAGTGGAATGAGCAAATCGCATTCGATATGCAGGCTGTTGACGCCGTCTCCGGTGAGTGGGACTGCGTTTCCGTCAACGGCGTACAGGTTCTGTGGTTCTACAATGCCGACATCTTCGCTGAGGTCGGTGTTGAGGCTCCCACCACCTGGGCAGAGTTCGTAGACGTTTGCGCCAAGCTCGACGCAGCCGGCTATCAGGCTCTGGCCGTTTCCGGCGTGTTCAATTCCTTCTGGGCAACCCAGATGGGCTGGCTGGCACAGATCTATGCCGATCAGACCACCCGTTCCCAGATCGAGATCGTCCGCGCTCAGGAAGGCGACTACTGCTACGATGAGGAGATCGACGGCGCTTTCGTTTACGATCCCACCGATCCCCACAATGACGATACTCCCGACAACGTCAACAACAACAGCGTCCGCTTCTGGAAGGGCTTCATGCTGGATGACACCATCCGCTGCGACACTGAGGGTTACAAGACCGTATGGTCCAGCTTCGCTGAGCTGTTCCCCAAGTACGCAGGCGGCGAGAACTTCTACGGCACCTCTGAGGATGGCGCTAAGACTCTGTTCTATCAGGGCAAGGCTGCGATCTATCTGGATGGCTCCTGGTTCTTCGGCGACTATCTGAACACCATGAACTCCATCGACGCCGGTCAGGACATCGTCGTCGGTGAGGAGACCGTTTCCGTTGAAGGCCTCAAGAAGTTCGCTCTCGGCACCTTCGCAATGCCCTCCATGGAAGGCGAAGGCATCGAGGCTCCTGCCCGCACCATCGAAGTTGCCACCGGCTTCCTCTCTGCTATCAAGAAGGATGCTGACCACAACGATATGGTCGTTGACTTCCTCGAGTACTACACCTCCGGCGAAGGCTTCGGCATCTACACCGATGCTCTGATCGCCAACGGCGGCGTTCCCGGCGGTCTGCCCCTGGTAAAGGGCGTTGAGCTGTCCGGCGAGCTGGCAGAGATGTTTGCCAACATCGAGTACATCGGTAACGTTCAGAAGGGCTACGGCCAGGCTCTGGCTCGCGGCATCGGCGACAACCAGGAAGCTCTGCGTGCCTGGTACACCTACTCCATGGACTTCCTGGATGGCAAGATCTCTGTTGATGAGTGGGCTGAGCAACATCAGGCAAACCAGATGAAGTATGCTCCCGACGTCATGAAGGCTTCCAAGATCTCCATGAGTGACCTTGAGAATCCCCAGAACGAGCCTACCGGCAACTAATCCGTAATCCGATACTTCGGAGTGCGCAGATCCGTCTGCGCACTCCAAGTAGTTTTGTATTGACACTAATTCATTCTATGAGGTGATTCGCTTGACAACTAAGAAGCAGGGCGTACAAGGGCGCATAAGCCGTGTTTGCCTCGTACTCAGTATTGTCATGATCTTGCTGTTGGCGGGAAGTGTATTTACTTTCTTCTACAGCAACGGACAGACTGATATATTCAAGCTTGTGGAATACGGCACGAGCCTTCAGAACAGTACGGTGCTCGTTGATGAAGCCAACGATTATGTGTTCCTGGGTACCTATAAGAACACCGTCCTTGCCTTTGACAAGAAATCAGGCAATCAGCTTTGGTCGCAGGATATCGGCGGTGCGGTAAGCGCCATGGTCTATGACGACGAGAAGCAGCTTCTTGCCGTCGGTTCTCAGGACAGAAACGTATATATCTATGATGCCGTCAGCGGTGAGAACCTCATCACCTGCGCCGTCAACGGTAAGGTATACGATCTGGACTATGACCAGGCGACCAACAGGCTGCTCGTTTCGGCAGGTGTCAGCGCCAGCAAGCACACCCTGTACGTGCTGGACATCAACACCGGTGACGAGCTGAATGTCATCAAACTCAAGCATACCGCAAGAGCAGCAAAGTTCACTGCCGATAAGCAGAACATCGTATTCGGCGATGCACGAAGCGCCGTACAGATTATCGATCTGGAGGGCGAAAAGCTCTACTCCGCAAAGATGCGCGGCGAGATCTACTCCCTGCGTGTCGCAAATAACGGAGACATCGTCATCGTTGATGAATCCTGCCATGTCAACAGGTATACATCGACGCTGGAAGAGCTCTTTGCCATCGAATTGGTCGGTGAAGGCAGACAGGTGGGTATTTCCGCAGACGGCCGTTGGATCGGCGTCGGCACCCGCGAGGGCGACGTCTACATTTTGGACGGCGAGGGCAACACCCAGTTTGCCAACCGGTACTCCAGCAACATCGCACAGATGTATTTCGGTGAGGAAGCCAGCTTCGTGGTCACTCTGTCCACCGAGTTGTATGAGTTCTCCACGCAGAAGCTGGACAGCATCGGCACGATGGCGTTGATGAACAAGTATTCGCTGATCGCCATTGCCGCCTTCGTGCTGCTCAGTGCCGCATTCCTTATCTGCACGTTCCCCCGCAGCCGTGATTGCGCCAAGCGGTTCTTCAGGTCCATGTACCGCCACCGCACGGCATATCTCATGCTGCTGCCCTCCATCGTGCTGATCATCGTCTTCAATTACTACAACGTCTTCCAGGCCTTCTATTACGCCTTTACCGACTGGTCCATTGCGACAAAGACCATGCGCGAGGTCGAGTTTATCGGCTTCAGCAACTTTGTCAAGATGATCACCGAGGGTTACTTCCTGCTGGGCGTAAAGAACCTGCTGATCCTCATGGTGACCAGCTTCCTGAAGCTGCTGACGGTGCCCGTACTGCTGGCTGAGCTGGTCTTCGCCATGCGTACCCTCAGCGGTGAGAGCAGCAAGCGCCGCTACTGGTTCCGCCTGTTCCTGGTCATCCCCATGGTCGTTCCCGGTGTCGTCTCCGCTCTGATGTGGAAGAACATCTACGATCCCAACATCGGCGCACTGAACAGCATTCTGGACGTTATGGGGCTGGGCAATCTGAAGCATGCATGGCTGGGCGACGAGAAGACGGCGCTGGGCTCCATCATCATGATGGGCTTCCCCTTCATCAACAGCTTCGCTTTCCTGGTGCTTTACGGCGGCCTCATCAATATCCCCGGCGAGCTCTTCGAGGCGGCCAAGGTGGACGGCTCCAATCCCCGGTGGAACTTCTGGCACATCCATCTTCCCCTGCTCTCTCCCCAGCTGAAGATGCTGATCATCACCACGTTTATCGGCTCCGTACAGGACTACGGCGGTATCTATCTGCTGACACAGGGCGGACCCGGAACATCGACCTACGTGCCCGGACTTGAGCTGTACTTTGCCGCCACCAAGTTCGGCCAATACGGTTACGCCTGCGCCATGGGCCTTGTGATGTTCGTCGTCATACTGATCGGCAGTCTGATCAACCTGCGCATGAAGACGCAGGAGATCAACTGAGGAAAGGAGGCAGCACAATATGAGAAAGAATTCATCCCGTCGGGCAAGGGAAGGCGTATTCCAGACCGTCATCACATTTGCCGCCATCATCTTCGTACTGCTGGCCTTCATTCCGATCTTCCTGATGCTGTTCCTCTCCCTCAAGAGCCAGTCCCAGTTCTATGCAAACCTCTGGGCTGTTCCGATCCCGCCGCTGTGGGCGAACTACAACGCCGCATGGGCGCAGATGTTCCGCAACATGATCAACTCCGTCGTCACCGTGGCTGTGGGTACTGCACTGATCGTCGTGCTTTCCGCCATGTCCGGCTACGTTTTCGCAAGGCTGGAGTTCCCCGGCAAGAACTTCCTGTTCATGCTGATGCTGGCTCTGATGATGATCCCCGGTGTGCTTACTCTGACGCCCTCCTACAAGCTGATCCAGCGCCTCGGCCTCAAGAATACCTGGTGGGCCTTGTGGTTCCCTTGGGCATCCGGCGGTCAGGTCATGGGCATGTATCTTTGCAGGACATTCATTACCGGTCAGCCGGCCTCGCTGTTTGAGTCTGCCCGCATCGACGGCGCCACCGAGTTCCAGGCCTTCTACAAGATCGCCGTTCCGCTGGCAAAGCCCATCCTCGCCACCCTGGTAGTCATGAACATGATCTCCCTGTACGGCGACTTCATCTGGCCGCTGCTGGTCATCGACTCCAACTCCAAGCAGGTCATCTCCGTTGCCATTCAGACATTCGCCTCCTCCACCGGCACCACCAACTACGGCGCCATGATCGCAGGCTTCGTCATCGCAACGATTCCCCTGCTGCTGATGTTCTCACTCAGCTCCAGACTGTATATCGAAGGCATCACCTCCGGCGCAGTCAAGGCATAAGATTCATCAAAAGAAGCTGCTTCGTGCGGCTTCTTTTTTACTTGACGATGATGTGTTTCTGTTGTAAAATAGAACCATCAAACGATGTTTGGGAGCTATGCAGTATGTTTGACAGAATTACCCTTGAGGTCAGTCTCAAGCCTTTTTACAAAACGGATGAAGCATCTGTCCGCCGGATCTGCGCCTCGATATTCGAGCAGTGGAAACCGCTGCTGAAACAGAGAAAAGAGATCGGCATTCTGCTGTGGACGGCGGACGGCAGCGAGCTGCTGGACTGGGCAGATGATCTGAATGCGCCCTTTGAATGGTGCAAGTATATGGGCACGGCAAACAAGCCCCTGCTCGCCGAAAATGAGCCGCAGTACACCGGTCTTCATGAGAAAAAGCAGCTCTACCGCAGCGATGCGCCGGAAATGACCTATGGAATCCTGAAGCTGATCGTCCGCTGCCTTCACGAGGAAGGAAAACGACTTTACCCGAACAGCCGCATCCTCGTCGGAGAGACGTTTGACATCGGACCGGAATTTGCCGCATCGTCCTTCAAGTATCAGCGCCATCCCGAGATCTGTTCCGGAGCAAAGCTGGACCATCTTGGCTTTGTCGATGCCACTGCCGTTCTTCATGCCGACAAAAGAAGCTATGCCGCCTATCCCGAAGGCATTCCGGAAGGTCTGCCCTTCGGCACGTTCTTGGGCGCCCAGGCGGAGAAATTCCTGAAGGCAATGGACTTTGATTATCTCTGGCTCTCCAACGGTCTCGGATTCAGCAGCGATCCGTGGAACAAAACGGGCAAGGTATACGACGGTACCTCGTTCCATACGGACAGACTGCTTTCGACACGCAAAAAGGTATTCGAGTTCTGGAAGCTTTTCCGGCAGCAGTGCCCGGACATCCCGCTGGAAACAAGAGGCACCAACAACTCCGCCGGTATCGACTATGCCACCGACGGTGTGCCGTTGTATGACCTCTATCACGCTGACCTCGCCTTTTTTCCGCCGCCCAACTCACCTTGGGCTGCCATCAACTTCAATTACGGACTGGAGATCATGGGGCACATGACCCGCATCTGCGGAATACCGAAACAAGGATTCCTGTTCCGCTATTACATCCACGATCCCTGGTGGCTCAACTCTCCTTGGTATGACCGCTATGAAGGCTGTGCGGGAGACATTTATCTGCCGATGAGCGTATCCCGTATCACCGAAGACGGCAGTATTGAGACCGCCGGCCGCCTCGGCATTCTTTCCATTGACAACTCCTATGGCGAAATGCCGGACGAATGTGTTAATGAGCCGCTGCCCCATATCCTGAAAGCCGAAAAAGACGTGCCGGACGCACCGTCCCCTCTCGTCTGGGTCTATCCCATGCGGGAATACACCACTGCTTCGGACAGTGAAATGCTGGTCTCCATGTACGCGGGAGACAATCTCATCTGTGACGCCATCAATCACGGTCTGCCGCTTTCCTGCGTCGTTTCCACGGATAACTTCATGAAGCACAGGGCTTCGCTTTATGCGGGCTGCATACTGATCTCTCCGAAAAAGCAGGACGAAAATGTGCTGAACCGGCTGAAACAGATGAACACCGTACTGTACGACAAAGACACCGACCTGCTCAAGGAAATCCGCAGATTCGGGTTTGACCTGCGCTTCACGGTCAAAAGCAGCTTCGGCAGACCGCCCGTGATGAGCCTTGTTTCGAGAGACAACGGCTTCCTGCTTTCCGCCTGTGCGCTGGATACTACCTGTATAACAAAGCTCCGCTTTCCGATGGGTGCTCCGATCCTGCTCGGCATGGAGACAGAGCTGGAAAACGGATATGCCGTATACCGTTTCCCGAGATGTGTTCATACCGAATGCCGCATCTTCGTCGAACAGAACGACGGCGTGGTTTCGGCAACAGAATTTGCGCCGGTCAACACCATGTATCCCCGGAAGATACGTGTCCGGGGACTGGAAGATGCCGTCGTGCGCTTCTATCCGGAGAAAGAAGGCGCTTCGGAAGCCAAGGTCAGCATCTTTGTCAACGACGGCACGCCGCAGTTTGATGACGGCTGGGAATACAAAAGGGATACAGCAGGCAGAATGTACCTTGAAAAAGCCCACGTCACCGGCGACTATTCCTTGCTGATGACAAAGCCAAACCGAAAAATGTAGCGCCGCAGTATTGACTTTACCCATATAATGTAGTAAAATATTGGTATATGGCTATTTGATTGCCGTAAGTAGAATGAGGAGGAACACCCCATGTCAAAGAAGATCGCTTTTATCGGCGCAGGCAGCTTCGGCTTCACCAGAAAGCTTGTCAACGACCTGCTGACCTTCCCCGCATTTTCCGATGCCACCATCGCTTTGATGGACGTCAATCCCGAGCGTCTTGACTATATCAAGCGTGCAGTCGAGCGCATTATTGCCGAGGGTAAGTACCCGGCAAAGGTCATCGCCACCATGGACCGCAAGGAAGCGCTGATCGGCGCCGACGGCGTTGTCACCACCATTCTGCACGGCGATGTGGACGTATGGCAGCATGACATCCTGATCCCCAAGAAGTACGGCGTGGATACCAATGTCGGCGATACCAGAGGCCCCAGCGGTATCTTCCGCTATCTGCGCACCATCAATCCCATTCTGTCCATTGCTGCAGATATCGACCGTTACTGCCCCAATGCCGTCTACCTCAACTACACCAACCCCATGGCAATGCTGTGCCGCACCGTACAGGGCCGCTTCCCCAAGCTGGTCTGCAGCGGTCTGTGCCATTCCGTACAGGGCACGGCCAACATGCTGGCAAAGTGGATCGGCGCCGACATGAAGGATGTCACCTACACCTGCATGGGTATCAACCATCAGGCTTTCTATACAGACTTCCGCTATAAGGGCGAAGATGCTTATCCCCTGATCCGCAAGGCCATCACCGAGCGGGAAGAGGTCTATAACGAAGAGCAGGTACGCAACGAGATGTTCCTGGCACTGGGCTACTACGTTACCGAGTCTTCCGGCCACAACAGCGAGTACAACGCCTGGTTCCGCAAGCGCCCCGACCTGATCGAAAAGTACTGCACTCACGGCACCGGCTGGAATCCCGGCGCATACGCCTACATTCTGAACGAGTACCGCAACCGTGAGACCACTTGGAAGAGCGAGATGGACAAGTGGTTCGAGGAGCCGCTGGAGCTCAAGCGCGGTCTGGAATATGCCGCCTACATCTTCAATGCCATCTTCGGCGACAACGAGATGTTCAAGTTCAACGGCAACGTCCGCAACTTCGGTCTCATCGACAACCTGCCCTACGGCTGCTGCGTCGAGGTTCCCGTACTGGCCAGCCAGAGAGGTCTTGAGCCCATCGCCTGCGGAAAGATGCCTGCCCAGCTGGCACTGCTTTCCGGCACCAGCGCCCAGATCGAGGAGCTGGCCGTCGAAGGCGCTCTCGCCGGCGACAAGGAAATGATCTATCAGGCCATCTGCTTCGATCCGCTGACCGCATCCGTATGCTCCCTCAAGGAGATCCGCTCCATGGTCAACGAGATGTTCGAGCAGAACAAGGATTGGCTGCCCCAGTTCAACGGCGGCAAGCTCTGATCCAATCACACATAAAAACCGCTCCTCCGTACATACGGAGGAGCATGTATCGGTTTAGGAGGAATATTATCATGTTGTCCGAAGAATTCAAGAAGTACACCGAAGAGACCTATGACGAGCTGGTCGACCTGCTGTTTACCATCTGCCGCATCCCCGCCCCCAGCCATCATGAAGAGAAGAGAGCCGAATTCTGCCTGAACTGGCTGAAGAAGTACGGCATGGAAAACGCCTATATCGACAGCGCCCTCAACGTCATCTGGAAATATGACGGCGGCGCAACCGGCAAGGCCACTGTCATGTGCGCACATACCGATACCGTGTTCCCCGATACCGAGCCCTTTGAGGTCAAGGTGGAAGGCAACATCGCCTCCTGCCCCGCTATCGGCGATGACACAGCCAACCTCGTCGTACTGATGATGCTGATGCGCTATATCGCAAAGACCCAGCCCAAGCTGACCAAGCCGTTCATCTTCGTCTGCAACAGCTGTGAAGAGGGTCTTGGCAATCTGGACGGAACCAAGCAGCTCTTCAAAGATTATGCCGATCAGATCGACGAATTCATCACGCTGGACGGCGGCATGAACACCATCGTAGCCCATGCTGTCGGCTCCAAGCGCTACTGTGTCTCCCTCGACACCGAGGGCGGCCATTCCTTCGGCGCATTCGGCAACAGAAACGCCATTGAAAAGCTCGCCAAGATGATCGAGAAGCTGTACGCCATCGAAGCCCCCAAGCGTGAGGGCACCAAGACCACCTACAACGTCGGCGGCATCAGCGGAGGCACCTCCGTCAACACCATCGCTCAGCACGCCGAAATGCTGTATGAGTACCGTTCCACCGAGCCCGAGTTCCTGGAGTACATGGATAAGGAGTTCAAGCGTGTACAGGACGAAATGCAGTCCGAATGCACCAAGCTGGACGTCAAGGTACTGGGCATCCGTCCCTGCGGCATCACCAAGAAGGAAGACGAGCAGCCGCTGTTTGACCGTGCCGCCAGAATCATCACCGAGTTCACCGGCAAGGAGCCTCCGATGCGTTCCGGCTCCACCGACGCCAACATCCCGCTGTCCCTCGGCATTCCCGCCATCTGCTTCGGCGCATGCAGCGAAAAGGGCGCACATACCTATCAGGAATCTCTGGATCTGAACAGCTTCAAGACCGGCTATCCCATGATCGCCGCACTGCTGGAGACCTACTACGCCTGATTCCCCGTTAACAAATAACCGAAGGGTGGGATACCATGGAAAACCTGCTCGTCACCTGTGACATCGTACTGCCGCTGTTCATTATCATGGTCATCGGCTATTGCATGCGGCGCTTCAACCTTGTCAAGGAAGACGTCGTCAAGGGCTGCAACAAGCTTGTTTTCAAGCTGTTCCTGCCGATGTCGCTGATCAAAAGCGTCATGAACGCCGACAAATCCAACATCAAGGGCGAAGTTCCCGGTCTCATGCTGTATGTCGCCCTCGCCACCATCGCCACGTTTGCCGTTGCCATGCTGATCGTTCCCCGCTTCATCAAGGACAACCGCAGGGCAGCCGTCATGGTGCAGGGTATTTTCCGCAGCAACTACGCCATCCTCGGCATACCGCTCACCGAGCAGCTTTTCCCGCAGGGTGACGGAGGCATCGCCGCCATGATCGCCGTGATCGTCGTGCCGGTGTTCAATGTACTCGCCGTCGTCACGCTGGAGATTTTCAAGGACGGCGAAAAGAAATTCGACATCAAGCGTATCCTGTTAGGTGTTTTGAAGAACCCGCTGATCGAGGCATGCATCATCGGCTTCGTGATACTCATTTCCGGCATCACCCTGCCTTCGTTCATATCCTCCACCATCAGCAAGCTGGCCGCCGTGGCTTCACCTCTGGCACTGTTCACGCTGGGTGCTTCCATCCTGCTGAACCGCTTCAAGGGCAACGCCAAGGAGCTGGTCGTGACTGTGCTGTGCAGGCTCATCATCGTGCCCGGCGTATTGCTGACCGTTGCCTACTTCATCGGCTACCGCGGCCCGGCATTTGCCTCGCTGATGATCGCCTTCGGCACACCGCTGGCTGTCAGCTCGTTCCCGATGAGCGTGGAAATGGGCGCCGATTCCGAGCTGTGTGCGCAGCAGGTGGCTCTGACTACCACTCTGTCCAGCTTTACGATATTCGGCATGGTATTCCTGTTCAAAACACTGGGGCTCTTCTAAAGGGAGACTGCTATGGAAAAAATCGCGAGCTTTACCATTGATCATCTGCGCCTCAAAACCGGGCTCTATGTGTCCCGGGTCGACACTGTTGGCGGCATGCCAGTCACCACCTATGATATCCGCATGACACGCCCGAATTTCGAGCCGCCGATGGATACCGCCGGTGTCCACGCCGTTGAGCATATCGGCGCCACCTACCTGCGCAATGACCCCGGCTGGAAGGACAAAATTATCTACTTCGGGCCGATGGGTTGCCGCACGGGTTTCTACCTCGTCATGAACGGCGCATATAAGCCCTGTGAGCTGATCGGTCTCATGCGGAATATGTTTGCCTTCATCATCGATTTTGAGGGCGATATTCCCGGAGCCAGCGCCAAGGACTGCGGCAACTACCTTGACATGAATCTGAATCTGGCTAAAATATACGCACGAAAGTACTATGCCGAGGTACTGGAAACACCATCAGATGACCGAATGAATTATCCCGATTAAAAAAGGTTCTTCACGGAAAGTTGGGGGAAGCTAAGAAGCGGACAAGCAGAAAGAAGTAGCAGTCGTCCCTGAAACCATACCCCACACGCTTGGCGACTTTGATTT
>JAZLHZ010000122.1:0-7688 GCA_045617085.1 Clostridia bacterium
CTTCTCGTAGGCTTCGTTGGGGGACATGCCCTTCTTAATGGCGTCCATCATCTTGCCGAGAGACAGGAACTGGTAGCCGCAACCCTGATCGTCTTTGTCAAGAGCCATCTTCAGAACATAGCCCTCGGTCATCTCCAGATAGCGGGTGCCCTTTTCCTTGGTGCCGTACATGGTACCAACCATGGAACGAAGACCCTTGCCGAGATCCTCAAGACCGGCGCCGATACGCAGACCGTCATCAGAGAAGGCGGACTGAGTACGACCGTAGATGATCTGAAGGAACAGCTCACGCATTGCGGTGTTGATAGCATCGCATACGAGGTCAGTGTTCATTGCCTCAAGAATGGTCTTGCCGGGCAGGATTTCACTGGCCATGGCAGCGGAATGGGTCATGCCGGAGCAGCCGATGGTCTCGACCAGAGCTTCCTGGATGACGCCGTTCTTGACGTTCAGAGACAGCTTGCAGGTGCCCTGCTGAGGAGCACACCAGCCGATGCCGTGGGTATAGCCGGAAATATCAGAGATTTCCTTTGCCTGTATCCACTTGCCTTCCTCGGGAATGGGAGCGGGACCATGGTGGGGACCCTTTGCCACGCATACCATTTCCTCAACTTCACGAGTATACTGCATATAAAATTCCTCCCTTAAGGTTTATGCACTTGTGATTATACCACAACGCCGGGGTATTGTCTACTTGTATTTATTAAACCCACATTAATTTGAACGTTAAACCTCTATGACAAGACCGTCATAGGAAGAAATAAAGCCCTCAGGATCGAAAACAGCATGAGCGGCTTCGATATTGGGATAATATGCTTTGGAAAGATGATCGGCAATGAGCGCAGTTTTTGCATCAATCTTTCCGCTTTCAGTCATGATATCACGAAGGGTAAGCAGCATGGAAAGATTATTGTGGTAGAAGAAGATGCCTTTGTGGGGAATGCGGAATTTCTTTTCGTCATCTCCGAAAGTAGCGTCAAACACTACTGCATCGCAGCGACCAACGATGCCTTGCCATGTCTCAGCCGTGAACCAAGCTCCGTCGGTAGCATAGAACAGTTTTTTTTCGTTGCGTTCGATCGTATAGATCAGGCAGCTTTCATCGGTTTCATCGACAACGTGGGTGGAATAGAGTGACCGGCAATTGGTAGAACCGAATGCAAAACGCTGCATAGGTGTGACAGTATGAAAGGTATAGTTGCCACATTTAGGCAGCCTTGTTTTATATCCTGTCGCACCGTAGACATCCACATGATGATTTTCACATATTGCCGCAATGGTATCTGCGCAAAAATGATCAGAATGGGAATGGGAGATGAGTATCGTGTTTATCTTATCCTTGTCCAGGCCGAAGCTTTTGAGAGCTTCAGGGACATCGCTATTAGGATCGATCAATAGATCATCATCCACGAGGAGAGATGTATTGCGTCGGTCCAAACCTCGTTCATCGCCGAGATGCGCAGTATCCCGTGGCCAGTCTGCACCGCCGGTGCCGAGCAATGTGAGCTTCATAGGTATAACCTCCATTATATGATGACAGTATTCTATCATACGAGATAATCAAAGGAAAGCCCCATTGTGTAAAAAAATATGTATTATTATTACTGTCAGGATGCTTGACGAAACAGGTATTACGTGTTATAATGTGAAAAAATGGAAAGGAATGGTTTGCAATGAAAAAGGGTATCAATATTTGGTCCTTCCCTGCAGGTATGTCTATTGAGGATTGTATGAAGCTTGCCGCAAAGACCGGTTATGACAGCATTGAGCTGTCACTGGATGCAACAGGTCCTTTGTCTCTTGAAAGCAGCGATGAAGAGATCGTATATTTCAAGAATCTCGCAAAGGAATTAGGAATAGAGATCAGTTCTCTTGCAACCGGACTTTACTGGGGGACTCCTCTCACCAGCGATGATCCTGCTATCCGTCAGAAGGCAAAGGATACCGTACGTTTCCAGCTCAAGGCAGCCAAGCTGCTGGGCTGTGATGCGATCTTGGTTGTTGCCGGCTGCGTCGGTGCAGACTTCATAGAGAATTGTCCTGTAACGCCTTATGATGTAGCATATGACAGGGCACTTGAAGCTCTGAAGGAACTGGCTTCCGATGCAGAAAAGGCCGGTGTGACCATTGCTTTGGAAAATGTATGGAATAAGTTCCTTCTCTCTCCATTGGAGACAAGAGATTTTATTGATAAGATCGGTTCCGACTATGTCAAGATGTACTTCGATATAGGTAATGTTCTCGTGACCGGTTATCCCCAGCACTGGGTAAAGATCCTCGGCAAGCGTATTGCACGTGTGCATGTCAAGGATTTCCGCACCATTGTCGGCAACATCAACGGCTTTGTTGATCTGCTGAGCGGTGACGCCAATTTCCCCGAGGTCATGAAGGAATTGCGTGCCTGCGGTTATGACGGATATCTTACCGCAGAGATGAACGGCTTCCCGTGTGCAACGGATGCAGTAATTGTGCATACCAAGGACGATCTGGATCGGATCGTAAATATGTAATCAAAACGACATAATAAGGAGTGAATGTCAAATGCTTAAGGTAGGTCTTGTAGGTATCGGCTTTATGGGTCATGGTCATCTTGACCAGTATCTGCGTCTGATGAAGGAAGGCTTCGGAGTAAAGCTGGTAGCCCTGTGTGATGTCAATGAAAAGGTATTTAAGGAGCAGTTCACCGGCGGCAATATGGGAGATCTGGGCAAAGCTCAGTATGATTTCTCTCAGTTCCATCTGTATAATGACTTTGACGAGATGCTGAAGAATGAAGAACTGGACTATGTGGATATCGCTCTGCCTACATATCTTCACAGCTATTACACCATCAAGGCTCTGAATGCAGGAAAGCATGTCCTCTGCGAGAAGCCTATGGCGATCAATCCCACC
The DNA here is from genome assembly GCA_045617085.1 of Clostridia bacterium. Taxonomy (GTDB): domain Bacteria; phylum Bacillota; class Clostridia; order Christensenellales; family Aristaeellaceae; genus Firm-10. Next base: position 2,893 of record JAZLHZ010000122.1, read on the forward strand.
CAGTGCCGCATGATGATCGATGCTGCCAAGAAGAATGGCAAGAAGTTGATGATCGCTCAGTGCCTGAGATTCTGGCCTGCATACGAGACCCTGAAGCACTATGTAGACAGTGGAGATCTCGGTAAGCCTGTGTTCTGTTATTTCTATCGCGGCGGCGGTTGGCCCAAGTGGTCCTTCCAGAACTGGCTGCTTGACGAGAATCGTTCCGGCGGTTGCCTGCTGGATCAGCATGTACATGATGTTGATATGGTACAGTGGCTGTTCGGCATGCCTGCCGCAGTATCCACTCTCGGCAGAAATGTCAATCCCGGCGGCGGCTATGATGCTGTGACTTCAGCATACAGATATGACGGCTTTATTGTCAATACTGCAGATGACTGGTCCATGAACGGAGAGGATGTTCCTTTCAAGATGCTGTTCCGTGCCAACTTCGAAAAAGGCGTTGTCGTATTTGAAGACGGCAAATGCACCATTTATCCCGTAGAGGGCAAGTCTTTTGTTGCCGACGACTGCGGCGGAGATGACGGCTACTATCGTGAGGTCAAGTATTTCATCGACAGAGTGACCAACGATCTGCCGATCGAGACTTCCGACAATGAATCCACCTATCGTACCATCTGCCTGGCTACTGCAGAGCATAAATCTGCAGAGAACAACGGCGAATGGACTGAGCCTAAGTACTGATTGATTGTACGGAGGTAATTCCATGGCAAAGATGGGTGAACCGGGACGCACGATATATCTTGCCATCATCGGTCTTGGCGGAAGAGGCAGGGGACAGATGACGACCCTTTTGGGTATGTCGGATGTTAAAGTGCGTGTCGTCTGCGATGTATATGAAGACAGGGTCAAGCTTGCTCAGGATATAGCCGAAGAAAAACAAGGCTTCCGTCCTGCGGGCGTAACGGATTACAAGATGGCCATTGCGCGTGACGATATCGATGCATGTGTAGTGATGACCAGCTGGACGACCCACATTAATATATGTATTGCCGCCATGAAGGCAGGCAAACATGTGGCGATGGAGGTCGGCGGTGCGGGTTCGGTAGATGAATGCTGGAGAATGGTACGCACCAGTCAGGAGACCGGTAAGTTCTGTATGCTGCTGGAAAACTGTTGCTATAACAAAGAAGAGATGACACTTCTGAATATGGTGCGTCAGGGTCTGTTCGGCGAACTTTCCCATGTGGAGGGCGGCTATGAGCACGACTTGCGGGAAGAAATCGGCTGGGGCGATGTAAACAGGCATTACCGCCAGGACAACTTCCTCAAGCGCAATGGGGAGCTGTATCCCACTCATGAGCTGGGTCCGATGGCGAAGTACCTGAATATCAATCGTGGTAACCGTATGGTGACATTGGTCAGCATGGCCAGCAAGTCCGTGGGCCTACGTGCTTATTTGAAGAAGCATCGTCCCGATGATGAAGTAACGAAGAAGCAGATTAATGAAGGTGACATCGTTACTACACTGATAAAGTGTGCCAACGGAGAAACAATTCAACTGACACATGACTGTACCTCACCCAGACCCTATTCCAGAGGCGGCCGCATTCAAGGCAGCAACGGTATATGGATGGAAGATAAGCGTTCTCTGTATATTGAGGGTGGTTTGGCGGATGCCATGGATGAGAATTCCGGTGTAATGCCGGAGCATGCCTGGGTCAGCGATGAGAGCTACATGAAGAAGTACGAGCATCCTCTTTGGAAGGAATATGAGGAGTTCGGTATGCGCGGCGGTCATGGCGGCATGGATTATTTGGTCCTGCGAGCCTTCGTTGAAAGCGTACAGAACAATACTCAGCCTCCCATCGATGTCTATGATGCTGCTGCATGGCTCAGCATTACGGCGCTTAGTGAACAGTCCATTGCCATGGGCAGTATGCCCGTTCCGATTCCCGATTTTACGGACGGCGAATGGATCCTCAGAAAAGGCAACGGCGAGGGTAGATACGCACTCGACTGATATGTCAATATGCAAACAGGGCTTGCAAAAGCCCTGCTTTGTATTATATTTTTAATAAAAAGAATGTTTTGTACCTGTTCTGACACAATTTATCTGCGAAATATGAGGGCAGGGTATTGATTTTTTGACGGAAATAGTGTATAATACTCTTACAAGAAATATATAAGGAGGATAAAATCTATGAAGATGATTATCGCTATTGTCCAGGATGAGGATTCTTCCCGTCTGGTCAGCGCTCTTATGAACGACGGTTACAGCGTTACCAAGCTGGCAACCACAGGCGGCTTCCTTCGTGCCGGAAACACCACACTCCTTATGGGTGTGAATGACGATCGTTTCGATGGTGCTATGAAGATCATTGAGCGTATCTGCAAAAGCCGCAAGCAGATTGCTCCTTCTCCCTCTCCCATGGCAGGCAGCACCGGTGCATATGTGCCTTATCCCATCGAGGTTATGGTCGGCGGTGCAACTGTCTTTGTCATGAATGTCGAGCAGTTTGTCAAGTTCTGATTTCAAAATAAACACGAAAAGCAAGAGATCTCCCAGGCGGTAGTATGAGGTTCTCCGAAATAAAAGGCAGTGTCAGTGAACATCTCCGGGAGGAAATGAATTCTTCCCGGGTTGTTCATGCATATTTATTTACGGGCGCAAAAGGTACTGGAAAGCGCACAATGCTGAACATCTGTGCTCAGGCATTGTTGTGTAAGGAAACGGATAGACCTTGCGGAATGTGTGCCTCATGTATTCGATTTGAGAACGGGACACATCCGGATGTCATCACATTAGTAGCAGATGAGGGCAAAAAAACAATATCGGTTCAGAATGTCAGAGACTTGATCGAGAAGCTCTCTGTCAAACCATATGAATCGATTAGGCATGTTGTCATTATTCCCCAAGCGGAACAGATGACCACAGAAGCACAAAATGCCCTACTGAAAACCTTGGAAACGCCTCCCGGCAGTGATGTCTTTTTGATGGCAACATCCATGCTTCGGCAAATTCTTCCGACAATCATTTCCAGAAGCCGTGTGATACGTTTCAGTTCAATTAGTGAAGATGAAGCTGTTGCTGCGCTGCGGGAAAAAGGAATTGAGACAGAAAGAGCAAAACTGTTGTCAAGATTATCTCAAGGTTGTATCGGAAAAGCTTTGGAGATCGATAAATCTGTTGCGTGGTGGGAATTACGTGATAAGGTATACAAGGCAGTAGAACAGCTCAGGGATGTAAGAGATGTTGCGCCGACGTGCAGTATACTGAACGACTACAAGACCGACACTGGTGATATACTGGATATGCTGGAACTGCTGGCGCGTGATATGATGGTAGTTCAATCTACGGATGCTTTTTCCGGTAACATCATACAGACGGATAAGACAGATTTCATTTTCAGACAGAATACATCGGGAATGGAACTGTTGAAAAACGTTATTGAAGCGAGGAAAATGCTGAACAGCAATGTTGCATGGCAGTCGGTTCTGGAAATGCTTTTTTTCGGTATTATCAGGAACAGACAGAGCTGATAAATATATTTGAAACGAGGATATTGGAATGGTAAAAGTTGTCGGTGTCCGATTCAGGAAAACCGCAAAGATATACTTCTTTGATCCGTCCAACGTGTGGCCGAAAGTAGGCGATATGGTTATCGTTGAAACCGCACGCGGCAATGAAATGGGCGAGATCGTCTCAGAAATAAAAGAAGTTACAGAGGAATCGCTGGTAGCGCCCCTTAAGGGGATTGTACGAATGGCGACTCCGGGTGATATCCGCAGGGCAAAGGAATTCGCCGATAGAGAACCGGAGGCACTTCGACGGGCGGCAAAGATCATAGAGGCGCATAGGGACGAAATCAAGCCCGAAATGAAGCCTATTGACTGCGAGTATTCATATGACGGGAAAAAGGTATATATCTATTTCTCGGCAGAGAGCCGGGTAGATTTCCGTTCACTGCTTCCCGAATTGAGAAGCGTGTTGAAGCCTGCTGCTGTGGAATTGAGGCAGATATCTTCCAGAGATGAAGCAAAACTGCTGGGTGGTCTGGGCATTTGTGGCAGAGAAATCTGTTGCCATGCATTCATAAATGATCTTCAGCCTGTCACACAGAGCATCGTCAGTACGATCTTTTTCTCAAAGAAAAAAACAAATCCGTCTAAAGCAGCTGGCCTTTGCGGAAGGTATATGTGTTGTTTGCGTTTTGAGGCAGAAGCATATTCCGAATATCAGAGCAAGTTGCCCCGATACGGTGCAGAGGTCAAAACGCCTGACGGGATCGGCAAGATGGATGATGTTCTGATGTTCCAGAACAAAGTCAAGGTTTCTTTCGGAAAACGAAAGGTTACCGATGGTGACGGAAAAGTCCATTATGAAGATGACGTCCGAGAGTACCCTGTAGAAGCAGTATGTCGTGCAAATGAGGAGCTTCCGAATTATGTTCCTGAGGAAAAAGAAGCCGATATGCTGGTATCTGCAGATTATGATGTTCCAATGACAGAGGCAGATATTCCGACTGTCAATCCGACAGAAGCAAAAGAAAACAGAGATCACACGGCGAAGCCTAAGGGACAGAAGCCTGTCGGAAGGCGAAGCTTTGGGCCTCAAAAGGGAAATAGACCGCATCCGAAATACAGAGGAGAGGCCGGGACTCATATAGCAAAACCACCGAAGAAACCTTCCCCCGATCAGGAATAAATGTTAAATGCAGATTGTAAAATGAAGTTGCAATAGAAAAAAAGGTATCCACAGCGAAGATTTTATGATAGAATTGAGTTACCACACACCAATTCGAAAGGAATCATCGCTATGGACGAAACCAATTATACCACAGAACATCGCAAAG
>JAZLHZ010000123.1:0-11629 GCA_045617085.1 Clostridia bacterium
AGTCAGCCCTACCCACCGCCTGCGGCGGTCCCCCCTTCCCACTGATGTGGGAAGGGACTTTTATTATTGTAAAACAATTGCCGACAGCAAAGCTGTCGGCCAACTGAAAACTGCTCACTCCACACTGCTCACTTATCAAACAGTGTTTGCATGATGACGTTTTTGAACAGCTCATGCTGCTCGGGATATGGGTGATTGATGCCGTTGGCAAGGAGGGCTGTCGTGTCGATGCCCTTTTCCTTCATCCCGTCCCACAGGCGGTAGGTATCGGCGACGGGGATATTGCGCTTTTTCGCCTCGTTTCTGGCGGCCTCGACATAGGCATCCAGCACGCCCTGCAGCTGCTTTTCGATAAAGCCCTTGGTGAAGGCACGCAGCTGCTCGGTATCGGGCAGGTTCTTTGCGTGACAGGCGCACATGTGGTTGGGCGTCACCAGCATGACCTCCGAGCCGCCTGCGAGGATCTGATCGAAGATCTCTCCCATGTTTTTTGCATACTCGCCGATATACTCCATGCCCCGGTTGCAGTCGTTGAGGCCGAGGTTCACGGTCACGAGGTCGGGCTTGCGGCTCAGCACATCCCTTTCAAGTCTTGCCAGTGCGCCGACGGTGCCGTCGCCGTTGACGCCTGCGTTATAGACCGTCACGGCGGCGAAGGGATATTTTTCCTGCAGCTCCCTTTGCAGCAGTGCAGGATAGCACAGCCACGGGCGGCAGAAGCACCTGAATTTCAGGCTGCCGTCGGGGTCGTTGTACCATTCCAGCTCAAACACGCCGTGGGTCACGCTGTCGCCGAGGCAGGCGATAACTATGGGTCTTGTATTCTGTTTTTCCTGACGCTCAAGTATGCGTTCTGCGGTCTTCATCGTGGTATTCCCCCTGTATATCAGCTGATTTTGACATCCATCCACTTGCCGGTCTTGATCCTCCGCCGCAGCAGGTACTGACGGACGAAGGCATCGATGACGAAGCCGATCCACGGACCCATCGCCTCAAAGTACATGCCGGGGAAGAGCCGGGCCACCGGATAGCTGAAGAGGTAAGTAAGTATCGGGCGCAGGATGCTGACGCTGACCAGCGCACAGATGGCGACGAACCGGGTATCGCCAGCGCCTCGGAGACAGCCGGAATACACGACTCTGCCGTTCTGGGGCATCATGCCGACGATGATGACGATCAGCGCCGCCGTTGCGGCTGCGATCACGTTTGCGTCATCGGTAAACAGCAATGCCAGCTGACGGCGCAGCAGGAACATGATCAGCATCAGGGCGAAGGAGGTCACGATGCTGATCTTCCTCGCCACGGTGACATGCGCCTTTGCCAGATCCCGCCGCTTTGCGCCGAGGCTCTGACCGACCAGCGACGTGCCTGCATTGGAAATGCCGTCGCCGAGGTTGAAGGACATGGAGGACACCTGCGAGGCGATCTGGTATGCCGCAAACACCTCGGTGCCGCAGTCCGCCACCAATCGGGAATTGATCAGCATGCCGATGCGCAGGCTCACGTTTTCGAGGATGGTGCTGGAGCCCACGGTATAAATGCCGCTGATGGTGACACGGTCAAACTTCGGCAGGGCAAAATGGTAATACCCGTTCTTCTTCGCCACGGCGCAGATCGCAATGACGGTAGCCACGCCGTTGCCGATCACGGTGGCGATGGCGGCGCCCCGGACGCCCAGCGCCGGGAAGCCGAAGTTGCCGTTGATCAGCAGGTAGTTGAAGCACACATTGACGAGGTTGGCGGTCATGTTGGTGACCAGCGTGATCCTCGTCTTGCCGATGGCCCGCATGGCGGCGCAGATGCACAGGTTCCAGCAGTTGAACATGAAGCCGGAAGCTACGATGCGGAAATACGCCACCGACAAGTCCATCGTATCCTCATTGGCACCGGAGAGCCCCATCAGCCACGGTGCGCCGAACACGCCGACCAGCGTAATGAGTATGCCGAGAAGGGTACAGATCAGCAGTGACTGCATCAGACACGCATTCGCCGCCTCCCGGTCGTCGGCGCCCTTTCTTCTGGCGCACAGCGCCGTGGTGCCGCTGCACAGCGCCTGAACGATGATCAGCAGGATCAGCCTCGGCTGGGCGGTGAGGCCCACGGCGGAGATGGAAGCCACGCCCAGCGTACCCACCATCATCGTATCCACCGAGCTGATAATGCTCATCAATAAGCCCTCCACGGCGGAGGGCCAGGCGATATTGATACAGTCCTTATACAGCTTGTTGCGTTCGTTTCGCTCGAGTTTTTTGCCGTCGTCGCCCGAAACGTCAAAGAATTTTGAAAGCAGTTTCATTCCTTACAGCTCCATTCTGGTCTGGGCTTCACCGCTCGTTTCATTCTTGCCGGAATATGCCATACCCAAATGCTCATAGGCAGCTTCGGTGCAGATGCGGCCTCTCGGCGTGCGCATGATAAAGCCCAGCTGCAGCAGGTACGGCTCGTATACGTCCTCGATGGTGGCGCTGTCCTCGCCGGTAATGGCCGCCAGCGTATCCAGACCCACGGGGCCGCCGCCGAACTTGGTGATCATCGTCTCCAGCATCGTGCGGTCGGTACGGTCCAGACCCAGACAGTCCACCTCCAGCATGTTGAGGCCTTCCATCGCCACCTGATCGTCGATATGTCCGCCTGCACGGACCTGGGCATAGTCCCGCACCCGCTTGATGAGACGGTTGGCGATACGGGGCGTGCCTCTGGAACGGGAGGCGATCTCCAGTGCGCCGTCATGGGTGATGTCGATCTTCATGATCTTTGCCGAGCGCTCGATGATGACCGACAGCTCCTCCGGCGTGTACATCTCCAGCCGGAAGCTGATGCCGAACCGGTCACGCAGGGGCGAGGTCAACATGCCCGCTCTCGTCGTGGCGGCGATCAGCGTGAATTTCGGCAGGTCGAGGCGGATGGAGCGCGCGGAAGGTCCCTTGCCCAGCATGATGTCCAGCGCAAAGTCCTCCATTGCCGGATACAGCACCTCTTCCACCGAATGGGAAAGCCGGTGGATCTCGTCGATGAACAGCACATCGCCCTCGGACAGGTTGGTGAGTATCGATGCCAGATCCCCTGCCCGCTCGATGGCCGGGCCGGAGGTGATGCGGATATTGTGACCCATCTCGGCGGCGATGATGCCCGCCAGCGTAGTCTTTCCGAGGCCGGGAGGGCCGTAAAGCAGGATGTGATCCAGCGGCTCGTGCCGTGTCAGCGCTGCCTGCATATAGATGCTCAGGCTGTCCTTGATCTTTGTCTGACCGAAATACTCGGCCAATGTATGGGGACGAAGACCCGCATCGGCGTCTTCGTCTTCAGTTCGGAAATTGGTGGAAATGATTCTGTTGTCTTCGTCCATTTTCTGCTCCTGTACTCTTAATCGGTCAGCTTCAAAGGATCAGAGAGCTGCTGCGAGAATTTCTCGATCTTTTTCAGCACCCGGACCTGATCGTCTTTATCCGTGATCGGCGTGGGCTGGTAGTTGTTGGAGGAATCGTCCTGCACCGAGGTGATCTTGCAGGGAATGATCTCGTATTCCGTATCGATCAGGGTACCCGTCCAATCCACGGTGAACGTCGTGCGGTAGATGAAGGTATCCTTGTCGTCCGGGTTGGCCTTGCCGCCGAAGCAGAAGTTGCCCAGACTGTATACGATGTTGACGCCGTTATATTGCTCGATACCCTCCAGCACGTGCGGATGGTGGCCGATGACCACGTCGGCACCCAGATCGACGGCGATCCTGCCCCACTTCTGCTGGTATTCCAGCGGATAGTACTCCAGCTCGTTGCCCCAGTGCATCGAGACGATCATGATGTCGCACTTCTCCCGCATCGCCGTCAGCTGGTTGCGGAAGTCGTCTTCTTCGGTGGTCCAGTAGTTGATGCCGACGAAGCCCAGCGTGACGCCCTTGACCTCGGCAGTATAGCTGTAGCCGTAGCCGCAGCTGCCGATGCCGTTGTCGTCCAGGAGCTGCACCATCTGGTCGATGCCGCTCTGGCCGAAGTCGGTCATGTGATTGTTGGCGATGTTGCAGACCTCAACGGAGTTCTGTGTCAGCATGTTCACGTAGTCCGGCTGGCCCCGCATGATGAAGATCTTGTCCTCCCGCTGCAGGTAGTCGTCCCTGTCGGTCAGCACCACTTCGAGGTTGGCGAGCGTGATGTCGTCCTCCTCAAATATGCTCCTGACGTTGCGGAAGCAGTAGCCGTAATCCACATTGCCGTCCGCATCCGAGACATATTCCCGGAACCGCTCCATCGAGGAGCCGTTCATGTCGCCGCCGAGAGTACAGTCGCCGCAGGCCGTCAGCACGATCTTCACGGGTTCAGGCGTGGGAGTCGGCGTAGGTTCGGGCGTCGCCGTGGGCTCGGGCGTGGGCTCAGGGGTCAGCTCGGGAGTCGCCGTGATCTCCGGCGTCGCTGTGGGCTTTGCCGCAGTGTCCGTGCCCTGCCGGGGCAGCATCAGCACGATGACGATAACGAGCATCAATGCCGCAATAATAAAGAGCACCGTATTGAGTGAGGACTTCTTTTTTTTCTTCTTATGTTTGGGCATACCTTTTTATCCGCCTTTTTTTGATTACTTGTCTTATATTTTATCAGTTTTTTTCATATTTTGCAAGATTTTGTGGTTTACTTTATGGTATAGTTTGGAGTATAATATATTAAAAAGGGTACGTGTATCCGTATGCGAGGTGCAGCCATGACAGACCATGAATTACGCAATGCGTTACGCGCGGAAATCAAAGAAAAACGGGAAATGATCAGCAGTATTCAGAAGGCCGAGCTGTCTCTGAGAATATGGCACAGGATCGTCCAGCTGCCCGAATACCGGCAGGCAAAAAAGATCCTGAGCTACAGCGCGCTGCCCACCGAGGTACAGACCTCCGGTCTCAATAACGAGATCCAGCGCAGCCGGGGCTGTGTGTATCTGCCCGTCACCGACAACAACAAAGAAATGAAAGCCGTCAAGTGCACCGAGTACACGCCACTGCATACCGGCAAGTTCCGCATTCCCGAGCCCGAATCCAACGAGACCATCGAGCCGGAGGACATCGACCTGGTCATTGCCCCCGGCGTCGCCTTCGACAGAAAGGGCAACCGCCTCGGTTTCGGCTTCGGCACCTATGACAAGTTCCTCAAGCAGTGCCGCTGCCCCATCGTCGGCGTATGCTATTCGCTCCAGCTGGTGGACGATATTCCCGCCGAGGAGCATGACATCCCGATGAACGTCATCATCACCGATGAGGAGGAGATCCGCCCGTGAAAAAGGTGTTTCTGATCGGCGACTCCATCCGTATCGGCTATGACAGCGTGGTGCGCCGACTGCTGGACGACGAGGCGCAGGTGTTCTGGAGTCAGGACAATGCCCGCTTTGCCGAATACACGCTGCGCTATATCAAGGTATGGGCATCGGAGGATTGCGATCCCGCATCCATCGACCTTGTCCACTTCAACTGCGGACTGTGGGACATCGTCCACTATTACGGCGACGAAATACTGACGCCCGTGGACGTATACGCCATGTACCTGCGGCGGATCATCAAGCGGCTGCATCTCCTCTTCCCCAACGCCAAGCTGATGTTCGCCCTGACGACCTACGTTATTGAGGAAAACGTGTGCCGTCCCGACTTCGCCCGGTACAACAGCGATATCGAAGCCATCAACGAAGCCGCCCGCAAGATCATGGAGGAAAACGGCATCCCGATCGACGACCTGTATACCGTCTCCCGGGATATGCCGACAGAATGGCATTCCCCCGACGGCACCCATTACATGCCCGAGGGCTATGAATGCCTCGGAAAGGCCGTTGCCGAAGCCATCCGTCAAGAGTTGTAAAAACTATCTATAAACAAACCGAACCATTCCCGACCCGAAAAGGAGCATCTTGAAAAATGAAAATCGCCTTTAATTACGCCGCCCGCACCTGGGGCATCTATGCGGTCATGGCAGTGATCTGCCTGCTGTTCATCTCCGGTTTTTCCGGCATTCTTCTGACCGTCATCTCCGCCATGATCCTTGTCGCCTTCCTGCTTCTGATCTACAGCGAAGCGGCGGGCAACGGCGAAAGAGCCTGCACGATGGCAGCGACCATCGAAAAGCAGGTCAAGGACGGACGGCATGTGGACAAGTCCCTGTACGAGCAGGTATTCAAAAAGGAGGTCGCCGTAAAGGCCGCCGCCATCTGCTTCATCCCGTTCTTTGTGATCGCCCTCGTCAACCTCATCGTGGCTCCCCTGTATCCGGATGCCGAGCCGCAGGATGCCGTGGTCGAGGAACAGGAGCAGGACGTATTCTATTTTGACTATTCCGACAGCACGGAAGAAGGCGAAGCCGTCTCCGTCAACTGGGTCAATGTCGTCACCCGTTTCGTATTTATGCCCTTTATCTTCATGTACGAGCTGGTGGAGACCAAGGTGCTGAACATTCTGTTCCTGTTTGCGGGTCTGCTGCCCTCCGGCGCTCTGCTGGCCGGTTATCTGTCCGGTCCCGCACTGAGAAAGAAGAAGCTGCATGATATCGCTCTGGGCAAGAAGCGCAAGATGCGCAATCTGCGTGTCCACAACAAGCCCCGCAAGGGACCGAGGGCCGAGGTCTGATGCGTATCATATCCGGCGAACACCGGGGACGCAAGCTCTTTGCGCCCGAGGGTGACGAGACCCGCCCGACTTCCGATCGGGTGAAGGAAGCGCTGTTCAATATCATCTCCGCAAGGGTATACGGCTCTGTCGTGCTGGATATGTTTTCCGGCTCCGGGGCACTGGCGCTGGAGGCGCTCAGCAGGGGGGCGGAATACGCCGTACTGTGCGACATGTCCTCCAAGGCCTGCGTCGTCATATCCCGCAACATCGAGGGCTGCCGCATGGAAGCCAGAGCAAGGCTCATCAAGGGCGACTGCATTGCCGCACTTTCACGGCTGGACAGGCAGTTCGATCTGGTGTTCATGGATCCGCCTTACCGCCTGCACGACATCTACTGCAGGGCGCTTTCGGAGCTGGCAAAAACAGACCGGCTCAAAGACGATGCGCTCATCGTCATGGAGCACGAAGCGTCTTTCGACCTCAATGACGTTCCGGAGGACTTTGTAATCACTGATCAGCGAAATTACAAGGACACCTGCATCACCTTCTGCACCTACACGAAAAAGGAGGACTGAGCGCCGTGCGCTGCTTTTTCCCCGGCAGCTTTGACCCCGTCACAAAGGGACACCTGGACATCATCCGAAGAGCTTCGGCGCTGTTTGACGGTGTCACCGTAGCGGTCATGATCAATCCCGCAAAAAAGCCGCTCTTTTCCGCCGAGAAGAGAGTGGAAATGATAAAGAAGTGCTGTAAGGACCTTCCGAATGTCTCCGTGACGAGCGGCAGCGGATTCACCTATCAGCTGGCAAAGGACTGCGGCTGCGGCGTACTGCTGAGGTCGCTGCGCAGCGGTGCCGATGCCGATCTTGAAGTACAGCTGGCGATGGGCAACCGGGTGATCGGCGATATCGACACCGTCGCCATGTTCACCTCCGCCGAGTATTCCTATATCAGCTCCAGCCTCGTGCGGGAGATCCTGGCGCATCACGGCGATGTGTCCAAGCTGGTCCCCGAAGAGATCATGGACGAAATCATGGATGAAATTACGGAAGGAATCTGTAAGTAATTATAAAATATATCATAAGGAGTAGTTCAATATGAGTTTTATCGACAAGTTCAGGAAGAACGCCGCTGCCGCAGACGACCGTCTGGAAGAAGAGGCCTATGAGGACGAGGAGCTGACCGACGAAGAGCTCGAGGAGGAGCTTGACGAAGAGGCTCTTGACGAAGAGACTCTTGACGAGGAAGAGCAGATCGACGAAGAGGAAGCAGCCGACGAGGATTTCGCCGAGGATGCCGAAGAGGAAGCAGCAGCCGAAGAAGAAGCCGAGGACGAATATGCCGAGGACGAAGACGAGATTCCCAATGAGGATCCCGACGCCGCCCCCGTCGACGAGGATGACCGCAGCACCGTGGATATGGTCATTTTCGAGCTGCTGGACCTGCTGGAGCGCTATGTCGGCAACCCCACCTTCATGACTCCCGGTGTCGCTCTCAACAGGGAAGAACGCAATAAGCGGCTGAATCATCTCACCATGTGCATCCAGCAGATCCGTGATGTCATTCCCGATGAGATGCTCTATGCCCAGCATATCATTGAGCACGAGAAAAAGATCCTCAGTGCCGCCAAGGCCAATGCCGACACCATCCTTTCCAACGCCCGTGCCGAAGCGGACGCCATGCGTTCCTCCGCCAAGCGGGAAGCTGCCGCCATCCGCAAGGATGCCCAGATCACGGCTACCGGCCTAAAGAATGACGCCGCTGCCGAGGCTCGCCGGATGAAGGATCAGACCACCGTGCTGCAGGAGGCCACCGAGGAAGCCGGTATCATCAAGAGCAAGGCCAATGCCGCTGCCGAGCGCATCATCACCGACGCCCGTGTCGAAGCCGACAAACGCCGTGAATCTGCCAACAAGTATGCCATCGACATCATCGATACCCTTGCCGAAGAAGTCAGCAACATGTCCGATGCCCTCAGAAAGAGTAAGAAGAAGCTGGCCGACAGCATGAAGAAGTAAGATAAATATGTTTTCCCTCCACCTCGCCCCACTGAAATGGGGCGAGACTTTTGGCGGGTTCGCCGCCCAACTGTTCATGAAAGAAAGAGGTATCCTATGAAGTACAAAGTCCCCTACACCGCTTCCGCCCCTGTGGGAGGCGTTACTCTCACCGCCGGACGGCTGAAGCAGGCGTTTGACAACAATATCTCCTTTCTGAAGGGATTCGACTTTGACCGGATGATGTACTATTACCGGGTACATGCCGGAAAGCCTGCCCCTTCCGTTCCATATGCCTTCCGGTCCGGCCATTTCGAGATCAACCTGAAGGGTCAGACCGCCGGTGAATTCCTGATGGGCGCCGGTACCACGCTGCTGTGGCAGGAGGATGAAGAGCTGCGCCGCATGGTCAATGCCGTGGTCAAAGAGATCGACGACTGCAAGGATCCGGACGGCTTCATCATGCCCATCACGAGGGACGAGTTCCACACCAAGGAATACCCCAACTATACCCGTGCCTGGATCACCTTCGGTCTGCTGGATGCAGGCTATGCGGGAAACGAGCGTGCCTTTGAGCTGGCACGCATGATGACCGACTACTTCAACACCTGCGATCTGCTCCCCTACGTCAAGGACATGAATCTGGGCTTCCAGGGCATTCTGGCAGGCACCAGAGTCTATGATTCCCCCATCGGCAAGTGGGAAGACGTGGAGATTGCCGAAAAGTACTATCGGGAGACCTGGTGGCTTCAGCAGGTGATCTCCGGTGACCACCGGGCAATCTATGCGCATCCCGGTAATCATCCCCACTCCACCCTGCTCACCACACTGGAGGGCTACTGCGACCTGTACCGTGCCACCGGCGACGAGATCTATATCAATGCCGTCAAAAAGGCGCACGAGATGTACCGGGACAAGTGGCAGCATGTGGGCGGCGGCATCAATATGTGCGAATTTGATACCTACTGGCCCGGCTGCAACTGGCTCTCCGCCAAGCACGCCTACAACGAGCTCTGCTCCACCAACTTCTGGGTACTGCTGAACCAGCGCCTGCACCTGCTGGAGCCGGACAACAGCCTGTATACCGACGAGATGGAAAACTCCATCTACAACGTGCTGTTAGCTGCACAGGTGGAGGACAAGGGCTTCCATTACCTCAACTTCCTTGAAGAGGGCAAGGACAGCCGCTGGCTCGACCGATGCACCTGCTGCGCCTCGCTGGGCACGAGGCTGGCGGGACTGCTGCCCCAGTTCCTGTACACCACGATGGGCAACACCGTCTACGCGGATATCTATGCCTCCTCCAATGCCGAGCTGAACCTCGACAGCGGAAAAGTCAGGCTCGTTCAGAAGAGCGGCATCCCCGACACCGGCGATGTATGCATAAAGATCGAAGAAGCCGCTGCACCCTTTACGCTGAAGCTGCGCATCCCGAGATGGGCAAACGGTCCCGTTGCCGTCTTCCTGAACGGCAGGAAGGCCGCCGATGCCGAAAAGGGCTATTTCGCACTGGAGGTCAAGTCCGGCGACGAGATCACCTTCACCGTGCCCATGGGCTTTAAGGTCACCCGCTACACCGGCGGCGAAGAGCTCCGGGGCAAGGAACGCTATGCCGTGGAGTACGGCCCGCTGCTGTACGCCGCCATGGGTCCCTCCGTCGTACATCTCAGCTATGACATTGAACATCCCGAGACCGAACTCATACCGATGGAAAACAGACGGGGCTTCACGATGAAGCACGACAACGCCCATGAATACCTCGCCTATATCGACATCACCGACGAGCCCTTCTCGGTATATCCGGTAATAGAATAATGGCAGAAACAAACGGACTCGGCACCGCTGCCCTGCGCCTCAATAACAAAAGGCCGGGCGCTTCCGAAGCCGCCAAGGCTTTTCTGGAATCGCCCGTCCCCTGGTGTGACGGCGGCCGGTACATCAAAGAGGGTACCCGCCCCGGCCTTTCGCCGCTGCACCGTATGGGCGCCTATTACATTCAGGAGGCAAGCGCCATGGCACCTGCCTCTGTTTTGGGTGTTCGGTCAAACGAGCTGGCGCTGGACATGTGCGCCGCTCCCGGCGGAAAGACCGGACAGCTCTCTTCCGCCTGCCGGGCGCTGATCTCCAACGAGATCGTGCCCAAACGGGCCTCTATCCTGTCCTCCACCGTCGAGCGTATGGGCATTGCCAACACCGTGGTCACGAGCGCCGCTCCCGAACAGCTCAGCGCCGCCCTGCCGCCGGTATTCGATGCGCTGCTGGTGGATGCTCCCTGCTCCGGCGAGGGCATGTTCCGCAAGAACCCAAACGCCAGGGACGAATGGACCGACAATACGCCCGCAGGCTGTGCCAAGCGTCAGGCGCATATTCTGGACTGCGCCGCCTCCCTCATCAAGGAGGGCGGCAGGCTGGTATATTCCACCTGCACCTTCAGCGAGGAGGAAAACGAAGGCTCTGTGGAGAGCTTTCTGCGCCGCCATCCGCAGTTTGAATTACGGGACTTTGCCCTGAACGGACTGCCCGCCTCCGAAAGCGGTATGCTGCGCATCCATCCCGATATCGCCAGAGGCGAAGGCCAGTTCATGGCGCTGATGGTAAACACCGCTCCCGCCGAGAGCATTACGAAAAAAAAGAAGAGCCGGGGTAAGCCCGAAAAGCCCGCCTTCGACATCAAAGAGGTCATGAAGCGCCTCGGCGATATCGTGCCCTCGATCGGGGATATCACCGCCGATTCCCGCCTCGTCCTGTTCGGCGATACCCTGCTCGCCGTGCCGGATGCCCTGCCGGAGATCGACGGCATCAATCTCATCCGCTTCGGTCTGCGGCTGTGCAGGGTCGGCAGCGGGCGAAAGGAAGGACTGTACGTCATTCCCGACCACGCCCTCGCCATGGCGATGCAGCTGTCGGATGCCGCAAGCACGCTCGACCTTTCCGAAGACGAATTGCTGCGCTTTATCGATGACGGCACGCTGAGCAGCGACAAAACCGGCTGGCAGCTCGTCACCTGCTGCGGTATGCCCGCAGGCTGGGCAAAGGGAAGCGCAGGGATGGTCAAGTCGCATAT
>JAZLHZ010000124.1:0-4436 GCA_045617085.1 Clostridia bacterium
CGATGATCGCCTTAGCCTCGGCGGGAGTCTTGATGTTCCACAGCCTGCTGAAGGTATTCATGTTGAAGGCCAGGTTGTACAGTTCGTCCTTGTAGATCGCCACGGGAGAGTTGGCATAGTTGTTGAACCTGGCATACCGGTTCACATACTGCCAGACCTCCTCATTGCTCGTGTGGAAGATGTGGGCGCCGTACTTGTGAACATTGATGCCCTCCACGCACTCGGTATAAGCATTGCCGGCGATATGGCTGCGCCTGTCGATCACGAGACACTTTTTGCCCGCATCCGTGGCTTCCCGGGCGAACACGGCACCGAAAAGACCTGCGCCGACGATCAGATAATCATACATGTTGTTTATCCTCCGTATCATTTCCTGTCTTTTTTCCCGTTCTTCATCTGCCGATATTTTCTCAGTGCCACATCCATAACAGACTCCGATGTAACCAATGCTTCAAGTTGCTGCACTCTTGTATTCAGCTTTTCATTCGTCGCTCTGAGCTCCTCAATCTCCTTTTTTAAAGCATTTTTTCCTGATTCAAACTGATTTTTTGTATTTTGAATACTACCGATCATCTGCTCTACACCACTCAACTGGACAACACTGTTCTCCAGTTTGCCGATACGATAATCCATTCGTGCAGATTCACCCAGACTACCGATCATCTGCTCTACACCACTCAACTGGGCAACACTGTTCTCCAGTTTGCCGATACGATAATCCATTCGTGCCGATTCACCCAGAATTGCAGACCTTGGAGCAGTAATTGCTTCATACAGCCATTTGCGGGATTCCTCAACAATCGGTGCAATACGGGCAAACACCGCATCATAATCAATGGACTGCATCAACAAATCACTGCTAATATCATTAACATCGTTCACCATTCTGTCGGAAAGGCCTGCCATATTTAGCAATACCTCCATACGCTTGGCACCTCTGGAATGATTGGCAATCGTAATGAATTTTTTCCGGAACAGGATAGAAAAACAGGTACCATGGAAAGAATCTGTGATAACATAGTCAGCATCCTTATAGCATCTCAGCCAATCTTCTACGGAAATTCCATGCAGCGTATTCGGCAGTCCCAGTTTTTCGGCATTCTCTTCATGTTTATCCAGGTTAACCACGGATTTAAAGTTCATACCGACCTGTTCGGCGATTTGCGGAAGTATCCTGCGCTTATCCTCATCCGGATCCAGAATGAAATTGAGCACATAACTTCCTTCTTTTGTCATCTGTGATTCTTGTGCCAGTTCATCATAATATTTCGGATTGCAAAGGAATACCGGATCTACCACATGCTGGGCTTCAATACCAAAAGCATCTCTGCAGATATCCACACCATAATCTTCACGTACCGATACTGAACTGAAACGATGCAGCAAATACGATATCTCTATATGATGCTGGTTGTTGACATCATAGGAATTACCGAAGGATGAAGCGTACGACACGATATTGTGATTTATCTCTGCGAAGCTAAAGAAATATTCCTTTCCAGACCAAGTCCAAAGCCACGGATTGAACATCTGATCTGAACCGGACACAAAAGTCTTCACTCTGTCATTCAGGCAATACAGCTTATCCTTATGATAATTCTGGCTGATATTGTAGTGTTTATCGGCAAACCGATAAACAACGCTGGATCTGTCCGGATTTTCCTCAGAAGGCCAACGAATATGACGGATCATCAATACCGACAGTCCCATGTCGTTGATTACTCTGTTCAGGGCATAATATGTCATTACTCCGCCATAGTTTGCATTCAACCACCAGCCGATAATGCCAACATCATAATCACTTTGAACAGCCTCGTTAAACGCTCTTGTATATCCCTTGTATGGCAGCGCGTCGAAGAAATGACGCTTTGCCCAGTGCGCATGCAGCGGTGCTATAAACTGTCCATTCTCCGATTTACACAGCTCATATGTCTTTTTTAAATCCTGCTCACAATATTTTGCATTGCTTTTCGCTATACACTCATTAAATATCCTTAAGCCTTTGTTATTGTTAACAATGATCATGTTTACACCATTGTCGTCATGCGATTCAGGTGCAATCTTCCTTATTCCCCAAAAATCACCAATCGTGATTTCGCTTTGATGTGTATAGGGAGAAGCATATTGACAACTTGAACAAGCATCTTTCTGAAGCAAACCGCTCAGAAAACCTCTGTAAAACTTGCTCTTCCGGCAATCTTCTCTTGTCACAGAACCGTCTGTATAAAATACTGACAGAGATGACCCCCAGCCAAAATATGCTTTTTCTCTGAAATTTACCGATTGAATCTCTTTTCCGCCAGCCAATTCCGTAACATATGATTTATAGGCAAGGGGAGAAGGGGCACCATGACACAACAAATCCACAACGATCAACTTCTCATATTCTTTACCGAGAAAGCACTTGAGACCATGCGCCTGACAACCGCAACCAGAAAAGAGCACCCATCTGCCCTTTTTCAGCTCTTCCTTTATCCTGCAGTATGTATCACCAAGTACACTTTGAACATACTTTGATCCACGCAGTTTGTATAAATCTTCTTTTCGTTCAATACCGATATGATGAGCTCCCAAATAATCATCATCAAAAGCCACACCGAATACAATACCATTTTTATCCAAAACATAATCCGCCAACAAAGTAAACATACCACCACTAGAGCTGACTTTTGCGATATTCTCAGGCATTGTTAATGAATATATCTTTGGGGTCTCATTTTTTACTATATCATCAGCAGCAGGACATACATCAATACATTTCCCGCAATTGACACAAAGATCAAAATTGATTTTCGGAAAAAGAAAACCGACCGACGAAGCTTCCATGGATATGGCACACCTGGGACATATATTTTTACATGCCCCACAGGACATACACCTTGTTTGGGAGATTGATGCAATATTACTATGTTCCATAGACATCTGATACCTCTTATTCACCAAATACCTTTTTGACTTTGACGCCTGCATATTTCTGCAGAATATTCAATAGCTTTTCATCATAAGAATTAAGCGTCAACGGCCTGTATTCCTCCGGCATAACAGCCAAGAGCTCCTTGGCGACCTTCTTTTTTCCGTCTTCCGATATACGCTTGAAATCGGGAATCATGAAGTTGAGAATCCACGGATATAGCTTGTCGCCATACTGTTCCATCAATCCCCGTTCTGTCCATCCCTGCACAATCTCATTCACAATGGTAACATGGGTTCTGATCATTTTATCCAAATTCTCATGCGCTTCCTTTGTTGCCGAATTTTTCCTCATCCGACGATAGAGGTACAACTTGTCCGGAATATAGCGTATTCTGTGGGCATACGGGAAAGCCATAAACTGATATACAGTATCCTCACCGAGCTTGAGTCTCTCGTCGAATGTTACATGATTCTTTACCAGCATCTCGCGCCTGAATACGTTTCTCCACATGAAAGGATATGCACCCGGCTGATAAAGAAGGGCATATGGATCAAACGGGCTGAAATATGCGGACGAAGTCGTTGCCACAAAATCGAACCAGGCATCCGGTGCGGAATCGATCATATCCTTAATACCGAACACCACGATATCAGCTTTCGTTGCTTCGATTTCATCATTTATTTTCTTGAGCAGTTTGGCAACATACGCATCATCAGAATCAAGATATGCAATATACTCGCCCTGAGCAGCCTCAACACCTGTATTTCTTGCTGCCGAAACGCCGCCATTCTCTCGATCAATGACCTTGATGCGCTTGTCCTTCTTCTCATACTCTCTCAGAATGGAAAGAGAGGAATCCTTCGATCCGTCGTTGATGCAGATCACCTCGAAATCGGTAAACGTTTGTGCCAGCACGCTGTCCAGACACTGAGCCAGGTACTGCTCCACGTTGTACACGGGAATAATGATTGAAAACATCGGTGCCATAGTACCCGCCTCCTTACTTACCTGCATTTGTCTTTTCCTTGAGTACTCTGGATATGCCGCCCAGGCCCTCATGCCTGACGACAGACAGCGCCGTGCGCATCTTTTTCATCAGTCCGTTCTTCGGCGATACAATTTTGATATTATGCTCCAGTGCATCCAGTCTCCCGTAGATCCCGTTGACATTATTGCGCAGCTCGTTGATATTGCCGTTTACGGTCTTCATCTTCCGCTCGTTGACAAACTGCTCGGCAAATACTGCCGGAGACGATGCCACACTCTGCAGTCGTTTCCATCTCCACTCGTCAAACAGCCGCTTGTCCAGCTGTTTGTTCTTCGCTGCCGAACGGTATTCCTCGGCCATACGCTTGGCAAAATCGGGTACGAACTCATCAGAAATGCGGTCCAGATTCCACATATACGTATCGTACTTGATGCGGTTCATAATGGCATACAGGTTCTTCTTCTCCTCCTGAGGTACATCGTTTGCGATGTAACGGGAGATCTCGTCATACTCGTCGCAGACACAATAGACCTT
>JAZLHZ010000125.1:0-2626 GCA_045617085.1 Clostridia bacterium
TCCGGGCTCGGCGGTCTTCAGCTCCTCGCCGAGACGGGCAGCGGCATATTCCCGGCTCTTTATCAGATGTCCCGGTCCGAAGGCCGACTGATAGATGAGCTTTGCGATGTCCGTCGCCTGCATCAGCGGATACCGTTTCAGATGCGCTTTCAATATCTCTGTCATTCTTGTCACCTGCTCATGAAAGCCAGATTGGTGTCCGTCATGAAGTTGCGGATGCTGTAGGAGATCAGCACCTCGTCAATGTCATTTTCGGCGATGTACGTCAGCAGCCCCGTCTTGAAATACCGCAGATCCACCGCATGGATCTCCGAGAACGCCTCGCACAGGAACGGGATCTCGCTGTCGGCATAGGAATCCCGCACCAGCAGCAGCTTCTTTCCCTCGTGCCCCGTTTTCACCACGGCCAGCGGCTGATTGCCGCCCATGAAGAACGCATACTTGTCCTTTTCCGTGAGCTTGTCATAGTCGTACAGCGTGCCTTCCGTCTCTTCGCCGTTCTCGATATGCGTGACGGTGATGCCGTCCTGCGGCACATAGACCTCCATGGTATCGGGCTTTATGCTCCATCGGCCCGCTTTGGAATACAGCGTACCGCAAAACTCCTCCGTCACCGTGACGGGTTCATATTCCGCCGCAAGAGTCTCACCCATCACCTCTGCCGCAGCCTTTGCGCCAAAGGATGCGCCCTCGCTCGTCCAGTGGTGATCGGTGCGGTAGAACAGGTCGGTCTCGCCGTTTTCCAGCACCGAAACCGTGTCGATGATCTCCGCATTGACGTTTTCCGAAATACAGCCGATCCACGCTCTCTCATCGCAGACCGGAGCGCCCTGCGGCAGCTCGTCCGCATAGATCAGCGCCGCCGTGGGGATCAGCGTAAAGTATACCGGCACGGTGCAGTTTTCAGCAAAGCGGTTGACGAGGCGGATGTTCTGATCGATCCGTTCCCCGTCCGGTTCCTCGATCTTCTCGATCAGCCGATCTTTGCAAAGGTACACGCCGTTGTTTTCCCGTTTGCCGAGAACGCCCTCAAACGCCGACTTCATGCCGATCCAGAGATCCCGCAGCGGAAACTGATCCGCAAACGCCGTTTCAAAGTCCTGTTCAAATGTGCCCGAAACCACGCCTTCCCATGTCACGTCCGGCATCTGCGCCAGGTTCCGGTTCTCCGTCGGCGAAAACAGCGTGTCCGGCAGCAGCAGCGCCGCCGCCGCAAAGCCGAAGATAAACAGCACGAACAGCACGGTCAATGTTTTTTTCATTCTGTGTCTCCCGATTCTCAGAATCTGAAGTAGAGGAAGGGGTTATACGTGGAGTTCACCAGATAGGCAGTGCATACGATCAGGCAGATCACTGCCAGCATCACGACCGCTGCGCCCCGCTTTTTTCCGCTGAGCCGGTTGATGAGCCCGGCGCCGAGCGGCAGCGAAGCGAGTATCAGTGCGGCGAACATCAGCGCATATTCCCTCAAATAGTACCCGTCCACGGCGGAAACGAAGCTGCCGCCGCCGAGGCCGAACATCCTGCCCAGATACCCGATACAGAGCCCGATGTCCTCGATGCCGAATATCGCCCAGCCGATGACGATCAGCAGCAGCGCATACACATGCGAGACCCACTTGGGCGCTTTCTCCAGCGCCTTCAGCAGGAACAGCTTTTCCAGCATCAGTATCACGGCAAAGTACAGGCCCCAGACGAGGTAGTTCCAGCTGGCCCCGTGCCACAGACCCGTGCACGCCCACACGATGCCGATATTGACAAGCTGGCGGCCGATGCCCCGGCGGTTGCCGCCGAGGGGGATATACAGGTAGCTGCGGAACCAGCTGCCCAGCGAAATATGCCATCTTCTCCAGAACTCGGTGATGCTCCGGGAGATATAGGGATAATCGAAGTTTTTGATGAATTCAAAGCCGAACATGCGGCCAAGACCTATCGCCATGTCGGAATAGCCGGAAAAATCGAAATAGATCTGGAAGCTGAACGCGATCACGCCCAGCCATGCGCCCAGCACGCTGATCTGTGCGGCGGGCATCAGCTTGTACGCATCCCACAGGGCGCCGATGCCGTTGGCCAGCAGCACCTTTTTGGCAAGACCCACACAGAAGATCTCCACGCCCGAGGCGAATTTTCCGACCGAATGGCTGCGCTCGGAAAGCTGGTCGTCCACGTCCTTATAGCGGATGATCGGGCCTGCGATCAGCTGGGGAAACAGCGTCACGAAGGCGCCGAAGTTCACGATGTTCTTTTGCGCTTTGGCATCGCCACGGTAGATGTCGATGGTATAGCTCAGCTTCTGGAAGGTGTAGAACGAAATGCCGATGGGCAGCTCCAGTCCCAGCGGCGTCAGCCCCGACAGGAAGGGGAGCAGACGCAGGTTTTCGATAATGAAGTCGAGATATTTGAACACGAACAGCAGGCCCAGATTGAAGACCACGCTGTAAATGACGAACCTTCTCGCCTTTTTGTCGTTGCTGCGGTACTTCTCCACCATAAGGCCGAAAACATAGTCCACGACGATGGAGCCCGCCATCAGCAGCACATAAACCGGCTCGCCCCAGCCGTAAAAGGCCAGACTGACGAGCAGCAGCACCGCATTGCGCCATTTGAGGGGCAATACATAATACAG
>JAZLHZ010000126.1:0-3453 GCA_045617085.1 Clostridia bacterium
ATGATGAAGATGTTGCCGTACTTCTTGCGGATCAGTTCCCTCGTCTCGTGCCAGGAGGGGGCGCACAGATACCATTCGCCTTCGGAGCACTGGCAGGGGCAGGGCACGTTGATGATGGCACCGGTGAGCTTGCCCGCCTTGTCAAAGGTGTACACCACGTTCATGAAGTGGTCGGCACCGGCCTCATAGTGGCTGAAATTGTCGTCATTGGTGTTGCCGTACATCACGGCGTGTCCGTTGATGGCATAGGTATTGTTGCCCTTGGGAGCGCCGGGCCGGGTGGATACGTCGTCAAAGTACAGCACCCGTCTGGAATGCGCCACGACGGCATAGCCGTAGCCGTAGGCGATGCCGCCCTCGCTGCGGCTGTCCCATGCCTCGGCGATCATCTCCGCCATGGTGTCGGACAGCCAATGGCGGTAATCATCGGCATTGGTATACTCAAAATTGACGGGCATGGCATCCTGCGGATCCTTGCTTGCATGGAACAGGATGTCGTTCTCATAGTGGCAGGCGCCGGTATGCGCATGCGTGGCGTTGATCATAATCGCCTCGCCGGAAATGTCGCTGCGCAGCGCATGGGTCTTTTCCCGCACCTCGTCCACGAGGTTCGGGCCGATGCCCACGTTGTCCATGCAGACGAACACGACCACGTTCTTATTATCCCGCTCCAGCACCAATGCGGTGGTGGTGATGGGGTCATGGCTGCCCTTGGAAATACGCTGATGCGCCTGTCCGGTAATAATGATAGGGTCATCGGTGGAAAGGTCTCTCGATGCCCAGCCGAATTTCAGATTGCTCATAAGTCAAGTACCCTCTTTTCTTTTTTACGGATGCCGCCCCATTTTGCGGACTATGGCAAGCGTCTCTTCCGGATCGTCGCTGCACAGGCTTCTGGCGCCGTAGGCAATGGCGGTCTCGATCTCCTCACAGGTTTTTACCCGGGTATCCATCCACGGCTGCATACCCTTTTCGATCACGAAATCGAACCACTCCTTCGGGCAAACGCCGCCCTCCAGCGGATGCCGCTTGCCGTCGGCACCCAGCTCGGTATGCCGCATACAGGCAAAGGTCATGAATTCCTCCGGACTCTTCTCGTGATCGGTACCGATATAAAAATACGGGTAAAAGCCCTGAAGCGGATAGCGGTGATGATATTTCGTATCGATATGCTCCAGCAGATTGCCGCTGAAGCTGTTGAAGGCGACACGGTCACCGAGGCCGTATTCCTCCACCATGGCGATCACACGATCCGCCGTGTCATATGCCCGTTCCGCACCTTCCAGATGCGGATGATCCTTGAGCTCCAGGTTCAGCAGCAGCGACGGATACGGCTTTACCAGCTCCAGGAACTCCCTCAGTGTCGGAACCGGCTCGCTGCCCTGATATTCCTCACAGGAGGTCACACGGCAGCGGCGGATCTCCTCCAGCGTCAGATCCCGGATAAAGCCCTTGCCGTCGGTAAGGTCGTCCAGATATTCGTCATGGATCAGCACCAGCTGATGATCCTTCGTCTGACGGATGTCGGTCTCGATCACGTCAACGCCGAGCCCGATGGCATAGCGGAAGGCAGCCATCGTATTGCCCGGCACATGGGTACGTGCGCCCTGATGACCCGTGACCGGAATGATCGACGGGTCAAAATCCCAATGTCCCATTTTGGACTCCTTTCACTTTTTCAGCTGCTTCAATTCGTCCACCACGCAGTTCACCCACTGCTGGCCGCCCTCGGGAGATACTCTGGTGCAGAAGATGCTGGCGGAATAGCCCTTGTTTTCCAGACCCCGCTGCGTGCAGAGGTACCAGGTGGAGTCGCTGCCGGACACCTGCGTAAGGTTCGACGGCTGACCCACCAGCTGAATGACGAAGGTCTGCTCAAAGGGCGATCTGGCCTGCACCCGGTGCTGGAAGTCCATATACAGTTCGTCCGCATTGGTCGCAAAGGCAATGTCGCCGAGGCGGATGGTATGCACCTCGGACTGCGCCGTGGCGACGCCCTGCTGCATCTTTTCATACAGTTTGATGCCTGCGATCAGGCGGGCCCGGTTGCTTACCAGCGTGGAGTTTTTGATGAGATCGGCCTTTACGTCGCCGGTATCGACGAAGCTCTGCTTTCTCAGCTCCTCCAGTCCCCGCTTGCAGTCCTCATATTGCTCTTCGGTGATCTTCGTGCGCTCCAGCTCCGTCACGGTGACCCGATGCTCCAGCACCATATCGTCGTGCAGGTCCTTCTTCGCCCACGAAAGCACCTCGTCAAAGGCCTCTGCAATGCGCTCGGCGATGTCTCTTCGGGTGAATTCCTCGGTAATGCTCTCCTCGCCGCCGTACTTCAATTGGAAGCGGCGCTTTTCGGCCTGCTTATAGTGCAGAATGCGGGGGCTGAGGTCGCCTGCCGCCGCGCAGTGGGTCATGATAAAGATGTTGCCGTACTTCCTGCGGATCAGCTCTCTCGTCTCGTGCCAGTAGGAAGCGCTCAGCATCCATTCGCCCTCGGAGCACTGAGAAGGACAGGGCACATTGAGGACAGCGCCCGTCAGCCGGTTCTCTTTGTCAAAGGTGTACAGGATGTTGATGAAGTGATCGGCGCCCGCTTCATATCCTGCAAAATTCTCGTCGTTGGTATTGCCGTACATTACGGCATGACCGTTGATGGCATAGGTGTTGTTGCCCTTGTTTGCGCCGGGACGGGTGGACACATCGTCAAAATACGTCACACGCCGGGAATGCGCCACCACCGCATAGCCGTAGCCATAGGCAAAACCGCCTTCGCTTCGGCTGTCCCACGCCTCAACGATCATTTCCGCCATGGTATCGGAGAGGAAATGGCGGTAGTCATCGGTATTGACATACTCGAAATTGATCGGCATGGCGTCCTGCGGATCGTCGCTCGCCTTGAACAGATACTCGTTCAGCTTGTGGCAGGTACCCGTATGGGAATGGGTGGCGCTGATCATGATCGATTCCGCCGGGATATCGCTGCGCAGCGCATGGGTCTTTTCCCGAACCTCGTCCACCAGATACGAATTGATGCCGGTGGTATCCAGACATACGAAAACAGCCGTTTGACCGTCCCGCTCCAGCACCAGCGCCGTCGTCATGACCGGATCATGCGTGCCCTGCGAGATCCGCTGATGCGCCTGTCCGGTGATCACGATCGGGCCGTCGGTGGAAAGATCTCTCGAAGCCCAGCCGTATTTCAATTTGCTCATAAGTATGCCGTTTTCCTTTCTGTGTTTAGTCAGGAGTGAGAAGTTTTTCCTTTCTGCATATCCCAAGTCCTTCCCCATCTCAGTGGGAACGAGCGCAGCGAGGAATGGGGACCGCCGCAGGCGGTGGATAGGGCTGATAAAGTAATGCAGTTGGCAAATATCTCTACCGATACATATCATGCCCTATCCGTCGCCTAACGGCGACACCTTCCCCAGTGAGCTGGGGAAGGACTTTGGGACGGCT
>JAZLHZ010000127.1:0-8332 GCA_045617085.1 Clostridia bacterium
AATCAGCAAAGCGGCCGCACATTTTGCTCGATTTGTCAAGCCTTTTTTGTATGTTTAACTTAAAAAAAACACCTCGTACCCTTGTTTGGATACGAGGTATTCTTTCCTGTCATCTTAACTTAATGACATTGGAATTGATCCCTGCCGTTTTTTGTCATAGCAATTGGCCGCCATGGCATAGTCTTTGTATTACATTGTTATGCTTGTGTTGTTTGCCTCGGCGCTGACCTTTTAATTATCGTCTTTCATGATGCACTTGACGGATTCTCTGAGCTCTTCGATCGTGTCACACTTCTCAATCAGTTCGATGATTGCTTTCAGCAACGCCTCAGTGATGTTCATTTCGTCCATTTCCTTACTTTCTTTCGTAGGAGTGTTTTGTTTTTGGACGTATGTTTTTTCAGCAGATATAACCCATCAATTGTTGCTCATTTGATGACTGATCTTCCGATTGATATTCAAATCGGTTACATCTTTTTTCTGCAGCCGTCCACAAGGATGTTCTGTCCGGAAATATAGGCGGCTTCGTCACTTGCAAGGAAGCAGATGACATTGGCGTTTTCGGTATGAGTGCCGGTTCTGCCGGAGAAGGACAGCTCGCTGGGCTCGATCACGTCCTGCACGTTGCTGACGCTGCCGGGGGAAATGCTGTTGATGGTGATGCCTTTGGCGGAGACCTCCTTGGCCAGTGCCTTGGTGAAAGAGATAATGGCACCCTTGGTCAGCGAGTAGTCTACCATGTTGGCATTGCCGTATACGCCTGCCACGGAAGCGACGCTGATGATGCGTCCGCAGCCCTTTTCCAGCATGGAGGGCAGCACTGCATGGCTGAAGTACAGTACGCTCATCAGGTTCACGTCGATATAGCGCTTCCACATGTCGGAGGTGGTCTCGACGAAAGGAGCGAACCGCCGCCAGATTCCGGCGTTGTTTACCAGAATATCGATGCGGCTGAAACGGGTGAGCGTATCGTTTACGATTCCGTTGACGGCTTGCTCGTCGCTGACGTCACAGGCATAGGTGATGACCTCATGACCGAGAGGCAGAAGCTCCGCCTTTACGGTGTTCAGGCCTTCTTCATTGAGGTCGACGAGTACGACATGAGCGCCTTCCCTTGCAAACTGCTGTGCAGTGGCCTTGCCGATGCCGATGGAAGCGCCGGTGATAATGACGACTTTATCTTGGAATTTCATGGCTTTCTCCTTTTTTTATTACAAGCTTCCCCGGTAATGAAACGGGGAAGCCTGATGATTATGAGATTCAGTTCTTGGTCTGTGCCTTGGCCCAGCTGTCCTTCAGGCTGACCGTGCGGTTATATACGGGCAGGGCATCGGTGGAGTCGGGATCCTTGCAGAAGTAGCCCATACGCAGGAACTGGAAGGTGGTGCCGACCTCGGCATTGCAGATGGTTTCTTCTGCGAGAGAATGCAGCACCTTCAAGCTGTCGGGGTTCAGGCGATTGACGAAATCGTATCCGGCGGGAGCGGTGTTCTCCTCGACTTCCTCGGTTTCCTCTTCCGCATTGGCTTCTGCGGCGGCATTTTCTTCCTCGGGAAGGAGAATGTTTTCGTACAGACGAACCTCGATGGGCTTGGCATCGATGTCGCTGAGCCAGTGGAGTGTACCCTTGACCTTGCGGTTTGCGCCCTCGCAGCCGCTCTTGCTGTCCAAATCGACGGTGCAGATCAGCTCGGTGATGTTGCCGTTTTCGTCCTTGACGACCTCTTCACACTTGATGATGTAGGCACCCTTCAGACGGACCTCACGGCCGGGAGCCAGACGGAAGAATTTCTTTGCGGGCTCCTCCATAAAGTCTTCCCGCTCGATATAGGCGGTCTTGGTAAAGTGCAGGGTGCGGCTGCCCAGCTCGGGATGGTCGGGATGGTTTTCCATCTCCAGCTCGTCCACCTTGCCCTCCTCCCAGTTGGAGAAGGTGAGCTTGATGGGATCCAGCACGGCCATGGCACGGGGAGCGATATCGCCGAGGGATTCTCTGACGCAATGCTCCAGCAGAGCACTTTCGACTTCAGAATCGGCCTTGGCTACACCGACACGCTCGATAAAGTCACGGATGGCGGCAGCGGGATAGCCTCTGCGGCGCATGGCGACCAGAGTGGGCATACGGGGATCGTCCCAGCCTGCTACATAGTGATTCTCCACCAGATGACGCAGATACCGTTTGGACATGATGGTGTTGGTGATGTTCAGACGGGCGAACTCGATCTGGCGGGGCGGATGTGCGGTAAAGCCGGCCTGTTCCACGAACCAATCATACAGAGGACGATGGATCTCGTATTCCAGTGAGCACAGGGAGTGGCTGATGCCCTCGATGGCGTCCTGTACGGGATGCTGGAAGTCATACATGGGATAGATGCACCACTTGTCACCGGTGCGGTGATGGTGATGGCGCAGGATGCGGTACATGGTGGGGTCGCGCAGCAGGACGTTGGGAGCCGCCATGTCGATCTTTGCACGCAGAACTCTGGAACCGTCGGCAAATTCGCCGTTCTTCATGCGCTCGAACAGGTCAAGGTTCTCTTCGACGGAGCGGTCACGATAGGGGCTGTTCTTGCCGGGGGTGGTGAGGGTGCCGCGGTTGGCACGCATTTCTTCGGCGCTCTGGTCATCCACATAGGCAACGCCGCGGCGGATCATGTCGCAGGCGATCTCATACAATCTGGGGAAGAAGTCGGAAGCATAGTACAGATTGGCCCACTCATAACCCAGCCAGCGGATGTCGTTCTGGATGGCGAGGACGAATTCGGTATCCTCCTTGGTGGGGTTGGTGTCGTCAAAGCGCAGGTTGCACAGGCCGCCGTACTTCTTTGCAATGCCGAAGTCGATGCACAGAGCCTTTGCATGACCGATATGCAGGTAGCCGTTGGGCTCGGGAGGGAAACGGGTATGGACGGTTTCCGTTCTGCCGCTGGCCAGATCCTGGTTGACAAAATCCTCGATGAAGTTGGTGGACTTTTTTTCAGTATTTTCCAATCTTGAAGACTCCCTTCAGAATTATCTCCTGTTTATCATATCACAAACCGAGGCATTTGTACAGCACACAAGCGTTAAATCCTATAAATAAGAACAAATGATAAACAAATGAAGCGAAATATGAAATCTTTCTGATTTTTCACAAAGTGTGTTGAAAAGGGGCAAAGTATCATGTATAATGGAAACAACAATACGTGAGGTGATTGCCATGACGAAATTTCCGATGATACTGATCTGCGACGACGATCAGGTGGTGCATGAGTCCATTGGGCTGTATCTGGATAATGAGGGTTATCAGCATATTTCTGCTTATAACGGCGAAGAGGCGCTGAGGCTCGCCAACGAGCAGAAGCCCGATCTGATGATCCTGGATCTGATGATGCCCAAGCGCAACGGCATCGATGTCTGCCGCACGATTCGGCTGAGCAGCCATCTGCCGATCATCATGCTCACCGCAAAAAGCGAGGAAATCGACCGCATTCTCGGTCTGGAGTTAGGTGCTGATGACTATATCGTCAAGCCCTTCAGTCCCCGGGAAGTGCTGGCCCGCATAAAGGCGGTGCTGAGGCGCTTCAACGAAAAGGAAGAGACCGATGACAGCATTACCCGTTTCCCCGGTCTGGAGATCAATCTGTCCAATTATCAGGTAAAGGCATTGGGACAGGTGATCCCGTTCACGCCCAAGGAGGTAGAGATCCTGCACATGCTGGCTTCTCACACCGGACAGGTGTTCAGCCGTGAACAGATACTTTCCAATGTATGGGGCTATGATTTCTTCGGCGATACCAGAACCGTAGATACGCATATCAAGCGAATCCGCCAGAAGCTGCCGCAGGACGGCGTGCCGTGGAGCCTGCGGACGGTTTACGGTGTGGGCTATAAGTTCGAAATCGAATAAAAAGAAAATAAAAAAAGATACAACAGGAGCACAGGATGAAAAAGACAAGCCTGATGTTCAAACTGACCCTGGTTGTCATCATCACATTGGTTATGGCTACGCTGCTTACCGGCGTAGTCTATTCATTGCTTTCACAAAGAATGTTTGCCGGGATCAAGGCGGCGGAGATGCTGCCGAAGGCAAGAGCACTGGGGCAGGTCATCCTTGAAATAAAAGACGATGATCTTGGAGACCCTTCCGCCGGCCGGCTGCTGGACAAACTGAAAAGCAGTGACGGCTTGCTGGATGGTTATTTCCTCGTAGTGGATGAAGATGGTTCCAAACTCGCAGCCAGTGATGCGCTGAACGAGGAAATCATGGATGAGCTCTCGGACTTCGTGGACGAGGTGCTGGAGGGCAGAGAGATTTCTGGCTACATTACCGTGGCGTTTAATATCCAGGTGGTTGGCGTCGGCATACCGCTGATCAGGGACGACAAGGTGCTTGGCGGTGTGCTGCTTTTTGTGCCGTTGTACGAGGCGATGGCGGCGGTCGGCACATTCCGCTACATCCTGATCATCGTATTGATGATCATCATGCCGCTGACGATGCTGGTGCTGTCGATCATTATTGCCCGAATCACAAGGCCGCTGCGACAGATGCGGGATGTGGCTCTGAGTATGGCAAGCGGGAAAGCCGATCTGCGGGCGGATGAAAATCAGGCTGCGGAGATCGGACAGCTGGCAATGTCGCTGAACTATCTGTCATATCGGCTGAATAATTCAATATCCGAGCTGACCGTTGAGCGCAACCGCCTGAAGCAGGCAGTTGACGGACTGATGGAAGGCTTTATTTCAGTCAATTCCTTCGGTGAGATCATCTATATCAATCCGGCATTCAAAGATATGTTCCCGGCGGATGAGACACTGACAATGGATAAATATGCCATATTGAACAGGGACGAGGTCTGGAATGCATTTGATGAGGCAGTGGAAAAGAGCGTACTGAAGACGGTCAACTTCACATTCCTCACGAGAGTGATTAAAGCGACGATATCTCCGGTTACCAACGAGGAGGGCAAGACTGTCGGCGCCGTTGGTTTGTTTACGGATATTACCGAAAGTGAGCGGCTGGAGCGCACGAGAAGAGACTATGTTGCCAACGTCTCACATGAGCTGAGAACACCGCTGACTGCGCTGCGGGGCCTGATCGAGCCGATGCGTGACGGCATGGTGAAAAACGAAGAGACCCGGCAGCGGTATTATGACATTATTTACAGAGAAACGCTGCGTTTGTCCCGGCTGATCGATGACCTTCTGGTGTTGTCGAGACTTCAGAGCGGCAAGCTGGTATTCGATCCGCAGCGGGTGAACCTGGGCGAGATCGTGGAGGACCTGGCAGATAAATACACCTCCGTGGCAATGGATAAATCACAGACCTTTGAGCTGCTGACAGCACCGAAGGATTGTCCTGTGGTGCTGGCCAATGCCGACCGGGTAGAGCAGGTCATGGTCATTCTGCTGGACAATGCCATGAAGTATACGCCGGAGGGTGGCAAAATATCACTGAAGGTCACGAGAAAAGAGAACAAGGCGGTTATCGATGTTTCCGATAACGGCATCGGTATTTCCGAAGAGGATCTGCCCTACGTGTTTGATAGGTTCTATAAGGCGGACAAGTCGCATACCGGCTCCAACGGATCGGGATTGGGACTTTCCATCGCCAGCGAAATGCTGCATCATATGGGCGAAAATATCAGTGTAAAGAGCACCATCGGGCAGGGCAGTACATTCAGCTTTACGCTGACCTGCATGAAATAGGAGAGGATCACATGGGAGGCTTTGAGCATACGATACTGCCGGCAGGGCTCAGTGAGGATGAGTATATCGAGGCGGTACGGCAGTTTTCCGAAGGGAAAAAGCACTTGGTGGCACACATATCCGATACACCGACGGATATGTATTCGCTGTGCGCCAAATTCCTTCGGGCAGCCGCACCGGAATATACCGTTCACACCGGAGATCTTGCCGATGAGTTCAAGGCAGGACGGCGGCCGGAGCATGTGAAACCCTATGTGGCGGCGGTACCCGGCATCATCAACGTGATGCGCAGGCTCGGCGGCAAGGTGATGTATACAGTAGGAAACAATGACGTGCGCAGCGCCATCGGCGGTATTGAAGAAGTGGGAAACGGGTCGGTTTTGGATCTGGCAGGTGTCCGTTTCCTTGTTGATCATGTGCCGCCAGCACCGGTGTTCGATGCGGATATAGCTCTGTTCGGCCATAACTCCAATGAGGATATGCATTATTCCCTGATTTGTGTGGACGGTGTGCTGTATCTGAACGGTAATTTCCGATGGTCGGTCATCGATACCGAAAACCGAAAGGTATTGAGTATGCCGGTACGCTTGCGCAGCGACTGCATCCGGATATTCACAATGGTCAATGCCCACGAGAACAACGGTGTGCCGTCTTCCATCGGAAAGCGGCAGCTGGACTATACGGCATATCTCCTCAAAAGGATTCGTTTTGACGGAAGGATATATACAACGGATTCCGGAAGGGCGAGTGCCAATCGGCTTCGTGATGTGTTCCGTTGTGCCATTGACCTGATCGAGGCGGAAGATTCGGTGGAATCGAGGGCGCAAAAAGATATACTGATCGTGGGAACGGCAGAGGAGATCCGTCTGGTGAACAAGCGGATCATGAAAAAATGCTCTGTGGCGGCGGACCAGATGATAAAGAACCTGAGCAGCCTCCATTGCTCAATCAGTCAGTACCGATTTATGGGAGGTTCCCGTCAGCCGGTCATGCTGTCCAGTACGGTACATATCCCGGTGCGGCTGACCACTTCGGAAAACGGTTACATTCTGAAAACCACCGACAGCGGTACGAAGCTGCCCTTCGGAAGCGAAATATAGGATACAGAGAAACGGCACGTGCTTTGTGCCGTTTCTTTTGATAAATGCCGAAATTCAGGCAAAAAAATATTGACAAAGCTGTGAAAATGTTGTATAGTATCCTTGTATATTCTTATTGAAAGGGAGTTGTTACTATATGGAATACGGCATTCAGATGTACGGCGTCAGAGATGTGACGAGCGTCGATATGGATAAGGCGCTGCGTCAGGTCAGCGAGCTGGGGTACAAGTATGTGGAGTTTGCGGGATTCTTCGGTCACAGCGCAGAAGAGGTCAAGGCGATGCTTGACAAGTACGGCCTGAAGGTATCTTCGACGCACACCGGCTGGAAGGAGATCGCCGATAATTTTGAGGAGACAGTGGCTTATCACAAGGCCATCGGCAACAAGAA
This sequence comes from Clostridia bacterium, assembly GCA_045617085.1. Taxonomy (GTDB): domain Bacteria; phylum Bacillota; class Clostridia; order Christensenellales; family Aristaeellaceae; genus Firm-10. The sequence goes on from JAZLHZ010000127.1 coordinate 7,179, forward strand.
TATTATCATTCCCGGTGCAGATCTGAGCGATCAGCAGAAGCTGGATGAGTTCATCGCCTTTGCAAACAAGTATCAGCCGCTGCTGGCCAAGGAAGGCATCACTCTGGGCTATCACAATCATTCTCATGAGTTTATTCCCAATAAGGATGGCTCCATGATCCACGATCAGCTGGTATACCGCACCAATCTGCTGATCCAGATCGATATTTACTGGGCCTATGTCGGCAAGGTCAATCCCGTGCTGCTGATGGAGCGTCTGAAGGACAGACTGCACTTCATCCACATCAAGGACGGCTTTGAAGACGGAAACGGCAAGCCTCTGGGACAGGGTACTGCTCCTACCAAGGCCTGCTATCAAAAGGCTGTCGAGTTCGGCATTCCCATGGTCGTGGAGAGCGAGACCTGCAATCCCACCGGTATGGCCGAAGCTAAGATCTGTATCGAATACCTCAAGGCGCTGGAAGAGACCATCTGATTTGTATAACAATTGAAGAATAAGGGCATCGGGTTCACTTTATGTTCTTACGTGCCGATGCCCTGTTTTTATGAACAAAACCGAGGTGAATAAAAAAGATGAAGCTTCTTTTTTGCGGCGACACTGTGCCGACCGAGCTTTCCGCACCGCTGTTTGCCAAAGGTGATGTTAAGAGCCTGTTCTTGGATGTGGCGGATGTATTTGCCGCTCATGACCGCGTTGTGGTCAACCTCGAATGTGCGCTGACCGAAACGGAAAACAGGATAAGAAAATGCGGTCCCAACCTGAAGGGACCTACGGCTTCCGCAAAGACCCTGAAGGCTGCCGGTGTGACCGATGCGGGCCTGGCTAACAACCATGTGCTGGATTTCGGCGTAGAAGGACTTCATAACACCGAAAAAGCACTGGATGAGGCAGGTGTCAATTGGTTTGGTGCAGGCGAAAATGACGACGATGCCGCAAAGCCCTTTTTTATGGAGCTGGGCGGAAAAAGGATCGCCGTGTTGAGCTATAACGAGCATGAATATACCTATGCGCTGAAGGATCAGGCAGGTGCGGCACCGTTCCGTCCCTTTGCCGCCATGGCGCAGATCAATGCCGTGAAGAAGCAGGCAGACTACGTATTTGTCATGTATCACGGCGGCAAGGAGCACTGTGAGTATCCGTCACCGAGACTGCA
>JAZLHZ010000128.1:0-7750 GCA_045617085.1 Clostridia bacterium
TTTCCGGTATCTCCTTCGAGATCAACATGAACGTTGAGTCCTCCGTCGTTGTCGATGACAAGGGCATGTTCGTTGAGGTCACCGGTGACCGCCGCATCCAGAACGTCATGGTCGGCGACGAGCCCATCGATCCCGAGAAGACCTACATTCTGGCTTCCCACAACTACATGCTGAAGTCTGCCGGTGACGGTTACTCCATGTTCACCGATTGCCCCGTTCTGCAGAACGAGGTCATGCTGGACAATCAAGTCCTCATCACCTACATCAACGAGTACCTCGGCGGCGTTGTCGGCGAAGAGTATTCCGATGTATACGGCGATGGCCGCATCGTAGCCATTCAGGCTGAGTAATCCCCATATACAAAAAAGCTGTTGCTTCGGCGGCAGCTTTTTTTGTATATCGGGCAAAAGGATCCATCTTCTCCGTAAACGGCTTCCCCGGATCACCGGAGAAGCCGTCACACCATTGTCTTTACTTTCTTAAATCCACTTGATCTTCTGTATTTTGCCGATGATCTGTCCCGACAGCACCACGGTGATCAACGACCACACGATGCGGGAAACGGGGATATAGATCAGCGACAGCAGCAGCACAGTCACATCGGTAATGAGATACAGCCACTGGATGCCGACATGCGTGAGCCTTGCCAAAGACATGGCCAGCGCATCGTCGCCGCCGGAAGCGCCGCCCGCCTTCACGCTGAGGCCAGCGCCGACGCCGACGAACACAGCACCGACAATCGCCGCCGCCCACGGGACCGATCCGATCTGCGGCCACAGCGGCGCAAAGCTCTCAAACACCTTATAGCTGATCGAAAACGACACAGTGGCAACCGCCGAATACCCGATAAAGTCAAAGCCCAGCACCTTCCAGCCCAGTGCAAAACAGAGCACATCCAATACGAAGCCCGAATATGCCGGGGAGATGTTCCACAGGTTTTTCAGCAGCAGCATCATGCCCAGTACGCCGCCCTCGGTAACACAGGTCTGCGCATGGACATTATACAGTCCGAACGCCAGAATGATGTTACCGACAACGACCAGAATACATTTTTTCCTTTTCAAATGCAAATGCCAGTCAAAACTCAATTGAATCCACGGAACCCCTTTCCGATGATCTCGCTGCTGTTGGTGATCATCATGAAGGCATGAGGATCGGCCTTCTTGATGAACAAACGCAGCTGTACCGCCTGTGAGCGCTTCATGACAGTGAGGATAACAGTCTTTTCGCCATGCTCATAGCTGCCCTCCGCCTTGAAAAGCGTAGCGCCCCGATTCAGCGTCGTATGGATATATTCCACGATCTCCTCCGGCTTTTCGCAGACGATGGTGAAATACTTGCACATGTTGATGTTCTCGATGACGTCATCGATCACCAGTGTCTTTGCCATCAGTCCGGTAAACGAGAACAGACCGGTCTGGATATCGAACACGAAGCACGCGGAGATTGTGATCAGCAGATCCACACAAAAAAGCGCCTTGCCGATATCCATATGCGTATGCTTTTTCAGCACCATCGCCACGATGTCCGTACCGCCGCCGGAGGCGCCCGCATTGAACAGTATCGCAGCGCTGAGTGCCGGCAGTACGATGGCGAATATCAGCTCCAGCACCGGCTCATTGGTCAGCGGCGCACTCATGGGGCAGACCTTTTCCAGCAGGCTCAGCGTCAGTGACGACAGCACGCTGACATAGACCGTGCGAATGCCGAACTCCGAACCGACGAACAGGAAGCCCACGACCAGCAGCACCATATTGATGATGAGGTTGTAGGTCGAAGGACTGATGGGGATCAGACGGTTCAGCACGATGGAGATGCCCGTCACGCCGCCAAAGGAGAAATTATTCGGAAACTTGAAAAAGTACACACCGATATCCAGCAGCGCCGTCGCCAGCGTCAGTATGCCGATATCCTTTGCGATCGACTTGAAATCCCGCTTCATGCCCGCAGCCTCCGCATCAGTCAGCGTAGAAGATGTCGCTGAAAACCTCGTCGATATCGCTGTTCAGGATCTCCACCGTGCGGAAATTGACCTTGAACCAGCCGCCCATCGTGCCTTCCAGATTGGTGACATATACCCAGGACACGTCATCCGTGGCGGTGAATATCACTTTCTGATTCGGAGCCAGCGCCATCGTCGGCATGGAATCAAATCTCGTCTTGTACAGAGGCAGATTCTTGTTGAGCGTGACCATCATGTTCATCGGATACAAGTCCCTCGGAGACTCGGCAACATAGTACTCGTTCGTATAATTCCAGTCTGCGTCATAGGCGATCCGCTGCGCCAGCACATAATCCGCAGGACGGCTCCATGTGCCCACCAGCGAAGCCCGGACATCCGTAGTGATGAGGGCGGCGTCCGTGCGCTTCATATTCCGGGGCATGGCATAGATCTTTCCGGCAAAGCCCAGCTTGCCGTCTGCATAGAAAAAGCAGTAGGTCAGATGATCGTCGCTCATGCCGTATTCGGGCACCATGAACAGCGTGCCGTAGCAGTTGAGCTCGTCCCAGCCCATGTGCATCACCCATACCTCATCGGCAAGGTCGGAACAGTCATCCATGGTAACTTCGTTTTCGGCGACCCTCAGCGTAAAGCTGCCGTAGCCGGATTCATCAACATCAAGCTTCAGCTCCATCGCCTCTTCGGCGCCGTCAAAGTCGAAGTCAAACTGCATCTCATTTTCGATCTGATAGATCTCCATGTTCACCGGCTGATCCGCCAATGCGCAGGGCATCAGCAAAACAACTGCCAGCAGCAGAACCATAAGCTTCTTCATTTTTCTGTTCCTCCCGTTATTTCATAAGTTGCACGACATCGTTGCCCATGATCACCATGACCGCCGGTGCCCCCTTGCCGGACTTCATCTCGATACGCACCTGATCGGTGCGCATATTCGTCCGGGTGCCGTCCTTCTGCACCACGATGAACTCAAAGGGCGTTTCAACAGCGAAGGCTCCGGCCAAACGACTGCCGTTGGCGCCGTTTTTCTGGAATGCCATGACCCGCACGCCCTTGCCTGCCCTCGCCTGCATATCGAATTCCGAAAGCAGCACACGCTTGGCATAGCCCATGTCGGTCACGATCAGCAGCTCGCCTGCCGTGGTGGCATCCTCGTCGCCCGCCATTGCATAGATCAGCCGGTCGTCCTCGGCAAGGCTCATGCCCTTGATACCGGCACTCGTCCTGCCGATGCAGGCCACGCCGTCCAGCGGGAAGTGGATGACCATGCCCGATGCGCTCACCAGCAGCATCGATGCGGCATCGTCCAGCACATGCAGCACGCTCAATACCCTGTCTTTATCCTTCAGGCTGATGGCGGCAAACGACGAGCGCTTCACCGCATACTCGATCAGCTTGGTGCGCTTGATCATGCCCTTCTCGGTGACGAAGATCAGATCGCCCTGCCATGCGCCGTCGGGATGCAGGCACATGACCTCTACGGGCGTTTCTCCCTTCAGAAGTCCCTGCAATACGCCGCCGGGCGCAATGCCGCGGTCTTTCAGCCTGCATTCCGGGATCTGCTCCACACTGACGCAGTAGCAGTTGCCCATATCGGTAAAGAACAGCAGCCGCCGGTCGGTCTTGGCGGTAAACAGCTTCAGCGGCGGCTCCGCCATCGGCTCCTGCTGGATCTGTTTGTCATAGTTTTTCGGCGTGAGCCGCTTCAGGAAATGCGCCTGTGTCATCACGACCACGGCGTCCTCTGCCGCAACGACCTCGGGCTCGATCACGATCTCCTTCGCTTTGCCCTCCTCGATGGTGGTGCGGCGCTTGTCGGGATACCGCTCCTTGATCTCCTGCAGCTCCTTCTTGATGACCTCCAGCAGCTTCTTCTCGCTGGCAAGAATGCCCTGCAGCCGCTTGATGAGCTTCTGAAGCTCGGCATATTCGGCACGCAGAGACAGTATCTCCAGATTGGTCAGCCGCTGCAGTCGCATGTCGAGGATCGCCTGCGCCTGGATCTCGGTCAGCGCAAACGCCTCCATCAGCGCCGTGCGGGCTTCCTTCGGGTTTTTGCTGGCCCGGATCAGGCGGATGACCTCGTCCAGATTGTCCACGGCGATGATCAGACCTTCAAGGATATGCGCCCTGTTCAGCGCCTGATCGAGGTCGTACTTCGTCCGCCGGGTCACGACGTTCTTCTGATGCTGAATGAAGTAGTCGATAATGGATTTAAGTCCTAACTGCCTCGGCTTGCCTCCGGCGATGCAGACCATGTTCACGCCGAAGGTGACCTGCAGATCGGAATACTTGTACAGGTACGCCAGTACCTTTTCGGGATCCACATCCCGCTTGAGCTCTATGACCGCCCGAAGACCCGTCCTGTCGGACTCGTCCCGGATGTCATAGATGCCGCTGAGGATGCCCTTCTTTTCCTCGCTGAGGTGCAGTATCTTTTCCAGCATGCCGCTCTTTGAGGTCATGTACGGCACTTCCGTAATGCAGATCAGCTTTCTGCCGGAAGCCCCGTCCTCGATATGCACCCGGGAGCGCAGCTGCAGCTTGCCCCTGCCGGTCTCATAGGCCGTGCGGAGCTCCTCGTCCTTCAGCAGAAGACCGCCGGTCGGGAAGTCCGGACCGGGAATGACCTGCATCAGCTCGTCCAGCGTGATGTCCGGGTTCTCGATCTGTGCGATCACACCGGAGACCACTTCACCCAGATTGTGGGGCGGAATGTTGGTCGCCAGACCCACGGCAATGCCGCTGGCGCCGTTGACCAGCATGTTCGGGAATCGGGCAGGCAGGATATCGGGCTCCTTCTGCGTATCGTCAAAGTTCAGCGAAAAGCTGACGGTGTCCTTTTCGATGTCCCGCAGCATATCCATTGCCAGCGGCTGCATTCTCGCTTCGGTATATCGCATCGCCGCCGGGCCGTCGCCGTCGATGGAGCCGAAATTGCCGTGGCCGTCCACCAGCATTTCTCTCAGCGAGAAATCCTGCGCCATACGGGCCAGCGCTTCATAGACCGAGCTGTCGCCATGGGGATGATATTTACCGAGGCAGTCTCCGACGATGCGGGCACACTTGCGGTGGGGCTTATCGGGCGTAAGACCCAACTCATACATCGTATAAAGAATACGCCGCTGAACGGGCTTCAGTCCGTCCTCGACTCTGGGCAGCGCCCGTTCCAATATGACATGCTCCGAATACGGAATCATGCTCTCGTGCATGATGTCCTCCATCGGCCGCTGGATCAGCTCCTCATGGAACTGCGGCACCGGAGGCTGTGATGATTTTTTCGGCATTCTCGTATCTTTCCTTTATGCTTGATTATGTTCGGCAGATCATTCTACGTTTGCGTGTTCAATGAAGGAATCCACCCGGTTGAAGTCGGCGTATTCGGCGATGTATTCCTTTCGGGGCTCCACCTTGTCGCCCATCAGGATATTGACCTTGCGGTCCACCTCGGCGGCATCCTCTATCGTTACCTGAAGCATCCGCCGCACGCCCGGGTTCAGCGTGGTCTCCCACAGCTGTTCGGGGTTCATCTCGCCCAGACCTTTATACCTCTGCAGCGTATAGCCTCTGCCGAGCTTTTTAATGGCATTGGCCAGCTCCTTGTCGTCATAGCAGTAGATGCTCTGGCTGCCCTTGACCGCCCGATACAGCGGCGGCATGCCGATATACACATGTCCGTCGGTGATCAGCTCTTTCATATACCGGAAGAAGAAGGTCAGCAGGATCGCCCGGATATGATATCCGTCCTGATCCGCATCGGACAGTATCACGATGCGGTTGTAGCGCAGCTTTTTGTTGTCGAAGTCCTCGCCGATGCCGGTGCCCAGCGCCGTAATGACCGAGCGGAACTCTTCATTCTGAAGCACCTGCTCCAGCCGCTTCTTTTCCACGTTCAGCGGCTTGCCCCGCAGCGGCAACACCGCCTGGAAGCGGCGGTCACGGCCCTGCTTGCAGCTGCCGCCTGCCGAGTCACCCTCGACGATATACAGTTCGTTCTTGGAATAATCCCTGCCGGTGCAGGCCGAAAGCTTGCCCACCAGCGGAGCCGCTTCCAACTCATTCGCCTTGCGGACGTTCTCCCTCGCCTTGCGGGCAGCCTCTCTCGCCTTGGCCGCCTGCATCGCCTTTCCGATGATCTTCTGTACGCTCTCGCTGTGACGCAGATCGTCGGTATACAGAGACAGCAACTCGTTGGTCATGGCTTCCACCACGGGACGGACTTCGGTGTTTCCGAGCCTGCCCTTGGTCTGGCCTTCAAACTGCGGATTGCGGACGCTCACCGCCACCACGGCGGTCATGCCCTCCCGAAAATCGTCGCCGGAGAGGTTGGCGTCCTTTTCCTTCAGGATGCCGTTCTTCCTTGCAAAGTCGTTGAACACCTTCGTCAGCGCCGCCTTGAAGCCGATCTCATGCGTGCCGCCTTCCGGGGTCGGAATATTGTTGACGAAGGAGAACAGGCTCTCGCTGTAGGAATCGGTATACTGGATCGCCACATGCAGGCGCACGTCGTCCTTTTCTCCGTCAAAACGGATGATGTCGCTCGTCGTCTGTTTTTCGGTGTTCAGATACTGCACAAAGTCAGTGAGACCGCCGGTGTAGCAGTATTCGATCTTCTTCTCGTCGCCCTTTTTGCGCTCGTCCGTCAGCGTGAATTTAATGCCGCTGTTCAGATATGCCAGCTCCCGGATGCGGGTATTGACGGTCTCATAGGAAAAGTCCACCGTCTCGAATACCCTGCCATCGGGCTTGAAACAAACGGTCGTGCCGTGACGCCTCGTGGCGCCGATCTTCTCCAGCGGCGCCACAGGCCGTCCGGAAGTGATCTTTCCGTCCTTGCCCTCCACACTCTCAAAACGCATGGCGTAGTGGCTGCCCTCTTTATAGACATCCACGTTCATCCACTCGGAAAGCGCATTGACGACCGAGGCGCCCACGCCGTGCAAACCGCCGGAGTAGGCATAGTTTTTGTTGTTGAATTTTCCGCCCGCATGGAGCTTGGTATAGACCACCTCCACGGCAGATACGCCGAACTGCGGATGCATGTCCACCGGAACACCTCTGCCGTTGTCGGCCACGGTGCAGGAACCGTCCTTGTTGATCGTCACGTTGATCTCATCCGCAAAGCCGTTGGCCGCCTCGTCAATGGCGTTGTCCACGATCTCCCAGATCAGATGATGCAGTCCCCTCGGCCCGGTGGAGCCGATATACATGCCCGGACGCATGCGCACAGCGTCCAGGCCCTCCAATACCTGTATGTCTTTTGCAATATAACCTGTGTTTGCCATCAATAAATCCTCGCAGCGTAGTTTTTGCAAATTGTATTATATCACATTTTTTCGGATATGTCAAATAAGGAGACAATAAGTGTTCTTCACGAAATTGTGGAATACCAAAAGTCATTCCCCTGCTCACAGGGGAAGGGGGACCGGCGAAGCCGGTGGATAGGGCGGATAAAGGAAGCTATGTTGGCAGAACACCTCTACCTGTACCTATCATGCCCTATCTGTCGCCTGCGGCGACACCTTCCCCGCTGAGGCGGGGAAGGACTACCATAAAAAATAATGAGCTATATATATATTATTCCCTGTTTGCCGCACACTGGGCAATAAACGAATCCTGTTCCTGCTTCGTCAGATTCACAAAAAACACGTTCCAGCCGCAGAGACGCACCTGAAGGGTCTTGTACTTTTCCGGATGCACCTGCGCATCACGGAGGACCTCGGTGCTGAATATATTGCCGTGCATCGCAAAGCCGCACAAGGCGAAATACGTTTTGACCAGTCCCAGCAT
>JAZLHZ010000129.1:0-12855 GCA_045617085.1 Clostridia bacterium
ATCAAGTGGCTGAACGGTCTGGGTGTTGAGTTCGACAAGGCCGAGGACGGCACCATGATCACCACCCACGGCGGCGGAACCAGCCGCAAGCGCATGCATGCCGCAGCCGACTATTCCGGCGCAGAGATCATGCGTACCCTGCGTGATGAAGTGCTCAACAGGGGCATCCCGGTCGTTGACTTCACCGCAGCCATCGAGATCATCAAGGACGAGCAGGGCAGAGCCTGCGGCGCTGTGCTGCTGAACATGGAGACCTGGGAGATCAAGATCGCCAAGGCCCGCTGCGTAGTCATCGCTACCGGCGGTGCAGGCAGAATGCACTATCAGGGCTTCCCCACCTCTAACCACTACGGTGCAACCGCAGACGGTCTGGTGCTGGGTTACCGTGCAGGCGCTAAGCTCCTGTATCAGGACACCCTGCAGTATCATCCCACCGGCGTTGCCTTCCCCGCACAGATCTACGGCGCTCTCGTTACCGAAAAGGTGCGTTCCATGGGTGCCAAGCTGGTCAACAGCGAAGGCGAAGTATATGTACATCCCCTTGAGACCCGTGACGTCAATGCCGCAGCCCTCATTCGTGAGTGCTCCGACCACGGCAAGGGCGTGAACATCCCCGGCGGCGGCAAGGCCGTTTGGCTGGATACTCCCATGATCGATGCCATCCATGGTAAGGGCACCCTCGAGAAGAGACTCCCCGCCATGCTGAGAATGTATCTCAAGTTCGGCATCGACATGAGAGAGACCCCCATCCTCGTATATCCTACGCTGCATTATCAGAACGGTGGTCTTGAGATCAACGACAAGTGCGAGACGGCAGTTGAGAATCTGTTCGTTGCCGGTGAGGCCTCCGGAGGCGTACACGGCCGCAACAGACTGATGGGCAACTCCCTGCTGGATGTCATCGTATTCGGCAGAGCTGCAGGTAAGCAGGCAGCTGCAAAGTCCAAGACCGTTGAGGCAGGCAAGCCCAACCTCGACCACGTCAAGGCATTTGAGGCAGAGCTTGATGCAGCCGGCGTAAAGACCGACAAGGTATCTCCCAAGCTTCTGCCTAACTACGCAAGAGGCAGAAAGGAGATCTGATCATGGTATTAGGTAGCTTTTTCTCGTTGACGGCCATTTCTTTCCTGCTGTTCTGCGTGTTCGTCGTGGCCTTCCTGGGCTACGGACTGGGCCGCATCACTGTCAAGGGCGTCAGCCTGGGCACCGCCGGCGTGTTCATCGTGGCCCTGCTGTTCGGCAGCCTCTTCTTTGAGCCGCTGCAGAAGCAGCTGATGAATTCCGGTTCAACCTATGTGAACAACGCACTGAAGATCATCGAGAATATCGGTCTGGTGCTGTTCGTCACGGCTGTCGGCTTCATTGCAGGCCCCAACTTCTTTGCAGGCCTGAAAAAGAACTTCAAGTCCTACATCACGCTGGGCGTTATCATCATCCTGTCCAGCTCTCTCGTATGCGTGCTGTGCATCGTCCTGTTCGGCTGCGACGCTTCGATGGCTGTCGGCATCCTCTCCGGTGCACTGACCAGCACACCCGCCTTCTCCGCTGCCAAGGAAACCGTTCAGGCGGTTGCCGAAACTCCCGAGATGGCACAGACGCTGGAAGACATGGTTACCGTGGGTCACGGCATTGCCTACCTGTTCGGCGTTGTGGGCGTGGTGCTGTTCGTACAGCTCATTCCCAAGTTTGAAAAAGCCAACATGGATACCGAGCGCAGCAAGCTGAGCATCGTCAGTGACGGCGGCCGTGTTCAGAAGGACATCAAGGGTCTGGTAACCCTGGACAAGTTCGGCTTCGGCTCGTTCGCACTGGCTGTCGGCATCGGCATGCTGGTCGGCAGCATCAAGATCCCCATGGGCAACTCTTCCTTCTCTCTGGGCACCACCGGCGGCACACTGATCACCGCTCTGGTCATTGCTCACTTCGGCCATATCGGCAAGCTGGACATGAAGGTCAGCAAGAGTACGCTGGAAGTGTTCCGTGAGCTGGGTCTGATGATGTTCCTGATCGGCGCCGGCATTCCCGGCGGTGCGAAGTTCGTTCAGTACTTCCAGCCCGTATACTTCCTCTACGGCGCAGTTATGACGCTGGTTCCCATGTTCATCGGTTACTTCTTCGCCAAGAAGGTGCTCAAGATCAGCATGCTGAACAACCTGGGCTCCATTACCGGCGGCATGACCTCCACCCCCGCTCTGGGCACGCTCATCAACGTGGCCGGAACCGACGACGTGGCTTCCGCTTATGCGGCGACCTATCCCGTAGCTCTGGTACTGGTCGTACTGGTCAGCCAGTTTATCATCATACTGTTCCATTAATGTTTATCCCGAAGGCGGAATGTGGATTAAATTCCGCATTCCGCACTTGCGATTTTGGAGTGATACACGATGGCTAATGAAACCAAGGGTATTCCCCAACCGACAATGGAGCGGCTGCCGATGTATCTGAATTACTTCAAGCAGCGCAAAAACGAAGGCTGTTCCCAGATTTCATCTGCCGATGTGGCGTTGGACCTGCGTATGACGGCAATACAGGTGCGCAAAGATCTGGCATGTGTATGCGAAGGCAGACCCCGAACCGGACGTTCGACTGACGAGATCATCGATGCACTGGAAATGCTTCTGGGCTGCCGGGAGATCAAGCAGGTCGTCATTGTGGGCGCAGGCAGACTCGGTCAGGCACTCATGGATTATGAGGGCTTCGGCAGGAGTGGCTTCCATGTGGCGGCAGCCTTTGACAACGATCCTGCCAGGTGCAACGTGACGATCAACGGCAGGTATGTATACCCCATGCGGGAGATCGGCAGCACCATACGCAGTCTGAACGCCGAATACGGGATCATCACCGTGCCGGACACGCAGGCACAGTATGTGTGCGATATCCTCGTTGCCGCAGGGATCAAGGCAATACTCAACTTTGCGCCGATACACCTGATCGTTCCGGAAGGAATCGTCGTAAAGGATATGGACATGGGCGCATCAATGCTGTATCTGTCCAACACACTCGCTGTGAGAGCACAGTCGAAACGCTGAAAAAAGCGATATGCTCATTTGAAAGGAGCAGGGTATATATGTTCAGGATAATCGAAAAAACTCCGCTCAATCCCACGGTTACCAAAATGGTGATTGAAGCTCCTCTGGTTGCCAGGAAGGCAGAACCCGGTCAGTTTATAATCCTCCGTGCCAGCGATGACGGCGAGCGCATCCCTCTCACAGTTGCGGATTATGACAGGGAAAAGGGTACTGTTACCGTGATCTTCCAGATCGTCGGTGCCACTACCATGGAGCTGAACGCCCTGAACGCCGGCGACAGCATCCCCGATTTCGTCGGCCCTCTGGGAAAAGCCACCCATGTCGAAGGTCTTAAGAAGGTCGCCGTCGTCGGCGGCGGCGTGGGCTGTGCTATTGCGCTGCCCGTGGCCAAGAAGCTGCATGAGCTGGGCTGCGAGGTCCACTCCATCGTCGGCTTCCGATGCAAGGATCTGGTCATTCTGGAGGACGAGTTCAAGGCGGCTTCCGACAGGCTGGAAATGATGACTGATGACGGCACCTACGGCAGACAGGGCCTTGTCACCAATGCCCTGGAAGAGCTCATCAATGCGGGCAACAAGTATGACGAAGTCATCGCCATCGGCCCCGTCATTATGATGAAGTTCGTCTGCATGCTGACCAAGAAGTACGATATCAAGACCGTCATCTCTATGAACCCCATCATGATCGACGGTACCGGCATGTGCGGCGGCTGCAGACTGACTGTCGGCGGACAGACCAAGTTTGCCTGCGTAGACGGTCCCGAATTTGACGGACATCAGGTGGACTTCGACGAGGCGCTCAAGAGGGGTGCCATGTATCGTGATTTTGAAGCCCGCAGGCGTGAAGAGACCTGTAACCTTTTGAATAAGGAGGTCAAGTAATATGCCGAACATGAGCCTGAAAAAGAACCCGATGCCGACACTGGATGCGGCATACCGCAGCGGCGTGTTTGAGGAAGTAGCCCAGGGCTATACCCTTGAAACTGCCATTGACGAAGCAAAACGCTGCCTCAACTGCAAGAACAAGCCCTGCACCACCGCCTGCCCCGTGCAGATCGACATCCCGGGCTTCATCGCAAAGATGGCCGAGGGCGACATCGAAGGCGCCTATGCGGTTCTGTCCAAATCCAGCACGCTCTGCGCTGTCTGCGGCCGTGTTTGTCCGCAGGAGACTCAGTGCGAGAGCAAGTGCGTCCGCGGCATCAAAGGCGAGCCTGTCGGTATCGGCAGACTGGAGCGCTTTGCCGCTGACTGGCACAGAGAGCACAATACCGAAAAACCCGAAGTGGCAGCCTCCAACGGCCATAAGGTCGCAGTGATCGGTGCCGGCCCTGCCGGTCTTACCGCTGCAGGTGACCTTGCAAAGCTGGGTTATAAGGTCACCGTATACGAAGCTCTGCACATTGCAGGCGGCGTGCTGTCCTACGGAATTCCCGAGTTCCGTCTGCCCAAGGCCATTGTCAATAACGAAGTCGAGACCCTGAAGGAAATGGGTGTGGACATCCTGACCGATATGGTCATCGGCAAGGTGCTGACCATTGACGAGCTGTTTGAGATGGGCAACGAAGCCGTGTTCATCGGTTCCGGTGCCGGTCTGCCCCGTTTCATGGGCATCCCCGGCGAGAGCCTCAAGGGCGTGTATTCCGCCAATGAGTTCCTCACCCGTATCAACTTGATGAAGGCTTACAAGCCCGACAGCAAGACCCCCATCAAGTGCGGCAATAACGTGGCAGTCGTCGGCGGCGGCAATGTCGCCATGGACGCAGCCCGCTGTGCAAAGCGTCTGGGTGCAGAGAATGTCACCATCGTTTACCGCAGAAGCATGGAAGAGCTTCCGGCCCGTAAGGAAGAAGTCGAGCACGCTATGGAGGAAGGCATCGTATTCAAGATGCTCACCAACCCCACCGAGGTGCTGGGCTTCAATAATCCCGACGATCCCAGAGATCCCCGCAACGGCAATGTCATCGGCATGAAGTGCGTGGAGATGGAGCTGGGCGAGCCCGATGCTTCCGGCAGAAGACGTCCTGTGGAGAAGAAGGACAGCGAGTTCGTACTGGATTGCGACACCATGATCATGGCTATCGGCACCAGCCCCAATCCGCTGATTCGTTCCACCACGCCGGGTCTGGAAGCCAATAAGCACGGCTGCATCGTGACCCAGAGCGAAGACGGACTCACCAGCCGTGAAGGCGTGTACGCCGGCGGCGATGCCGTTACCGGTGCCGCCACCGTTATCCTCGCCATGGGCGCAGGCAAGAATGCTGCCAAGGCCATCGACGAGTATATCAGGAACAAGTAATAGAAAATGAATATAGCTCCGCTGACCGGGGCTATATTCATTTTTGGTGTGGACAAGTCCGACGAAAGGTGATATAATAGCGGTATCATATAGTAGGAGGCATGGTAATATGATTTCATGTACCGAATTCATTCCCTCATACAGCGAGTTGTTCTCCTTTTTGGACGAAAATTACGGCTTTGATGAGGTCAAAAAATACTGGGACGATATCTTCAATCCCGAGCGCAACGGTATTCTGAACCGCAAGGTGAAGGAACTGGGCATTCGCGGCTGTTTTGAATACTGGAACTACTCGCTGAACGAGGAAGCCGCAGACTTCCGCATGATGCTGAACGAGAAGGATGGCTGGTTCACCATCGAGATGCGCCATTGCCCTTCCAAAGGCCGCCTGCTGGAGATGAAGCAGCTGAAGCCCTTTCACAGCTACTGCCTGCACTGCGACCTGTACCGGCGCACCGTGGAGAAGTACGGCCTGTGCTATGACTATGATTTCACCAAGACAGATAAGGCGCAGTGTGCCATACTGATCTACGACCCGAAGGTGTATAAGGGAACGAGGCTCCTCACGCCCGATACGCTGGTGGTGGACAGGACTGCCGAAGACAACAAGTACCTGCACCGGGAATTCCACAACTACATGAGCATGGGCGTGGAATACCTCGTGAAGAACTTCGGAAAGGAAACTGCAGAAAAGTATCTGAAGCGTTTTGCACATAACTACTATGCGCCCGTGATCGCCGAGATCAGGGAACAGGGACTTAAGCGTCTGGAAGCGTTTATCGAAAAAAACTACGAGATCGAAGAAGCTTCCGATAAGCTGCATACCGAACTGACAGAAGAAACTCTCGTCGTCAAGGTGGATACCTGTCCCGCAGTGACATTCCTCAAGGAACATGGCTGGAAGCCTTCGGAATGGTATTATCTCACCACAGAAACCGTAATGGCCACCATTGCGGAAGAGGTCGGATTGAGCTTCCGGATGGTGAGCTATGATGCAGAAAACGGAAAAGCGGAATACTGTTTTAAAAAGTAAAGGGATCATATGATATACGACATGGATGTGCATCCTCCGTTCATGGGGGATACCGAGGCTTTCTTCCGAAAGCTGAGGGATAACGAAATCACAAAATGCTGCGGCGAGGTGCGCTGTGATGATATCGAGGCGGCCAATGCCCTTGCATACAGCCTGAAAAGCGAGATGTATACGCCTGTAATGCTGCTGGACGGAAAACAAAAAGAGCTGTCCGTGCAGCAAATCGATCTGTATGCAGAGAAAGGTGTCAAGGTCGCTGCCGGACTTACTGCCGCAGATACATCCCTTTTGCAGGCGTGCAGTGACAGGGGTATCATCGTAAAAAGCGACGATGTGTCCATCTGTGAGGCGTTCCCGAGCCTTAAGGTGATATTGACTGCTTCCGTCATAGCACCTGTGCAGCTTCAGCCGCTGATGGACAAGTATCAAAATCTGTATGCATTGACGAGATCGGTGGCATATAACTACTATCTGCACTCGGCAGGCGAACTGTGCTCCTGCAAACGCATCCTTTTCGGCTCCGGAACGCCGGACTTCAGTCCGGCGTATCATATCGCAGCTGCGGAATGGGAGCTTCGGGACAATTGGGAAGCCGGAAGGATCCTGTATGCAAACTATGAAAGGCTGCTGGGGTGAGAATTATGAGAGAGATCATTGACTTTCATACGCATCCGCATTACGATTATCATGAAGCCGATCACGGTGTGACGATCGATGAGGGTTTGTTCCGCAGCGACCTTGAAGCCTGTGGTATCACAACGGCCTGCGGCAGCGTCATATATAAAGCCATGACAAGCTTACCCGCCGCCGAATATGAAACCATGACTCCGAAGCTGAACGACATGACATTCGAGGTCGCAAGCCGGATGAAGGGCTTCTATGTGCCCGGTATCCATATCCATCCTGTTTCGGTGGAGATGTCCTGCCGGGAGATCGATAAGGCAGCGGACAGGGGATGCAGGCTTCTCGGCGAACTGGTGCCGTATATGACGAGCTGGGGCTGCGGCTATTCGGATAAAAGGGTCGTGGAGATCTTGGAGTACGCAAGGGACAAGGATATGGCGGTCAGCATTCATCCCACCGATATGGCGGACATGGAGAAAATGATACAGGCTGTGCCGCATCTGAAGCTCGTCATTGCCCACATTGCCTTTCATGACATTACGGAGGAGTCCTGTGTGGAGCTGATGCGCAGGTACGACAACGTCTGTTATGACTACTCCGCCAGCGGCGCCGTGCATGAGGGTCTTGCCCGGCGGGTCATAGATCGGGTAGGTAAGGATCGGCTGTTGTTCGGCACGGATTATCCGGGCATCACGCCTGCTGCGGATATTGCGGCGATCCGTGCGGAAGGCCTCACCGATGACGAGCTGGAAGCCGTTTTCCACGGCAATGCGAAGAGAATACTGGGCTTATGACAAACAGAGAAATACTGCAAATTGCCATGCGCCAGTCGGCCATCGACATCAATTGTGTGCCGGAGGATTTCAACAAAAAAGAAAATGTTGTCGTGCGGGCCGAACTTAAGAAAGGAGTCCGGAGCTACTATAAGGAGCCCATTGCCTGCAATCTGGTTTCCTATGGCGGCAATGTAGTGGCGTCGGTCAAGGACGAATACCGGGACTTTATTGCCGATTATATCGGCAAATACGAATGGTACCGTTGTTTTGAAACGCCTCAGATCAATGAACTGACAGCGTATTTTGATGCTTTCGGCTTTGAACCGAAATACATGGCGGAATATCGGCTCCCTGATATGGATGCAAGGCGGCTGTATGACTGCGGATATCCACTAAAGGTGTTGACGAAATCCGATTTTTCCGGACTGTATTTGCCGCAGTGGTCAAACGCCCTGTGTGCAGACCGCAGCGAGTATGATGTATTGTGCGTGGGCGCCTATGACGGAGAAAAACTGATCGGCCTTGCGGGCTGCTCTGCCGACTGTGATACCATGTGGCAGATCGGCGTGGACGTACTGCCGCAGTACCGAAGACGGGGCATTGCCGCCGCCGTTACCTCACGCCTTGCGGCAGAGGCGCTGAACAGGGGAAAGGTTCCCTATTACTGCAGCGCATGGTCCAATATTATCTCGAAGCGCAATGCGGAAAAATGCGGCTTCAAAAATGCATGGACGGAGTTGACGGTAAAACCGAAAGAAAAACAGGAAACAGAGTAGCCCTTTTCTGTGATACTTCGTATAAACTGATGTCAGAGAAAAACAAGATTTCTTGTGATCAAAAAAAGGAGGATATAAAACATGGAAAAGAAGGATCTCAACCGGGAAGTAATGGAAACCGTATCCGGAGGCGGCAGCAGCTCTTATAAGTATGTATTCACAACTGGAGAAACCATATGGACGTACAATCAAACAAGATACATACGTGTAAATCAGGACGTAGAGACTAACGATGATTACTATCCGATCTCCGTCTCGATGGTGACTCCGAATACCCAAATGGGACCTCATGAGCAGGGGACTACGATGTCGGCTATTGTGCTTAAGTCATATCTTGACACGTACGGAAGGCGTTCCTGACAGGAATCGAACAGTAAAGGGATCCGGTTTTCGGACCCCTTGACTGTTTTTATGTGTTACAGTGTTGAAAGCTCTGCATGGAAACGGTTATAGCCGCCGCTGCTCTCTGCCCATATCCTGCCGTGATGTTCCGATACGATGCTCTCGGCAATGGAAAGACCGAGGCCGTAGCTGTGGTTCATCGTCCGGACGTTGTCGCCCCGATAGAAGCGTTTGAAGATGTCCTTGCATTCGCCGTCGCTGAGGGCAGATCCCTGATTTTCCACGGTCAGGACACAGCTTTTATGCCCCTTTCTTTTCAGAATCACATGCGTCTCACCGCCGGGTGAGGCGTATTTTTGTGCATTGTCAAGAAGAATATCAATCAGCTGTTTCATGTGCTCGGCTGTGCCTGTGATACGGATATCCGGCTCAATATCGCAGGAGAGGGGAAGCTGCTTTTCATAAAATACCGGTTCAAAGGGCAGAACGGCAGTATCGATCACATTGCTCAGAGAGAATTCGCACATCTGCTGTTTTCGTTTTCCCGTGTCGAAACGGGTCAATTCCAGCAGACTTTCCACCAGTCCCCGCATCTGCTGCGTCATAGTGAGTATGCCGGAGGAGAAACGGATGCGTTCCTCGTCGCTGCAGTCACGAAGCAGGGCAGCGTTGGTCATGATGACGGTCAGGGGAGTTTTGAGCTCGTGAGAGGCATCGGCGACGAATTGCTTCTGCTGCTGCCATGCAACGCCGATGGGCTTGACGGCCCAGCGGGCAAGCAATATGCTGATGATGAGAAATGCAGCAAATGCGGCGCTGCCAATCAGCAGGAACGAACGGATGAGGTTGGAAAGCGTAACACGCTCACTGGAAATGTCGCTGAATACCATGATCGTTCCCGCAGGTGTTGGCCTTTTGAAAAAACGCAGATCATCGGATCTGAGTATGCCGAAAAGTTCACTGCGGGAAGAGGTTTCATCTATCAGTGACTGAAGGTATTCCTCATCGGACAGATCGAAAAAACCGTCCGATTTGGCTGTCAGAGCCCCGTTTTTGTCTGTTTCGATGGAAAAGAACGGAAGCCGGATGTCATTCGGCCGATCGTTCGGGCGCTTGCGCATGACAGGCTCGGAAGCGATATTCATCATCATGTGCAGGCTTTCCTGTTCCAGATTGTTACGGGTGGAAAAGAACAGAAAGGCGAAGATCAGGCACAGCATCAACGTGACGATGCTCATATTGATCAGGATGAATCGAATGCGCAGCTTCTTCAGCATGATGTGACCTCCAGATGATATCCCTGTCTTCGGATGCTTTCAATAGATACGTTGGAGCCGATACTGTTGAGCTTCTTTCTCAGAAAGCCCACATAGACCTCCACATTGTTCTCTGTGGCGTTGGACTCAAAGCCCCAGACCCGCACCAGCAAAACCTCCTTTGAGAGGTTTTTTTCCTTTGTCTGCATCAGCAGCCGCATCACGTCAAATTCCGTGGTACTCAGACGGACGGATTTTTCGCCGCAGCGAAGCGTGCATGAGGACAGATCGAGGCTGGTATTGCCGTAAATCAGCTCATTGACCTGGTTACCCTGCCGCCGCAGCAGCGCATTGATACAGGCCAGCAGCTCTCTTGTATCAAAAGGCTTCGTCAGATAATAGTCGGCGCCGGCATTCAGCCCGGCAATGCGGTCCTCCACCTCGGACTTGGCGGTCAGCATCAGGATGGGTGTTGCGCAGCGCCGGGCCCGGACCTCTTTGGCCAGTGTAAAGCCGTCCATGCCCGGCATCATGACATCGAGGATCAGCAGATCGTAGATACCCAGCAGTGCATAATCCTTGCCCGTGGTTCCGTCATAGGCACATTCAACCTGAAAGCCCTTCCGTTCCAACAGCGTTTTCAGTGAATCGGCCAGCAGATGCTCATCTTCAGCGATCAGTATTTTCATGTTTTCCACCTCATTTTCTCTACTGTATATTATAATACAACATGAAGCTGAAGTCATGCTGAAAATGATGGTTCATAATATATTTACAGCCGTTTTCAGCATAGATTCAGTGGCGTTGGGTATAATCAAGGTGAAAAACAACGAAAGGAGAAAAATCATGGAATACCGACATGAAGTGAAGCACGAGATCAGCTATTGTGATCTTCTTACTCTGCGGATGCGGCTGGAAGCGGTGATGCAATACGATCCGCATGCCGTTGACGGAAAATATCGGATCCGCAGCTTGTATTTTGACGATATGTTTGACAGCGCTCTGCGGGCCAATCGTGACGGACTGAACGTCAGAGAGAAATTCCGTATCCGGCTCTATAAAAACACCGGCTACCTTTGTCTGGAAAAAAAGAGCAAGCTGAACAGCCTCGGCAGCAAAGCGGACGCTGAACTGACCCGGGAGCAGGCGCAGAGCATCGTGGACGGGGATATAGGCTGGATGGAGCAGAGCAGTGAGCAACTGGTTCGTGAGCTGCATTACAAGATGAAGAACCGGCTGCTGGTGCCGAAAACTATCGTGGACTATACCCGGGAACCGTTTGTGTATGCGCCGGGCAATGTGCGTGTCACTTTTGACTATGATATCCGCACGGGCATCCGCTGTACCGACTTCCTTGACCCGGATTGTATCATGGTTCCGGCGGGCGATGCGCCGATCCTGCTGGAGGTCAAGTGGGACGAATATCTGCCGAGTGTGATAAGGGATGCGATACAACTGACCGGAAGGCACAGCGGCGGTTTCTCAAAATATGCACAATGCAGGATATATGACTGATACATAAGGAGTGAGATCAAATGACATTTTCCGATATCTTCAAATCTTCGTTTCTTCAGAACGTGACTGCCGTCAGCCTGACGGACATGCTGCTGGCGCTGGCACTGGCGTTCGGCTTGGGCTTGTTTATCTTTATGGTATATAAAAAGACCTATACGGGCGTGATGTATTCCTCTTCTTTCGGCGTGACGCTGATAGCCCTGACGATGATCACCACGCTGGTGATCCTTGCCGTCACCTCCAATGTGGTGCTGTCGCTGGGCATGGTGGGTGCTCTGTCCATTGTCCGCTTCCGCACGGCTATTAAGGAACCACTGGACATCGCTTTCCTGTTCTGGTCCATAGCTGCGGGTATTGTACTGGCTGCCGGATTCATTCCGCTGGCGGTCATCGGCAGTGTAATCATCGGTGTGATCCTGCTGGTGTTCGTCAACCGTAAAGAGCATACCGCTCCTTATATCGTTGTGGTCCAGTGTGACGGACATGAGAGCGAGGAGACGGCGCTGGCGTTCCTCAAGGCACATAGCTATCGCTGCACCGTCAAGAGCAAGAGCGCGCGCAAGGGCTGTGTGGAACTGAATTATGAGATCCGTCTGAAGAACGATAATACCGATTTCGTCAACGAGCTTTCTGATATTCCCGGCATCGGCAGCGCCGTTCTGGTGAGTTATAATGGGGAATACATGGGCTGAGGAGGGTAAAGCGATGCTGACGAGCAAGCATATCGACCGGCTGTGTATTATGGTGACGTCTGTCATGCTGGTGATCGCTTTGCTGAGTATGGGCGTGACTGCCGGCGCACAGGGTCTGGTCATAGGCTATGAAGAACGGCTTTTTGAACCCGGAAAGGTGCATACCATCGATATCGTGATGGATGACTGGGACAGCTTTATCGAGACCTGCGAAAACGAAGGGTATACGTCTTGTGCTGTTGTGATCGATGGTGAGAGCATGAAGAACGTTGCCATTCGGGCGAAGGGCAATACCTCGCTGAGCAATGTGCGCTCGCTGAACAGCCAAAGATACAGTCTGAAGCTGGAGTTTGACCATTATCAGGATGGGAATACCTTTTTCGGGCTTGATAAACTGTGTCTCAACAACCTGATCCAGGATAACACGATGATGAAGGACTATATTGTCTATCGGCTGATGGCGGAATTCGGGGTCGATACGCCGCTGTGTGCCTTTGTCTATGTCACCGTTAAC
>JAZLHZ010000130.1:0-4950 GCA_045617085.1 Clostridia bacterium
CAGACCCGTGGTATAGCTGTTGATCAGCATGAACAGCGGCTTTTCGGAAAGCACGCCGCTGCACGCCTTGACCAGGCCGAACAGCTCGTCCTCCAGCTTCCACACCTCGCCGTTGGCGCCTCTGCCGTAGGAGGGCGGATCCATCAGGATGCCGTCGTAGAAGCTGCCTCTGCGCTGCTCCCGCTGCACGAATTTCAGCGCATCGTCAATGATCCAGCGCAGGCTGGTGGGGTCGATGCCGCTCAGCTCCCTATTCTCGCCTGCCCACTGCACCATGCCCTTGGCGGAGTCCACATGCGTGACGTGTGCGCCCGCATTGGCGCAGGCCAGTGTGGCGCCGCCGGTATAGGCGAACAGGTTCAGCACCCTGACCGGACGATTCGCATTCTTTATCAGTCCGCTCATCCAGTCCCAGTTGACCGCCTGCTCGGGGAAAAGTCCGGTATGCTTGAAGCCCGTGGGCCGCACATAGAACTTAAGATCCCGGTACTTCACCGTCCACCTTTCGGGCAGACGGCGCATGAATTCCCATTCTCCGCCGCCCTTGGTCGAGCGGTGATACCATGCATCACACTGCTGCCAAAGCTTCGGCGACTGCTTGGGCCATATCGCCTGCGGATCAGGTCTGCGCAGGATGATATCGCCCCACCGGTCCAGCTTCTCGCCGTCTCCGGCATCGATCACTTCATAATCCTTCCATTTGTCTGCCAAAAACATGGTCTATCTCCTCGTAATGTAGTTGACCAGCATGTCCGTTACGATCTCCGTCCTGCTGTTTTCAGTCAGCACGATATCGGCATACTTCTTATATCCGGTGATATACTTGTCATAGGCGGGCTTGACGGTAGCTTCATACTGGCTCAACACGCTTTGCCATGTACGCATCCGTTTTTCCGTATCTCTCCTGATTCTTCGGATCAAACAGGTATCAGGATCAACATCCGTATACACCATCATGTTCATCATTGCCCTCAGCCGCTCGTCATGGAAAGCGTGGATGCCTTCCAATATCAATACTTCTTTCGGGTCAATAATCCGACCTGTGTCACTGCGGATATGGTAACTGTAATTGTACTTCTTCTCTGTAATGCTCTCACCATTTACAAGCTTACATACATCTTGATACAGCAGTTCATGATCAAAAGCAGAGGGATCATCATAATCAATACCGGCTCTCTGCTCAAACGGGACATCGGAATGATCTCTGTAATAGCTGTCCTGTGCCATAACCAGCACCTGAGAACCGAGTGCAAGTACCAGCTTGTCTGTTAAAGTGGTTTTCCCGCTGCAACTGGCGCCGCATATTCCGAGAAAGAACATAAGCCGTACCTCCTGCCTTATTTAATGGGAAGCCTGCGGAGAGACTGATTCCCTCCGCAGGTATTGTTTGTTCAGTTATTCTGCGACCTTGATGCCGATCTCGGCCTTCTCGCCGTTGATGTCCCACTCCTTGACGGAGGCGCCTTCCATGGCGTCGCCCAGCTCGATGCTCAGTGCCAGCACACCCTTCTTGATGTCCTCGGCACCGGCGGTGATGATCTGAGCCAGCTTATCGGTGGTCTTTACGGTGACGTTGATGCGGTCGGTGACCTCGAAGTCGGATTCCTTGCGCTGGGTCTGGATCTTGCTGACCAGCTCACGGACATAGCCCTCGGCGATCAGCTCGTCGGTCAGGTTGGTATCCAGCACCACGACGGTGTCACCGGCGGTCTGTGCCACGAAGCCGGGCTTCTGGATGGGATTGGTCAGCACGTCGGCAGCCTCCAGCACGATCTCGGTGCCTTCGATGTCGAACTTGACCAGCTCGCCCCTGGCGAAGGTGTCGACGACCTCATTGCCGTCCATGGTCTTCAGGTGCTCGCCGATCTTGCCCAGCAGGCGGCCGTACTTTCTGCCGAGAGTACGCATCTGGGGCTTGAGCTCATAGGTGGTGAACTCTCTGGCGTCGGTGACGAAGCGCACGCCCTTGACGTTCAGCTCGTCTGCGATCAGGGAAGCGACCTCGGCGTCCAGCTCGGAGCCCTTGATGTACATGGCGCTCAGAGGCTGACGGGTCTTGAGGTTGGCGAGGTTGCGGCAGGCGCGGCCGATCTGTACGGCGTTGATGACCTCTTCCATCTGCTCCTCCAGCTTCTCGTCGATGAGGCTTGCATCGTAGGTCGGGAAGTCGGTGAGATGGACGGAAACAGGCGCCTCGGGATCGTTGGCGGCGACCAGATTCTGATACATGGTCTCGCTCATGAAGGGGATATAGGGAGCGCAGATGCCGCACAGGGTCTTCAGCACGGTATACAGGGTATCGAAGGCAGCCAGCTTGTCGCCCTCCATGCCCTTGCCCCAGAACCTTTCACGGCAGCGGCGGACATACCAGTTGGACAGCTCGTCCACGAAGTCGGAGATGGCACGGGCGGTCTCGGTGATCTTGTACTCCTCCAGGCCCTCGTCCACGGTCTTCACGAGGGTGTTGAGCTTGCTGATGACCCACTTGTCCATCAGGGACAGGGAGGCCCTGTCGGCCTTTGCCTTCATGGGATCATAATTGTCGATGGAGGCATACAGGGTAAAGAAGGAATAGGTGTTCCACAGGGTGCCCATGAACTTGCGCTGCATCTCGCTGACGAGGTTGCCGGAGAAACGGGTGGGCAGCCACGGTGCGCCGCTGGCGTAGAAGTACCAGCGCACGGCGTCGGCGCCCTGCTTGTCCAGCACGCTCCACGGATCAACGACGTTGCCGATATGCTTGCTCATCTTGCGGCCCTCTTCGTCCTGAACGTGACCCATGACGATGCAGTTCCTGAACGGAGCGCAGTCGAACAGCAGCGTGCTGATTGCCATCAGCGTATAGAACCAGCCTCTGGTCTGGTCGATCGCCTCGGAAATGAAGGCAGCGGGGAAGTTGGCCTCGAAGATCTCCTTGTTCTCAAAGGGATAATGCCACTGGGCGAAGGGCATGGAGCCGCTGTCGAACCAGCAGTCGATGACCTCGGGCGTGGGGTGCATCTCGCCGCCGCACTCGGGGCACTTGATGACGACCTTGTCGATGTAGGGGCGGTGCAGCTCGATGTTCTCGGGCACGTTCTCGCCCAGCTCGCACAGCTCCTTGCGGGAGCCGATGACGTGGATATGTCCGCAGGAGCAGAGCCATACGGGCAGAGGAGTTCCCCAATAGCGCTCTCTGGACAGACCCCAGTCGATGACGTTCTCGAGGAAGTTGCCCATGCGGCCTTCCTTGATGTTGTCGGGCATCCAGTTGACGGAGCGGTTGTTGGCGACCAGCCTGTCCTTCACGGCGGTCATGCGGATGAACCAGGTGGATCTTGCGTAGTAGATCAGGGGCGTGTCGCAGCGCCAGCAGAAGGGATAGTCATGCTCGAACTTGGGCGCAGCCACCAGCTGGCCGTTGTTCTCCAGCTCCTGCAGGATGATGGGATCGGCGGCCTTGATGAAGGTGCCGGCCCAGGGAGTCTCCTTGCTCATTTCGCCCTTGGTATTGACCAGCTGCAGGAAGGGCAGGTCGTTGTCCTTGCCGACACGGCTGTCGTCTTCACCGAAGGCGGGAGCGATATGTACGATACCGGTACCGTCGGACATGGTGACATAGTCATCGGCGACGACGAACCAGGCCTTCTTGTCCACCAGATCCTTGGTGAAGGGGAACAGGGGCTCGTATTCCATGCCGACCAGATCCCGGCCGATCATGGTGGTCTTGTTCTCGATGGCGGCGTCGTCACCCAGGATGGAGCCGATCAGTGCCTCCGCCATGATGATGGTCCTGCCGTCAAAGTCGAACTTTGCATAGGTGGAATCGGGATTGACGCACAGCGCCACGTTGCTGGGCAGCGTCCAGGGCGTGGTGGTCCATGCATAGAAATAGGTGTTCTCCTCGCCCTTTACCTTGAAACGGACGACGGCGGAACGCTCCTTGACGGTCTTGTAGCCCTGAGAGACCTCATGGCTGGACAGCGCAGTGCCGCAGCGGGGGCAGTAGGGAACGATCTTGAAGCCCTTGTACAGCAGGCCCTTGTCGAAGATGGTCTTCAGCGCCCACCACTCGGACTCGATATAGTTGTCCTCATAGGTGACGTAGGGATTTTCCATGTCTGCCCAGAAGCCGACACGCTCGGACATGTCTTCCCAGAGGCCCTTGTACTTCCATACGGACTCCTTGCACTTCTTGATGAAGGGCTCGATGCCGTACTGCTCGATCTGCTCCTTGCCGTCCAGACCCAGCAGCTTCTCGACCTCCAGCTCGACGGGTAAGCCGTGGGTATCCCAACCGGCCTTGCGGGTGACGCTCATGCCCTTCATGGTCTTGAAGCGGGGGATCAGGTCCTTGATAGCACGGGTCTCGATATGGCCGATGTGGGGCTTGCCGTTAGCCGTGGGCGGGCCGTCATAGAAGGTGAATACATCGCTGCCCTTACGCAGATCCATGCTGCGCTTGAAAATGTCGTTTTTGCGCCAGAATTCCAGAACTTCGGCTTCACGGGCCACAAAGTCCATGCTGGCAGGTGCTTTCTGAATCATTTTTCTCTCCTCCGATTGATTTGTCAAAATAAAAAACCGTCCCGAAAATGGGACGGATGTTCCGCGGTACCACCCAAATTGATACGGTCCTGCCGTATCCTCTTTGATAAGCTGTAACGGGCTCCCCCGCATTTCTCCTACTCGGCAAAAAGTCTTTCGGAAAAAGGACTCGGCGGTGATCCCCCCAAAGCCGCATCTGCCGGTATTCCACCAATCACCGGCTCTCTGAAAAATGCTTTCCGTCTGAGGCTGTCCGCTTCACGGTCATTGCCTATTATTATAACCGCTTATCGTTAATTTGGCAACACATAAGCGAACTTTTAACGAACAACTAAGGGAATGAGCAGTTGACAGTGCGCAGTGTTCAGTTGGGCGGCTTCGCTGCCTTTATTGAAAACAATTGCCGACAGCAACGCTGTCGGC
>JAZLHZ010000131.1:0-5462 GCA_045617085.1 Clostridia bacterium
AAGACCGCCATCCAGTATGGCGAAACCGTGGAGGTCGTACTGAAGGGCACCAATATGGGCACCGATATCCTGACGGTATGGGGCTACACCGATGCATACGAAGACGGTGCGTATCCGTTCAAGGACCAGTTTGCCGAGCAGGAGGGCTGGAGCTTCCTGGAGCCGGGCGAATCCTTCCTTACGATCATGACCATTCAGTCGGATATCACGGATCGGGACTACGGCTATGTTTACCGCAAGGTCAGTGAAGTCGGCAGCGAGTGGCTGTACGAAGATGATATGACTCCTGTGATCCCGGGCAGCCTGCGTCCCGGCAATATGGTGACAGACGAAAATTCGGATATCTATTCGAATGAAGTGGAGATCCGGGTCGAGCTGCTGAATGATGCGGATATTCCCGCTCTGGACATTTCCGGCAGCTATAACCAGTACATCAATTACGGCTACGGCGATCAGATAAATTTTGACATTACGCTGACCAACATCGGCGGGACTTACCTCAATGATTTCGAAATCGATTATGATATCGGCAGCGTGGATATCGTCTACAAGAGCGGCTTATGGGGTCTCATATCTCCCGATGTGGCACCCGGCGAAGCTGTCGGTACCGGCATGCTCTATACTGTTACGCAGGAGGACGTGGAACGGGGCTATGTCTGCGTCGATTTCCAGGGAAAAGCCAAGACTCTCGACGGTCAGATGACGGCAGTTACCAAGTGGCTCTCCTTCAAGATCCCGGTCCGGGATATCGGACCCAAGCCCGAGCCTCTTCCTCCGACCGGTCATGACCCCATCGAGGAACCGGAATACAAGCTGGTGCTCGCCATTGACGAGATCAGCCCGCTGACCTCCGAATACTACAACGGCAATAAAGTGACCTTCCGCTGGACCGTCATGAACCTGAGCAACGTGGATGTTTCCTTCGGCGGCATCGTGCGCTATCCTGATCCTTCCGATGCGTCCTACGGCAGCGGTTCGATGCAGTCCTTTGTGAGCCAGGATCCCTCCGTCATCCTTACCGCCAACGGCGGCGATGTGAGCGGCGAGACATACATTTACCTGGATAAGTCCGAAGCAATCGGCGATGTCATTCATTCCATCTTTGAGGCATACGGCTGCGAGGCAGGCACCGGCGTCAATGTCTGTGCCTCCAACCGGGTGGAGCTGACCAATAAGCTGGCCGGCGGCACGCCTCCGTGGGTGATCCCCGCAACGACTTCTGTCGAGGTGAATAAGGTGTTTACCACCGCTCCCATGAATGTCAACGGCTTCACGGAGGGCGAGGAGATCACCTATGAAATCACCGTGACCAACACCTGCACCGAGACCATCACCGACATCGAGGTGAGCGATCCGCTGAAGGGCAGCAATGAAGACGCTCTCATCGGCACGATCCTGTCACTGGATCCCGGCTGCTCCGAGACCGTATCCTTTGTGTATCAGGTGACATACGAGGATGTCGTGAACGGATATATCAAGAATATCGCCGAGGCATCCTGGATCGATACGGATAGCGGCAGCTGTGTGATCGAGAAATCCAATCAGGTCATCGTTCCGACCACCGATGAGATCAACGAAATGGCGGATCTGTCCATCATCAAGACCGTGGCAGGCGATCCTCCCCATAACGGCATGTTCTTCGTCGAGGGTGAGATGGTGACCTTCGGATTGACCGTGACCAACAATACACCGTATCCCTTCGACAATGTCATCATTTCCGATATCCTGGAATCCGGCTCCGACAAGACCATTACGACGCTCCCGATACTCGATCCCAATGATTCCCAGTACTTCGAGTATACGTATTTTGTGACCGGACTGGATGCGCAAATGGGCTATATCACCAATACCGCCGCAGCTGTCGGTACGGATCATGAGGGTCATAAGCATCTTGCCATCAGCAATGACGTATCTGTCAATACCGGCATTGAGAAGACCACGAAGGATGATGACGACACTTCCTCCAAAACCGGCAGCAAGGATCCCTTCGGAGTGATCACGGATCTTGAGATCACCAAGACAGAGATCAGCAAGCCCGCCAACGGCGCCTTCTATCAGAAGGATGAGGTCATCCGCTACGTCATCACCGTGAAGAACGTGGGCGAGACTGCCATGGACGAGGTACTGATCTACGATACCCTGAAGGAGCCCATCGGCTCCGAAATGGCGGCCATTGAGCTTTTCTATCCGGGTTCTGTCCGCAGCTATACCTTTGAGTATACCGTGACCGATGCGGATGTGGCCAGAGGCTATGTGGTCAATTACGCCACCGCCATCTACTACATGGGCAGCTATACCGATTTCCGCATTGCCGGTCCTGTCATCAGTGATACCGACGGCAATCCCGATACCATCATCGATGAGGAGAAGAAGTTCGATAAGGAGATCATGCTCGGCGGTGACGAAGGTGAGTATATTCCCTGTATGCGCATTCTGGATGCCAAGGGCAATGCGGAGGCGGATTACACGCTGCATACCTGTACCATCCATCAGCCTGCAGAGGATAAGGTCGCAGCCCTTGTAAGCGCTGCCAAGACCGATGCCGAGAAGGCAGAAGCCTGGAAACAGGCACAGGAGATCTGGTCCGAGGAGATCGACAAGATCTATGACATCTGCTTCGATGCCGCTGCCAACGTCGCATCCCTGACTGCCGTCATCAACGACAAGGCCATGTTCTATGCGCAGCTGAACGTCTGGAAGGCATCCCTCGAGCTCATCTATGCCGATCAGCCCGCCGTCGTTGAGGAAAAGGTAGCCGAGGCGCTGATGAACAAGTGCCACGATTTCTGCTGTGAGGTGCATACGGCTCCCGAAGCCCGTGCAGACAGTCTGCTCCATGAGCATGCCCTGCTGGCCGATACCGAGCCCGCAGCCATCTGTGAACGCACAATTCTGGCAAAGGAAGGCAGCGATGTCCGCTATGCCGAGAAGCTCTGTGAGGAGCATGCTGCCATTCAGCAGATGATCGATCAGATGCTCACCGAAAGCAATGGCAAGTACGATGATGTCTGGGACTGCGCTGTCAATATGTGGATCGGCGAACTGAACAACGACACCAACATGCGCTACCGTGATGCCGAGGCGGATGCACGCGGCATCATCGCCGCAGATCGCATGACCTTTGACAGCTATCTCAAGGCGCATGATGCCATCGTCGGGATGTTCTATCCCGAGGATTATTCCACCAGAGGCGAGGTATATTACAAGACTGTCATGAATCGTGTCATAGACTACTGTACGGCCAAGTAACCCGGAAAACCGGTTGAATAAGCGGTCTTGTTCCCGAATCCATCGGGACAAGACCGCTTTTCATGTTGAATGTGTAATGGATGGAAAAATTACAAAAGTATGCTTGTAATGAATTTGATTTTCTGATATAATAAGAACGGAAGAAAACAGACGGAGGAGTAAGAATTGGATATATCATTCATTTGCGGAAATCAGAAGTTCAACTATCGGGTCTGTGCAATGATGTTGAATGACAATAAGATATTGGCCATGCATGACGATCGGTCCCCGTATTTCTACCTTCCGGGCGGCAGAGTGACAATGGGAGAGACGGCGGAACAGGCAGTGGTGCGGGAGGTCAGGGAAGAAATGGGCATCAGCCCGGAAATCGTTCGCCCGTTGTGGCTGAATCAGGCGTTCTTTACAGAGGATGTGGACCATCTGAACTACCATGAGCTGTGCATCTACTTCCTGATGGATATATCGAACACGGATCTGTTGACAAGAGGAGAGCGATTTATATCGAAAGAAGGGAAGAGGACCCATGTTTTTGAGTGGCTGCCGTTTGAATGGCTGAAGGACGAGTATTTTTATCCGGTATTTCTGAAAAAGGAGATATTTGCGATTCCGGAGACGTTTACCATCCGTACGGAATGGGAATGAGAAAACAGGGTTCGGATATTTCCACAGAAAATGAAAATCTTACAGGGAGGAACAACTAAAATGAAAGCGATCATTAGAATCCTGTTCGGCCTGCTTGCAGTGATCCTGCTTGCCTGTATCGCCTTCGGGGCATACTATTTCACAAGATTCCGGACTTTGGCGACACTTGAGAAGATCACCGATTACGAGGATGGCTATGACCTCTACGCCATGACGGTGAAGTATGATTATTCTCTCGATGACATTGTCAATTCCGGGTATACGGATACACAGGACTTTGTGGATGCAGTCATCAGGGAATCCCTGCCGCTGCTGCCGGTGAGCATCAAGGTTCCGTCCTATGGCTGCAGCGTGTTTCGCACGACAACAACGGACGGTGCTGTCCTTATGGGCAGGAACTACGACTTTAAGCTGGACACTTCGGCACTGATGGTGATCTGTGAACCGAAGGACGGGTATAAATCGATTTCCTTTGCCGCACTGAACAATGTGGGTGCCGATCAGGCGACTTCGAGCCTGAAAAAGAAAATGGCCTGCCTCACAGCGCCTTTTATCGGGCTTGACGGCGTGAATGAAAAGGGTGTTTCCGTGGCGGTGCTGACGCTGCCGAGCGATCCCACCATGCAGGATACGGGCAAACCGAAGCTGGCGACATCGCTCTTGATTCGTCTGGTGCTGGATCGGGCAGCGACAACAGAGGAAGCCCTTGAGCTGATAAAGCAGTACGATATTTTCTCCACGAACGGACGGGACTATCACTTTATCATCAACGACGCATCCGGTAACAGCGTTGCCGTGGAGTTCGACTGTGAATCCGACGGGCGTGAAATGGTCGTGACCCCAACGGATGCTATCACGAATTTCTACATCATGTACGCAGACAAAGTAGAGCCGAATCAGGAGAACGGCATCTACGGAAAAGGCAAAGAGCGGTATACTGCTATGCTGGACGTGCTGGAAGCCAATCAGGGTGCAGTAGACCGCAGCGTTGCCTGGGATGCCCTGATGGCGGCAGCGCAGGACCCCAACCCGGTGGACCTGACAAGCAATACCCAATGGTCTATCGTGTTTGACAACACCAATCCGGCAGCGGAGATCACCCTGAGACGCCACTGGGGAGACCGCTATACCTTTGAAATCGGGAAGTGAGAATAGCCATGCAAACAAAAGCGCCCTTCGGGGCGTGTTTGTTTGAAATATGGTGAAAGCATGACCGAGGGAAACGGTATGTGTATATTCCTTTTGAGAACAATTTTTGACAACAGAACTGTTTTATTTAACAGTACATTGAGCATTTTGTTGGGGTTAACGGTTGACAGTCGGAAGTATCTATGGTATAATTATCACGATATGGCTGAATCTGCGTAGATGTAACAAAATGAGATTCATGACCGGGCAGACGAATATGGTAATGCTGTAAAAAACGGAATACGGTTTGTACAGAGATTGCATCTTCGTCTTTTTGCTGTATGATGGGAATTAAGAATAGAGAGGTAGTTATGTTCAAAGGAATCGACATCAAGCCTTTTGATAAGAAGGTCTGGCTGGCAAGCCCGACCATGCATGGGGAT
>JAZLHZ010000132.1:0-1932 GCA_045617085.1 Clostridia bacterium
TTTTCCTTTTCGCTCGTCGCTTCGCTCCTCCCTCAAAGGAAAATCCGTTCTATCCGTGAATCTTTCGTGAACTATTGCAACTTGCTATTGCAATTTGAGAGAGATTTATACCTGAAAAAGCTGATCGCCTTTCGGGATAAAGAGCCGGTCAAGGTGATCACCGGCATACGGCGCTGCGGGAAATCAAGCCTGATGAAGCTGATGGCGGCATACCTTCGGGAAGACGGCGTTCCGGACGAGTGCATTATCGAGATAAATTTCGAGTCTCACGATTTTGTTCACATGACGAGTGACGAACTGTATGCGTATGTCAAGGGAAGAGCGATCCCCGGGAAAACGATGTATCTGTTCTTTGACGAGCTGCAAAGGGTCAACGCATGGGAAGAAGCCGTCAACGCTTTCCGTGTGGATCTGGACTGCGACATTTATATCACCGGCTCGAATTCATATTTGCTTTCTTCGGAATATTCCACCTATCTGTCCGGCAGATGCGTAGAGATCAAGATGCTTCCCCTCTCCTTTTCGGAGTTTCTGTACTTTTATGATTTTGAAGTGCGGGAAAGCAGGAGCACTTTGGGTACACTGCGGAAAAAAGCAGTGGATAAAAACGGCGAGCAGTATGAACTCAGTGAGGTGTTCGAGGCATATCTGAAGTTCGGCGGTATGCCCGGCATTGCGGATGTGGGATTGGATCAGGAAAATGCGCTGATGCTGCTGGACGGCCTGTATTCGACTGTGGTATTGAGAGATATACTGGAGAGGGAAAAGCGAAGAGGTATCAGGCAACTGACGGATTCCGTGCTGCTGCGAAAAATCGTGCTGTTTCTTGCGGATAATATCGGAAGTTCCGTGTCGCTGAACACCATCGGCAACACGTTGACCGATGAAGGACTACTGCAGGAGCGCAGGGAAAAGGGGAAGCCGAGCGTCCATACAGTGCAGGCATACGTCAATTCTCTGTTGGAAACCTACTTCTTCTATGAGATCAAGCGGTTTGACATCAAGGGGAAGGAATATTTACGGACTCTGGGCAAGTACTATATTGCCGATGTGGGGCTGAGAAACTATCTTTTGGGCTTCCGCAGACGGGATACGGGGCATGTACTGGAGAATGTAGTGTATCTGGAACTGCTGCGGCGTGGCTATGATGTGGCTATCGGTAAGGTGGATCAGTCGGAGGTGAATTTCATAGCGACTGATACGCAGACGAGGCTGTACGTTCAGGTCACCGAATCGATGCGCAGCGAGGATGTGCGTTTCCGGGAGCTTGCGCCGTTATTGAAGATCCGGGATAATTACGAGAAGATCGTACTGACAATGGACAGCGGAGAAACCGATGAAATGGACGGCATCAAGTCCGTCAATATCATCGACTGGCTTTTGGAGGAATAAGAAAAAATCCTTGGCAAATCAGGTTTGCCAAGGATTTTTCAGATGCTATTATTTATGGGGAAGCTGACGTGCGGAGGCGATCAGCTCGCTCGCCTGACGGTTGTAGGGACGCAGGACGAGGGTGAAGCTTGCCTTCTCGTTGAGGTGCAGCTGGTACTTTTCCAGCGGGATGGGGCCGCAGCTGTTGGAGCCGATGCCGCCCATGCGCCAGTCGAGGGTGATGACGGTCTTATCCTCGCAGGTGAGTTCGGGCGTATGCTCGGCCTTGTCGAGGGTCTGAGGTGTATACGGATGGGCGCTGAAGCTGAATCCGTTGTCCTCATAGGTCTCCTCGGCGATCGCCATGATGCCCAGACCCAGGATATCGGTGACGGCCAGTGCACGCACGCCGCCTCTGGAGCCGTTCTCCTGCGGACGGACATAGGGCTCATGCAGGTCGTCCACGGTGGAGAAGTACTGACCGAGTTTTGCAGCAAGCTGCATGTCGGGATAGTTCTCCTGCGGGCCCATGCCGTACCACAGCGCTCTGTCGTAGCAGGG
>JAZLHZ010000133.1:0-15069 GCA_045617085.1 Clostridia bacterium
GCGCAGGTATTACGAGCGGGCCATGGCGTTTGCCCATTACGAGCGCAACAACAAGAACTATATCAGGGAATGCGACGACCTGAAGAGCTATTACCACATCGCCCTCGGCGGCGTCAAGGGCAGAGCCAACCAGATCTGCTCTGCGCTGGCCAGGAACCAGCTGAAGTATTACGACGCCCGCTGCGAGGAGATCCGCAAGGCCATGAACTACTTCTGGGATCGTCTGGAAGGTGTGCCGGGTATCCGTGCAATACGTGTCGACGAGAGCACCGGCTCCAACATGGCGGGCTGGTACTGTCCCCACGGCATTTATAAACAGTCCGAGCTGCACGGTCTGCCGGTGACCCGCTTCTGCGAGGCCATCCGGGCGGAAACCGGCTTCGGCTGCTGGGCAGGCGGCAACTTCTGCCTGCATACCCACGACTATTTCAAGACCCTCGACCTCTTCAATGACGGCAAGCCCTCCCGTATCGCCCATACTGACCGGGATATCCGCCTCGACGATGAAATGTGCAAGCCCTCCGAGGATATTCTCTGCTTCTCCATTCCCTGGTTCAAGCACTTTGACAAGGAATGGATCGACCGTTATGCCGATGCGTTCATCAAGGTCGTCAATAACCACGAGCTGCTGCTGGAAGGCAGCAATGACGATGCTGCAGGCCGCTGGTACGGCTTTGAAAACAAATAAAGGCGGCGCAGCCGGATAGGGCTTGATATGTATCGGCAGTGGTTGCTGATAGTTGATTTTCCTGCGGCAGTTGATTTCTGCTTCGCAGAACTTCAGCGGCATAGCGCCTCACTCCAAACTCCTCACTAATTCCGAAAGGAGTCTTCCTATATGATCATCGATACCCACAACCATCCCGGCTATCACGGCCACGATGTCAAAAAGATGCTGGAAAACATGGATGCCAACCACATCGACAAGACATGGATCCTGTCGTGGGAGGCGCCCAAGGACGAATATGACCCCAACACGATCTACGCCTTTGCCGGGCCCATCGAGTGCAATTATCCCGTGCCCTTCACCTCTTGCCTGAAATATGCCGAGGCAGCACCGGACCGCTTCATCCTCGGCTATGCGCCCGACCCCAGACTGCCCGATGCCGTCCAGAAGCTGCGCTGTGCCATGGCCGTCTACGGCGTCAAGGTATGCGGCGAAGTCAAGCTGCGCATGATGTACGACAATCCGGACGCCATCGACCTGTTCCGCTTCTGCGGCGAGAACGGTCTGCCGGTGGTGCTGCACTTTGACAACGCCTCCGCCCAGCGCACCGGCGCCGAATTTCCCCGCCGCCACTGGTGGTACGGCGGCGACATCGACACGCTGGAACGGGTGCTGAAGCTCTGCCCCGACACCAACTTCCTCGGCCATGCGCCGGGCTTCTGGTGCCACATTTCCAACGACGACCTCGGTGCCACGCAGGCCTATCCCAAGGGCCCCGTGATCCCCGGCGGCAGGATCGAACAGCTGCTGGACAAGTATCCCAACCTCTATTGCGACTGCTCGGCAGGCTCAGCCCGGAACGCCCTCACCCGGGACCTCGACTACACCGTAAGGCTCATCAACGCCCATCCCGACAGGTTCTGCTTCGCAAGAGACTATTTCGACAGCGACCTCGCCGCCCTGCTGGAAAAACTGCCGTTGTCTGCCGAAGTCAAAGAAATGATCTATCACAAGAACGCCGAAAGCCTTGTCAAGTAATTAGCAATTAGCAATGTGCAATTAGCAATTCATTGTAGTCCTTCCCCACCTCAGTGGGGAAGGTGCCGAGCAAAAGCGAGGCGGATAGGGCATACTATGTATTGATAGTGGTGTTTTCACCAACTACATAACTTAATCAGTCCTACCCATCACCTATGGCGATTTCCCCTTCCCTGTGAACAGGAAAGGAACTTAAGAAACAGTCCTCCTCGACTTTCCGAGAAGGACTGTTTCTTATTCTTTTCCGATCTTGATCGTCAGCACGGACAGCCCGATACCGACAGCAAAAACGATGATATTGAGGATACTGATCTCGGCAAAGGGCAGCGACGTGAGCGCCGTACCGAAGACCACACCGGCAACTGCATGATAGACCCAGCCGGGGAACCTCCGGATCAGCCATCGGATTCCCCACAGCAGCGTCAGTCCGCAGGCGATACACCCGGCGGCGCACCACAACAACGGCACAATCTGCACCGAGGCAACCGCACTCATCAGCGGTTCATACCAGCCCAGCCGTATCAGAATAAAGGACGTGCTCATTCCCGGCAGCAGCGTTCCGGCAGTCAATATAGCTCCCGCCGCCATGCAGGCCGGATCCGTAATTCCTTCCTGCACCGCTGTGCCTTCCTGTCCCGAAACGAGGAACAGCAGCATGCTCACACACAATCCGAGGACAGCGGCGATATAGTATTTCGGACTCCACTTTCCTACAGAAGCCCTCGCCTGCCGCAGCAGCGACGGCATGGAACCCGCCATCAGGCCGCAGAACAGGAACAGCAGCTCCGTTTCAAATCTTGCAAAGGCGCTGCTCAGCAGCAGCGAGATGCCGTAGAACCCGACAAATGCACCGATACCGATGGGCAGCAGAAACCGTATTTTCTTTCGGAAATTCCTGAACAGCGTGGCTATCGTGTTGAGCAGCTCCTCATAGATGCCGAACACCACCGCCAGTGCGCTGCCGCTTAGTCCCGGGAGTATGCCTCCGATCCCCAGCATCACGCCCGCAAGAAACCGTTTGACAGTCTTTTTGTTCATGCCTGCTTGGGAATAACTGCGTAATGATGGAGAATGTTGATGTCCTCCTCCATATCCAGTCCGTGAGAGCCGTGGCTTCCGTCGATCTCGTGGCAGCCGTGATCCATCGCAAAGCCCAGCAATGTGTCATGGTTCTTCCAGTTCTTTTCGATGGTGCAGGCTATGCGGTCAAAGGCAGCGATATTGTCCTTCAGCATCTGCATCGGAATCTCTGCCTCGGGGCCATAGCCGTGCATGGCGCTGTCATAGTTGCCGTTATAGATGCAGATGATGTCATACTCGTCCTTTTCGATCAGCTCAATAGCCTTATCATTGAGGGCGTTCACATCGTCGATATAGAAATAGTCCATGTTTCTTTCGAGGAAGATCTTGCCCATGGAGCACTCGTTGTCGGCAACGATGGCGCACTTCTTTCCGGCACGGATCGCCGCATCGAACAGCGTGTCGATCTTAATTACGGGCTTTGCATATTTCGTGATGCCGTGCACCTTGGGCTGGGCACCGGTATACATCGTGCCGAAGCACACCGGCGTCACGGAGGGCATCACGGTGATGAGCGGCAAGGCCAGCTGTGTATGCTTCACCACATCATTAAACAGATCGGTATACTTCTGATACAGCCACATGGCAACTGCATCGGGATTGTACATGACCAGCCTGTCGGCATGACCGCTCTTTGTGCCCCGTTTGACCAGCTCGATCAGCTGGGGATTGGCGGTTTCGGAGCACTTGGGCGCCTCAATATCCATCGCAGCCGCCAGTGCACCGGCTATACCGGTAAGAGAATAGGAATTATACATCTTTCTTCACTCCTGTCAGAATATGCTTTTGACCTCATTCCAGTCGTTAATGTACCAGTCCGAAAGCCGCAGGATCTCCGGCTTGTCGCCCTGCATGTCGGCGATCTCGTCGGACTTGGCGCAAACCGCCATGCCCGTCTTCTTCGCCGTGCGGATGGAGTACAGTGCATCCTCAAACATCACGCAATCCTCCACCGGTACACCCAACCGCTGAGCCACCCTCGTAAAGAACTCGGTCTCGCTCTTATGTGCGTCCAGCTCCTTCGTTTCGGTCACATATTCAAAATACTCGTTCAGATGCAGCCTTTCCAGTACCGGCAGCGCATACGGCTTGTGGGTAGCCGTTGCCACACACAGGATATATCCCTGCTTTTTGAGGTATGTCAGCGCCTCATAGATATTCGGCTTGACCGGAATATCCGTCTTGTAATGGCGCAGCAGCACCTGCATCATACCCTCATAGTAATAGTCTTCGCTCTTTCCGTACGCTTCCGACAGAATTTTGGCAGCCCGGCTCGCCACGAACAAATTCTGTTCCTTCAGCAGTTCCGGCTTTTCGATATGATTCTCCTCCACATATTCCTTCCAGATCAGTCTCCATTGGTGCATCGAATCGATCAGTGTGCCGTCCATATCAAAAAGAAGTGCCTTATACTTTTTCATGTTTCCTCCGAAAATCAGATCTCATAACCCCTCGTCTTCATAAACTCCGATACTCTTCGCCCGTCCAGTTCGGCGGGCAGTTTGTTTTCCCTGATGCACAGCACTGCGGCATAGCCTGCCGCCTCGCCCACCGCCATCATATTGCCGACCATGCGGTAGGAGGCGTGCGGATAGAAGTCGCCCGAAATACAGCGTCCCGCCAGCAGCATGTTGCTTACGCCCTTCGGAATCAAACAGCGGTACGGGATATGATATGGCTTGGAATGTACGCCCCGCTCATATTCCAATACGTCGTCGCTCTTCAGCTTGTGTACGTCCACCAGCGCCGTCACGAGGCAGATGCCGTCTTCAAATCGGCGGCCTGCGATAATGTCGTCATCCGTCAGCCGATATATGCCGTAGATCCTGCGGCCTTCCCGGATACCCAGATGCGAATCCGTCGCCACGGTATAAAGCTGCTCATAGCCCGGTATCCGTTTATGCGCCTCGGTGATCTCAAAGCACTCTCTGCGCCCGTCGGTCATCGCATTGCTGATCGAGGTTATGTCGTCAGGCATCACGTCATACTGGAAATTGAAACCCAGTCCCCAGGTCTTCAGCGACGGCTGCTTGACCACCGTCACCTGCTGCGCCGAGGACGAGATCCCGTGCGCCATCAGCATATCATTATAACGACTCTTTTCTTCATAGCTGTCGGTACCGTTGTAGCTTTCCGGCATACCGACCACGCAGGCGCCCACGCTGGAGGGACTCGGATGTCCGTCCAAGGGATCGCCGCAGTCCCATCTGCAGCCTGCCAGTGCCGCCGCATTTCCGTTGCCGGTGGCGTCGATCACCAGCTTTGCAGCCAACGTATAGTTGCCCGCCTCCGAAGAGATCAGCAGCCGTTTGACGCTGCCGTTTTCACATTCGACGCCCGAAACCCGGCTGAAGAACAGTACCTTTACTCCGGCTTCCACACAGACACTGTCGAGGTAATACTTCGTTCCCTCCACATCCGTCAGTGCACCGGGGATCCGCTTGCCGTTTTCGTCAATGCGGCTGCCTCTTCTTGCACAGGTCATTCCGTGTGCATCGAGGAAATCCGTCAGTTCCCGGACAAGGCCGCCCTTGTTGTCCCGATCCATGATATGGCCGAGCCGTCCGTCGGTCAGCGTGCCGCCAAGACATCCGGCGCTCTCGATCACGATCACACGGACGCCGTTTCGCGCAGCGCTCACCGCCGCCGAAAAGCCTGCCACGCCGCCGCCGCAGACGGCAACGTCATAGGAACCCAAATCTCTGGTTTCTACCGTAAACATCGTTTTATACTCTTATCTTTTGCCACTTGTCGCTGTTGAAACGTCTTGCCGTCAGCGCCAGTCTTACGATCATATCGATCAGAGAAGACATCCATGCGCCGATGATACCAAAATGGAATACATATACCGCAGCCAAAGCCAGAACAGGCCGCATACATGCCACGCAGATAGTCATGACCAACGCCACATACTTGTTGTCTCCTGCGCCGCGCAGACAGCCGGCATAAATGACCGAGCTCATCTGGAACGGCTGGATCAATGCCACGACCAGCATGACCTGCATGGAGATCATACGCACCTCCGGCGCATTGGCATCCACGTCATGAATGAACAGGTTGACCAGCGGCTCCCGGAACAGGATCATACACAGCGCCAGACCCGCCGACATCAAAAGTGCGATGCGCTGGGTACAGTTGCCGTACATTTCGGAGAGGTCCGGACGTTTCCTGCCCAGCATCTGACCGATCAGCGAAGTACCCGCCACGCCGACACCGGTGGCGAAGTTGAAGGACAGATTCAAAAACTGCATGCAGATCTGATGCGCTGCAAAGGAATTCGTGCCCAAACGAGCTACGATGGCGGCATAGGTGAAGAAACCAATACGGTTCGCCACCTGCTCGATCATCGCATTGCTGCCGATGGTGATGACGCCATTCAGCGTCGGGATATGCGGCTTCCACTGCGAAATGCGGAAGGATATCTGAAGGAACTCATTCTTGATGTTGCCCCGGATCAGTGCACCGAACGCCATCAGGAAGCCGACCACCAGACCGATACCGGTCGCCAATGCCGCACCGGTAACACCCATCTTCGGGAAGCCCAGATTGCCGCCGATCAGCAGGTAGTTGAAGAACACGTTCACCAGGTTGGCCGCCAGATTACAGTACAGCGTGATGCGGGTATTGCCGCTGCCCCGCTGTGCCGAGTTGATGGCCATGGTCAGCGCATTAAAGGGAGTGAAGTAGGTAAGTATTTTGAAATAGATGACCGCATCGTCAATGGTATCCGCTTCCGCACCGGCCAGCCGCATCAGCGGATAAGCCAACGGCAGCGAGATCACCATCAGCACTGCACACAGTGCCAGCACAAGCAGGATGGAGTTGCGCAGTGTGCGGTTGGCATCCTCCTGCCGCTCCTCACCCTTGCGCCTTGCAACGATCGCCGTGATACCGACGTTGATGGCAAAGAAGAAGCACAGGATCAGCATTCTCGGCTGACCGACCAGACCGACAGCCGCCACCGCCGTCGTGCCCAGCGTGCTGACCATCATCGTATCCACCGAGCTGATCAGGCTGGAAAGCACGTATTCCGCAATGGACGGGATCGCCATATTCATGATATCGCCGTATGCCCGC
This sequence comes from Clostridia bacterium, assembly GCA_045617085.1. GTDB lineage: Bacteria > Bacillota > Clostridia > Christensenellales > Aristaeellaceae > Firm-10. The sequence continues at coordinate 6,863 of JAZLHZ010000133.1, forward strand.
CTGCTGGAGGGAATCTCGCCGATGATCCGGTCCTTTTTTACCATATACTCCGACGCATACAGTTTTTTCAGATTCAAAACAGTCGCCTCTTTCCCCAAATAATCATATCCTGATTATACCACATACAGATTAAATAATCACGACAATTACACATACTTTACATGATTGCCATTTTAATATCTGTTTTTCACAATTACCTATTTCAGAATTCGTCTTTCCATTCCACGCTCATGGCGCCGTTTTCAAATTTCACCGGCAGTATGCTGTAGCCGGAACAGCGCAGATCATACCGCTGCCAGTGATCCAGCAGGAGATAGACCTGCATACCATCCTCGAACATACAGGCGCACTGGCCGTCATACGTGGTGCGTCTTCCTTCACCCTCGCAGGGATTGTCGATCAGGCGGAACACCGTTTCCAACCGGTTCGATTTTGCATACAGCGCCGGATTCGGGTCCCAGCCGGTACAGCCGGAGGTAAATATGTAATAGGTATCCTTATCCTTCCATACGGCGGGAGCTTCTCTCTCCTGCTCCGGCAGCAGCGCTACACAGTTCCCGGTAAAGCCGGTGCGCTCGTCATCGAATTCGGAAAGATACAGGGTCTTGTTCCAGTCGCCGCTGTGAACAAGGAACGCTCTGCCGTCCGCGGGATCCTCGAATATCGTCATATCCCGGCAGTCTCTGCGGTTGGGGATCTGCACGCCGAGGAACGTGAACGGGCCTTCCGGCCTGATCGCCACAGCGCAGCCTGCCCCGGCCAGCGTATAGTCGCTCCGGTCGCAGTGGAACCACATCACGTACTTTCCGGTCTTTTTGCTGTAAAGGACCTTCGGCCGCTCACACACGTTTTCGGGAGCCAGATATCCCGTCTTTTCGCCCTTCAGCGCCAGTCCCTCATAGTGCCAACTGTGCAAATCATCACTGGAATAGCAGGAGATGCCGATGACATCCACTCTGCCAGTTGGCGTCCCGTCGGGTTTCACGCAGTTTGGCGCATCCTTGTTCTCGCCGTACCAGTACCATTTGCCGCCGAAATTTCGGATGCAGCCGCCGTGCGCCTGGATGAGGTTTCCTCTGTCATCCGTCCAGCATGTTCCGTTCTTCATTTTTCAGTCCTCACGAAACCGTATCACTGCCACGCCGTAGGGAGGCATGATGATCTTGTTGTCTTTGATCTTCTGTCCGCAGAGGGTATACGTATATACATCGTCAATGCGGATGATCTCGTTCTCGGTGTTCTCTGTGCCGCTGAGCTCCAGCTCACACTCGACCGCCTTGTCCGAGATATTGGAGATGACCAGCGTCTTCTTCCTTCCGTCCGCCGCAGCGCCGACGCAGATGTTCTCGTCGTCGGATGCCGTAAACACCTCGTTCTTCAGCTTGTACAGCTCATTAAAGCCCATAAAGGAATAATATGCCTTATACGGGGCCCAGGTGTCGGGGTTGAACAGACCGCCGTAGATCGAGGTACCGATGCGGGCGTCGTAATAGGTCATCAGCGACGTTGTCTCCTTCTGCATCAGCAGCATCGCCGCAGTGATCCTTGCCGCCGCCACGGGCTGGGAGCGGATGATATTGCCGATGGCAGGGTTCCACTCGTCCAGAATGTCCGGCACATCACCGAAGCCGTATTTGTTCATGATCTTTCTGGCATGGCGCACATACTTGGGCAGGTCCAGCGGCTGGCCGTAGCTGTGCCAGGAGAAGAAGTCGATGGGTGCCTTGTGCTCCTCGCTGCCGATATACTGGAAGAAATCATGGGCAAAATCGATCCAGTGCTGTGCATGTGTCTCGTACACGGCAGGACGGATGCCGCAGAGGTCCTTGTCCTGCTCGTAAGCACCGAAGCCCACGGAGGCATAGCCGCCGACCATGATGCTGTCGCCGAAGCACTTCTTCAGATGGTTCGCCGTCACTTCGTACAGACGGAAGTACTCCTCCTGTGTGCCCAGGAAGCAGGCGCCGCCATGCAGCGTCTTTTCGCCCTCCGGCTCGTTCCAGATCTCCCAGTATTTGATACCGTAATGGAAACCGTTGGCCCAGCCCTCGTTATAGTGGCGGATGATGTGCTCGCAGATCTGTGCCCATTTCAGCGGATCCTTCGGCGGATCGATGCGGTAGCGCTTCATACGGTAGTCGTTCTCAATCGTCACGCCGAGACGATAAAAGGGCTCCACGCCGAACTCCTCCAGTGTGGAGATCAGCCAGTCGGTAAACACGAAATCATAGGACGCCGGATCATTCACATCCGCATCAAAATCCCGGAAAATGTTGGGAATATCCACGAACCGTCCACCGCCGAGGTAGCCGCCCACGTCATGCAGACGGGAGTAGGGAATGCCTGCCTCCGTCAGATAGTGAAAAAACTGCTTGCTGGTGCCGTGCAGCGGCGCCTGTCCCACGCCGTGCAGGGGCTTGATCTTATTTCCTGTCAGTTTGGTGAAATCCGCTGTGATCTTCATAATCGTTTCCTCCTGTTATTATCTTAGTAGTCCTTCCCCACATCAGTGGGGAAGGGGGACCGGCGAAGCCGGTGGATAGGGCTGGATAAGTAACGCAAATGGCAATAGCACCATTACCAATATATATTATACCCTATCCGTCGCCTGACGGCGACACCTTCCCCAGTGAGCTGGGGTATCACTTTTGGCGGCTTCGCCGCCCAATTGCTAATTGCACATTGCTAATTGCTAATTATTGAACGATCTCAAACCGTTCAAACACCACCGGCATGTCTTCATCAAACGTATACCCGACTTCTTTCCCTTCCTCGGTAAAGAACCGGATATGCTTCTCTCTCCAGGTTTCGAGGCATTCGTCCTCGCCTTCTTCCTTCACGATGTCGAAGGTCATGTCGCCGAAGCGATAGATTTCCACGCTCGTTGTACGGATGACGCAGCCGTCATTGCCGTCCCAATCGGTGATCACGCTCATGTCCCCGACCTTCGGCAGCGGCTCATTTTCTACCTGATATCCCCGCAGACTGCTGGAAGTTGCTCTCTTTTTCCCTTCCAGTACCAATTGCAAAAGGGCATTGGCCGATGCCTCATTCAGGTCAAAATGCCAATGCTCCAGTTTTGAAATATCCATTTTTATTCTCCCCTTTGCAGCAAGCCGATGAGCTCCCTTTCGGAGGCGATGTCCGCCGGTGCGGGATATACCCTTTCACACGCCTGCATCCGCTTTTCGGCATCCCGCATGCCCTGTTCGTCTCCGTCGGCGAAAGCAGCAGCATACGAGGTGCGGATGATATTCGGGAAGCCCTTCATCGCCCTCATCATGCTTTTGACACTCTTATCCGACAGCACATGCGTATCGGCATTTCCGCCGTTTTTCAGGATGTCGATATACAGGATGTCCAGCTTCAGCATGACAGCATACAAAGCCGTCACGGCGCTGTCTCTGAGCAGTTCCTTTGCCAGCGCTGCAGCTCCGTCAAAATCGTGCGCATCCATCCGGCGGTTCTCCTCGAATACCCGCAGGGCAACGATCATTTGATTGTCAGCTTCGGCATCGTCCGGCAGTTCGAACCAATCCGGCGGCATATTCTTCATCCGCACGCCTTCATATGATGCGGCATTGATACGCAGCTGATCTGCAAAGGCTTTTCTCGCCGTCACCGAACAGATCAGATTTCGGGTATTATAGCCGTCATTGGTGATGGTATTCGTCTTTATCGGAATACCGTTGGTGGCGGCAATGATCACGCCCGTCATCGCCAGCATCAGGCAGAAAAAGCTCTTCGTCAGGATATACGTTCCCGCTGCCAGAGCAGCGATCAGCAGGTTCATCAGCCAGCCGCCCCGGTTGTACAGGCGGAACGGAAATGTCCCGTAATCTGTACACTCCGGCGGGATCATCAGGCATTGACCGCCGGTGCCGGGCAGCGACATGCGTTTGATCTTTCGGCCGTCCGCATATTTTACCAGCATGACCGAACCGATACGGAAGGACAGGAATCGGTAGCCCGTCATCAAACCGCAGACCAAATGTCCTGCCTCATGCAGGATCAGCTGGGCATACAACGCCGCATACAACAGCAAGAACTCCCACAGCAGCCCTATAATCGAGCCGCCTCCCGCTTTGCCGCTGACATAGCCGATGAAAAAGCCTGCGCCTGCCGATACCAGCACCAGCAGACCGCCCATCAGCCAGCCCATGCTCCTGTTCTTTCCGTTCTTATTCCGCTTCATATCCGTTTATTCCGCAAAAAACGCTTCCTCGACCCACAGACACAGCCTGTGATAGAACATCAGGTGATCCTCCTGCACAAGGTACGTCTCCTTTTCATCGCTCATCAGCATCAGATCACACAGCTCCTTCAGCTTTCCGCCGCCGCAGCCGGTCATGCCTATGGTGGTCAGTCCCAGCGCCTTCGCCGTCCTGACCGCCCACGATACGTTCTTCGAGTTGCCGCTGGTGGAAATACCGATCAGCACATCTCCTTTTTTTCCGTAAGCCATCACCTGCTGGGCATAGACATACTCGCCGCCCAGATCGTTGTTGACGGCGGAGATCAGCGCACAGTTGGCGGTGAGGTCGATCGCCGGCAGACCCATCTGAAGCCTGTCGGTGCCGATGGTCTCCTGCAGCTCCTTCGGCAGCGGCCTCTTCTTGCAGAAGCCCTTGACCAGCTCGCCCACGATATGTGCGCTGTCGCTGGACGAACCGCCGTTGCCGCAGATCAGCAGCTTGCCGCCGTTCTTATAGCAATCGATGACCGCCTGACATACCTTTTCAAACTCCGTATTCTTCAAATCGGTCATACCGCATCAATCCTCCCAGGTGAAGCTTTCCGGCAGTGCCATGATCTTTTCGACATAGCCCAGCACCTTGTCGCCGTCGAAGTGCGGGAATCCGCTGAGATAATGGTTGGCATACTCTTTACCGTCGATGCTCCACTTCAGAATGTACAGCTTCTGTTCGCCGCTCATCTCGCGAATGGCGCCGACCTTGATATTCTCGTTGGCCCGGGACAGGGTCTCGCCGCTCAGCAGTACCTCATCGGTATCTCCGTCGAGCACCTGCCACTTGACGACGCAGTCCGTGCGGCTGTCGTTGCCCAGCACCACCTCGTGATCCCAGTCCCTGAGCTCGTCCATCATCAGACAGACGGGCTTCTGAATACGCTTGATATAGTTGTACGCCAGCTTCTTTGCGTAGTAATAATCCACCACGGCGTCGGATATCTGGGGCCAGCCGTCGATCATGTTCCACCAGATGATGCCGGTCCGGCGCCACTTTTTCAGCCTCGTGCGCTCGACAAAGAACTTCTTCGCCTCCGCCTGCACGATCTGAGAAAGGTGGCTGAACCGCAGCAGATCCGTCGGCTCCTCACCGAAGAAAATGCGCACCTGATCGTGCATCAGCTGAATGCGGTTATAGCCTCTGGGCTCCTTCAGCAGATAGTCGGTGTTGTGGGTATCCCACACGCTGTTGTTAAGCCACGGGATAAGCTTGTCCTCCGGGATGTACTTCTTCAGCGAAGATACCGCCGGGCAGCCGTGATAGCCGCACTCACTGATAAAGTGTGCAGAGGAATGCTTGTAGAAATCGTCCTTGAAATAGGCTCTTGCACCCCAGTTGTGCTGCTCGGGCACATCGTACCGGGCAATGCCCTCGGGAATATACGGAGATGACGGCAGGAACACCCGATAGGGGTCGTTCATGCGGATCACGTGCGGCAGCAGCTCTCTCGTCAGCTCGTTGTGGCGGTTGGAATACGTCGGCGTGGCGCCTGCCCAGCCCACCAGCTTCTCGTCGCACTCGTTGTCGCCTGCCCACAGCAGGATGGAAGCGTGATTGCGAAGCTTGCGCACCACGAAGGTGGCTTCCTCCTCAATGATCTTCTTGAATTCCTCGGTATATTCATAGGTGGCACAGGCCATGCCGAAGTCCTGCCACACCATGATTCCGTATTCGTCGCACAGGTCGAAGAAGCGGTGATCCTCGTACACATTGCCGCCCCAGCACCGCACGATGTTGCAGCCGCAGTCCTTAAACAGATCCAGCGCCGCCTGATACCTTCCGGCATCCCGGCTGTGCAGGGCGTCCATCGGCACCCAGTTGCTGCCCTTGGCAAGTATCGGCACGTTGTTGCAGAAGATCTTGAACTCGCCCTCGTCGCCGGGCTTCAAAACATGCTCGATGCGGAACAGCCTAAGGCCGATCCGCTCGGAGCGCACGTCCACGACCTCGCCTTTATAGATCAGCTCGGTCTTCACATCGTACAGGTTCTGCTCGCCATAGCCCGCCGGCCACCAGAGTCTGGCGTTTTTGACGGTAGTGCTCATGTTGATGCTGGTGAACAGCGCCGTCTTTTCGCTCACAAATTCGGAATCACCGCACTTGCCGCTGATCCGCACCTTCAGATCGGAAAGCGTCAGGTCGGCGGAGGTGAAATGCACCCGCCAGTCCACCAGCACGCTGCCGTCGGCGTTCAGCTGCGAAGGCGCAATATACACCTGCGTCAGGCGGTCCTTCTTCACGGTGTCGATATGCACGCTCCGCCACATGCCTGCGGAGAGGAAACGGCCCATGATGTCCCAGCCGAAGGACGAGGATGGCTTGCGGAGCAGCGTATACTCGTTGGTCTCGCCCTCGGCGATGATGGCGCTGTCCTTGTCCCGCACCTTATTGATGGCGGAGGAGATGTCCACAAAAATCGTGTTCTCTCCGCCGTAGTTCAGTGCCTTCGTCACGTCAAAGCTGTGGGCGATCAGCATATTGGCGCTCTCGCCCACCGGAATGTCATTGACGAACACCCTGGCATAGGTGTCAAGACCCTCAAAGGTCAATACACACTTTTCGCCCCGGTATTCCTCGGGAACGGCAAACGTCCTCGTGAACCACCAGGAATAGAATTCATACTTGCGGAAATTGTAGATATTCTCGCCGAAGAAGGGATCATCCTCTTTGCCTGCACGATACAGATCCAGCTCCACATTGCCGGGCACCGTGGCATCGATGCAGTCCCAGCCCGCAGCCGTTAGCTCTGCAGGCACGCAGGGCAGCTCGCCGTCCTCCAAATGGTAATACAGCTTCCAGGCTCCGTCCAGTGAAATCATACTTCCGCCTCCCGAATTTACTTATTCGTTCCGTCGTTGGCGAGCATATAGGTCACGGATTCCACCTTGCCCTCGCCGCTGAACAAAATCTGCACCACATCCTGATTGTGGTTTGCCCAGGCATACAGGCGCTTGATCTCGGGAGAAGCGCTGCTGTCCTGAGCGATCTGGGCGATCTCCATGGGCTTGCCGCCCAGCATGCCGCAGGTCATCTCGAAGGTGTAGCTGTCCGAAAGGTTAGAGAAGGACTCGATGCTGTCCGCAGCGGAGATATCGCCGAACTGGCGCACATCCTCATAGTAAATGACCTTCGCCCGCAGACTGCCGGTGTCGAAGAATGCCGTGCAGAAGCCGAAGCCGTCTTCCATGATCCAGACATAGGTCTTGCCGTTCTCGTCCTCTTCGATCTTGGGCTCGCCGTATTTCTCCGTCAGCGTCTCCAGCGTGTCGTCAAAGGTGACAGCCTTGTAGTACTGATAGACAGCTTCCCTGTCGGTGTACATCTCCGCCGTCATCGGCTTGGGAGTCTCCTGGGGTTCCACATCTTCGGTTTCGCCGCCGGTCATATCGCAGCCGGTTAACAGCAGCATTGCCAGCAGTACGGACAGGAATACGGTGATGATCTTTTTCATTTTTCTTTTCCTCCGGAATATAATGTTACTTTCAAATTATACCATAAACACACACCTTGTGCAAGGTGCAGCTCCATTTTTCATACATTTTTCAATATTCAAGCCGGATATCCGTCTCGTCGGTATACGGCTCGCCAAGCTGCGTCCTGCCGAATACCCCGTGATAGTCGCTGCCCGAGGTGACAAGTCCGTTCTTCTCCCGGCACAGCAGCAGGAATTCCTCGATCTGCTCCGGCGTGTGCGTCGGGTAAAAGCACTCCACGCCGTCCACGCCCGCCTCAAACGCCAGTCCGATGCGCCGCAGCTGCTCCGGCAGATCATAGTGCCTGAATACCACGCCCGGATGCGCCAGTATCGCCTTCCCACCGGCATCATGGATCTTGCGGACGATGTCCTCAATATCTTCAAAGCCCGCCCTGTCGTAGGTCACGCCGTACTTCTCGTACAGAGGCATGCCCAGCCGCATCGAGGGCACCACGCCCTTCTTCTTCATGTATTGCAGCATC
>JAZLHZ010000134.1:0-3596 GCA_045617085.1 Clostridia bacterium
AAAAAGGGCAAAAACGTCATTCTGATCGCCGTGGACAACGACCCCAAGGGGCATCTGGGCTGCATCACGAGAGGCTGGAAGGGCTTCACGGGCGGCCTGAGCCGGGGTGTTGAGCTGCGTTTGACCGGGGAATGCCGGACAAAGGATGCCGCTGCCTTTGCCGAGAATGAACGATCGTTCCTGATCGATGTCCTGACCGAAGGCGACACGGAGCACGCCGTGTTGTCGTATGCGCTGATCGACGGAGAAAAGACCGTTTTGTCCGGAGAATGCGCCGCCGAAGATGTAAATATCCGTCAGATCGTCTCTGCGGACGGCATCGAATGCTGGTCGGACAGAAATCCCAAGCTGTACCGTCTGCTGCTGAAGCTGACGAAAAACGGCGTGCTGTGCGACGAAAGGGAACTGCCCTTCGGCTTCCGTAATTTCAGGAGAAAGGGCATGGGCCTTATGCTGAACGGGAAGCCGATCTTCCTGCGGGGCGCTACGGAGCATGCCTATTATCCGCTGACCTGTACGGCGCCGGACACCGTGGAGGCCTACCGCAAGCCGCTTTCGATACTCAAGGAGATGGGGTTCAACTTCCTGCGCTTTCATACGTCCGTGCCGAATGAGGAATATCTGACGGCGATGGACGAGGCGGGCTTCCTCGTGCAGATCGAAGCGCCGGTGAACTATACCTATGACGAGTGGGAGGACCTCGTGCGCTTTTGCCGCCGTCATCCCTGCTGCTGCATCCTGTGCGCCGGAAACGAGGAGCTGCTGGACGAGGACAAGCTGAGGGTGCTGGAGTGGTCGGCGGACGTCGTACACACGCTGGCTCCGGCGGCGTTGTTCGATCCGCAGGAGGCGCTGCGGGGCATCGAATACGGCTGGAAGGAAACGGACGTGGGATCGGATGCCGAATGCATCACGCTGAAAAATGGCAAAAAACTGCGGATAAACAGGCGAAGACTGGCAAAAATCAGACAGTTTTCGGACGTTTTCGGCCACTATTCCTGGGGGTATCTGAGCTATGATTCCTCTGACGGAGACAGCCGGGTGCTGGATGCCGTTTATCCGATGTATGAACGTCCGCTGCTGTGTCACGAGGCGGGCATCTACGGCTCATACATAGATTTGGATCTGGAAAAGAGATATGAGGGCACCCGCATCGGAACGGACATGTACCGACTGGCAAGAGAGTACATGACCCGGGAAGGGATCATCGGCAATCGGGAACTGTACCTGAAAAGCTCGTGCCTGCTTCAGGCGTCGGTGCGGAAGGCGAATATCGAGACCATCCGCAAATGCCGCCACACTGCCGGGTTCGACTATCTGGGCGCTATCGATCATCACTGGCACCATACGGGCTATCAGTGCGGCATCCTGAACGAGTTCTATGAGGAAAAGCCGGGCTGCACGAAGAAGTCGGTTTTGCAGTGGAACGGGGAGACCATTTTGCTGATCGACAACGGCACACAGTGCACATTTGCCTGCGGAGAAACGGTCAGGCTTCCGGTGCTGCTTTCCCACTACGGGGGAAACGAGCTGCCCTGCGGAACGCTGGAATGGGAATTCGGCGGCAGGGTTGGGAGCACGGATGCGGCTCCTGCGGCGTGCGGTAGTGTGACAAAGCTCTGCGAGCTTGAGCTGACGATGCCGGATCGGCAGGAAATGACCGAACTGAAGCTGACGTACCGGGCGGGAAGTCGAACCGTTCGGAACGAATGGAAGCTTTGGTGCTTTGATATGACGGCTGCGCAGAACACCTGCCGCGTCACGGAAAGGCTCAAGGCGGAGGACATAGAGGCGCTGGAGGCGGGCGAAAACATACTGCTTCTGGGCACCGAAGGATTCCCGTCGCAGAAGATCGGTTTCCAGCCGATGCCCTCGGGCAGAACGCTGGGCATGGTGGCGACAGTCATCAAAGAGCATCCGGCGCTGAAGGGTTTTCCGCAGGAGGGCTGGTGCGATTGGCAGTTCCGGACGCTGCTGAACGGCGGCAGCGCATTGAGATACGGCACGGTCAATGCAAAGGAGATCGATGCGGCGTTTGATCCGATCATCGACGTCTGCATGGGCTATAAGCGGGCAGGCCGGTATGCGGCGCTGGCGGAATTCAGCGTCGGCAAGGGAAGGCTGATGGTTTCGGGGCTGAACCTGACGGGTGATGCGCCGGAACAGAAAGCCATGAAGCGGGCGCTGATGCAGTATATGGCTTCTCCCTGCGCAAAAGCTGCCGGACTGGATAAAAACGAGCTGATGCGGCTGATGTGCCGAAACAGCGAAGCGGGAGAGCTGAAAGTGGACAAGGGCTTTGACAGAGCCGGACAAAAGGCGAAGAAATAAAACAACATCCGAACAGTCGGAGGAAGGAAAAGTATTATGGATTGGCTGAGCATGACCGTGCGCACTACGACCGAGGGTGCAGAGGCGGTCAGCGCCATGTTCATCAGCATGGGCATACAGGGCGCAGTGATCGAAGACAAGGCGGATATCGACCTCAATCAGCGGCCGGTGGGATTCTGGGACATCCTGGATCCGTCGCTGGCGGAAAAGTACGAAGACGACGTAAAAGTCACCGTTTATATCCCCGCAGACAACCGGGCCAACGGCACCGTGGCGCTGGCAAAGGACCGGCTTACGGCGATGAAGAGCATGGATATGGGCTTTGACTGCGGCAAGCTGACCCTCGATGTGGGCAGCGTGGACGACGAGGACTGGGCGGAGAACTGGAAGCAGAGCTACAAGACCTTCCGCCTCGGCGAGCATTTCGTCATCAAGCCCACCTGGGAGAAGTACGAGGCGCAGCCGGACGACAAGGTTATTATTATGGATCCCGGCATGGCCTTCGGCAGCGGCACCCACGAGACCACCGGCATGTGCGTGGCGCTGATCGAGCAGCTGGTAAAGCCCGGCATGACCGTGTTTGACGTAGGCACCGGTACCGGCATCCTCGCCATGGCGGCGGCAATGATGGGCGCAGGCGACGTGCTGGCAACCGACCTTGACCCGATGGCGACCCGTGTGGCGGGCGAGAACATCGAGGCCAACGGGCTTTCCGGCGTGATCCGCACGGCCACCGGCGATCTGCTGGAAGCCGTGGACGAGGTGGCGGACGTGGTGGTAGCCAATATCATTGCGGACGTGATCTGCTATATGGCATCTCCCGTTCAGGCGCACATCAAAAAGGGCGGCAAGTTCATCTGCTCCGGCATTGCAAGAGAGCGCAAGGATGAGGTGCTGGCAGCACTGAACAAGGCGGGATACCTGGATATCGACGTACACGAGATGGGCGAGTGGGCGGCCATCGCATCGACAAGACCGTAACAGCGTATGCACAGATTTATCGTTAAGGGAAATTATGCCTCCGGCGCCGTCGTGGCGCTGCCGGAGGACGAGGCGAAGCACGCCCTGAAGGTGCTTCGGCTTCAGGAGGGCGACGAGGTGGAGCTCTCCGACGGCTGCGGCGCACTGTATGCGGGCGTATTGACCGGGATCGGAAAGAACGAGGCTTCGGTGACGGTCGGGGAAAAGCTGGAGAGCAGCGAAGCTCCCATCGCTCTGACGCTGTATATGGGCTTTCCGAAGGCGGAAAAGCTGGAGCTGATCGT
>JAZLHZ010000135.1:0-17398 GCA_045617085.1 Clostridia bacterium
TTCTCCGTCATCCTCGGAGAAATAAAAACGGATGCTGTTGGAATCCCCGCAGCCTTCGGAATCGGCAAAGCGACGCATGGAGACAGGCAGAAGCAGAGCCTTGTTTCCCAGACGGATGATACTGCCGCATTCCGGAATATAGCGGCGGGATAAACAGAGAAGTCGCTGTGCTTCCTTGAAAGTTTTAAGCCCGTCATAGGAACAGCGCAACATCAGCCATGTTTCATCCGCTGTGGTATCTGTATAGAATATGCCGACAGAGCCATCCTGCATCCTCAGCAACGAAACGGCGGAGCAATGTTGTCCATCGGTGTCAAAGAGCAGCTGCCGGTTCATCCACGTATGTCCGTCATCAGCACTGCACAGACAGCAGACGGAGGTTCTTGTTTTACTGTTGAGGCCGAACACGTAGTATAGTCCGCCCGCCAGTGAAAGGAAAGCACCGCCGTCTGGAACGGTCTCGCCTAAGTCCAGATTCAAAACCGAACTGATGGTGGAATCGGAATCAAGCATCGAAAACGCATTGACATTCGGCACATATTGCTGTGCATCGGAGCGGAAACGAGCCGGTGTTACTCCGGTTTGCTCTTTGAAAAGCTTGAAAAAGTAGTTCAGGCTCTCATAACCGACAGCATGAGCTACATCGCCGATATACATATCTCGCCGCTGAAGCATGAGTTTGGCGTTTCGGATACGGGTAGCGACAAGATAATCGTTGAAGGATTGTCCGGTCTTTTTTCGGAAGACTCTTCCCAGATAAGCAGGATTCATGTAGAGAATTGCAGCAATCTTACTCAATGTGAGCTCTTCATTATAGTGCTTATTGACATATCGCTGTACCTTATCAATCACATCATTTTCAATATTCATAAAGTCGCCTCCTTCCGAGATGTTCTATATTACCAGTATACAACGAATATTTATTTGTGTCAAGCAAATAGTATATATATTGGTGATAATTGGTACAAATACAGATGTATGTTTTGAATTTGTTGGTGCGATGATGGGTTAATGTGAGAAATATCGGTCATGACTGAGATAATACATCATGAAAATAGTATAATCAGCATAGTCATGAAGTGTAATTATTTCATTTGATTTTTGCGTTAATTCGGATATAATGTGCGTAAAGTTAATGATGGGGGCTCTGTTATGAACGTAATGAAGCTGCTTTCCCTTGAAGGGAAGATCGCACTGGTGACCGGCGGCAGAGGTCTTTACGGTTCTGCCATCTCCGAAGGATTGTGCGAAGCCGGTGCAACGACGATTATTGCATCCAGAAACGGACAAAAATGCGAAGAATATGCCGCTGCACTGAGAGAAAAAGGCTATGACGCATGCGGAATGTCGCTGGATCTTTCCGATGATGTATCCATAGAGGTGCTGGTAAAAGATATCGTGAAAAAATACGGCAGACTTGATATCCTCATCAACAATGCCGTGGATCGCAGTAATATGGTTTCATTGGCAGATGCAACGAGAGACAAGCTGCAGAATTCAGTCAGTGTCAACCTGAATGGCCAAATTATGCTTTCACAGAAATGTCTGGAGGTCATGATCAAACAGAAGAAAGGCAGCATCGTTAACATCAGCTCTATGCGTGGTCTGGACAGTCCGCATTTTCCGTTCTATCCGGAGGAGTTCGGCGATCAGCCGGTAAACTACACTACGGAGAAATGGGCAATGGTGGGATTGACCAAGTATATGGCCGGACGCTATGGTAAGGAAGGTATCCGGGTCAACTGCATCTGTCCGGGCGGCTACAACGGCGAAAATCCTACCGGCAGAGTGGGACCCGATTCAGAGTTTACGAAGGTATATAAGGAGAACTGTCCGCTGGGTGATTGGGCACATTATGATGACATTAAAGGCCCGGTGGTGTTCCTCGCATCCGAGGCTGCATCATATGTGACAGGAGCTACCCTCGTGATGGACGGCGGCTGGACTATCTGGTAACACCAAAAGGGGCAGATTATGAAATATACAGAAAAGAACGGCTTCAGGGTATCGATGTTCTCGCTGGGAACCGTACAGCTGGGCATGAATTACGGGGTGAACAATAAGGACGGAAAGCCGAGTCGTGAAAAGGCATTTGAGATATTGGATACAGCCAAGAATCTCGGCATCAACTGCCTTGATACGGCGGCGGGCTATGGTGATTCTGAGGCGACTATCGGCGCATGGCTGGAACAGACTCCGGTTTCGGAACGCCCTGCCGTTGTAACAAAGGTGGACTATATCGACCATTCCTCAAAGGCTGCCATACGTTCTTCTCTTCGGGAGAGTGTGGAGACCTCAAAAAAGAGACTTGGCCTTGAAAAACTGCCGCTGTTGATGATCCATAACTATGAACATTATGCACAGAATCCTCAGGAGGTCAATAAGGCTTTCGAGGAACTGAGAGCGGCAGGCGATATCGAGCGTTGGGGTATTTCTGCTTACAGCAGACACGACTACCGGGTCATGGCGGATTCCACCTGTGATGCAGTACAGATCCCGCAGAATATCTTTGACTGGTCGCAGATCAAGTGCGGCGGTATCGATGCGTTGGCTGACAGTGGAAAGACGGTATTTGTGCGCAGCGTGTTTCTGCAGGGACTGGTATTCATGGATCCCGAAAACCTGCATCCGCAAATGCAGTTTGCTGTCCCATATCTGAGAAAATATCGGTGCCTTTGCGATGAATTCGGTCTTGAACCGGCTACACTGGCGATGTCATTTGTTCTGTCGCTGCGGGGTATGAGCAGTCTGGTGCTGGGCTGTGAAAAGAAAGAACAGGTAGAGGCAAATGCCAAGCTGATCGAAAAGACTGTTCAGCTCAGTGATACGCAAATGGAGGCGATACGGACAGCGTTCGAGGATTGTCCGAGTCATCTGATCAATCCCGGTACATGGTATAATGCATAAAAAGGGGGCTTTTCCATGATTTCCTGCACCGAATTTATCCCGCTATACAGCGAGTTCTTCAAGTATCTTGACAAGAGAGGCGGCCACGATGCCGTCATGCAGTATTGGTATTATATTTCCGATTACAGCATTGGCGACAAGACCAACCCCAACAGTCTGGCATCATTCATCGAGCGGGACGGCCCTTTCCTCGGCGCTGTTCATTACTGGGATCATACGCTGACGGAGGAAGCCTGCGACCTTGTCAAGATCGTTGATGAGAAGAATCAGGTCATGTGGGATCATATGCGGCATTGTCCGTCAAGGGGTATGCTGAATGCACTGCAGCACGTTGAACCCTATTATGATTATTGCGGCCACTGTAATGTCATCTATGCCCGGGTTCTGAATAAGTACGGCATGGAATATGAGATGGATCATTCCTGTATTGCCAATGCAGAATGTGAGTCACTGCTGTACCGCACAGGTCATAAGCCTGAAAGGGAAGAATATCTGAAGACCGAGGGCAAGCGGGTCGTGGACATGAAGGCAGAAGACAACAAGTACCTGCATAGGGATTTCCATCTGCTGGGCGATTTGGCGCTGACCTACTGCGGTCAGCAGTTCGGCGAAGAAGCAGTAACGGGATTCCTGCGCACCTACGCCGAGGGTTATTATGCTCCGCAGATCGAGGAGTTCAAAAAGAATGGTTTGCCTGCTGTCAAGGCATGGTTTGAGAAGATATACGAAATAGAAGAGGCAAGTGAGGTCCTGAGTACTGAGTTGACGGAAGACAGACTGACCGTGACAATTGCCAAATGCCCCGTGATTGAGTATATGCACTCCCTCGGTCAGAAGCCCGGCAAGTATTATATTCAGGAGACGACTACTTTGTATTCTGCGATTGCCGAATACAGCGGTCTGGGATTTGAGATGGACTACTACAACGAGGACGGTGCCACAAGGTTCAATTTTGTAAATAAGAATTAAACAGAGAAAAATAGATAAAGAACATACAAATACAATGTAAGAGAACTGTTGACAAATAATGAGAGATATGATATAATCCGAAGTAACAGATAATAGTTATGAACAGGAGGAATTTGTCTATGACTACCGGTGTGATCAACAAACGAAAAGGCAGACGGCTGGCACAGTTCAAAAAGTATCTGCCATTTTATCTGTTTTTGCTGATTCCAATCGCACAGGTGATTATTTTCAATTACCTGCCGATGTACGGAATTCAGATTGCTTTCAAGGATTATAAACTGAGACGAGGCATCACCGGCAGTGAATGGATTGGGTTAAAACATTTTCAAAAGATGTTTTCAGACGCCGTATTCTATAAGGTGTTGTTCAATACGTTGCGGCTGAGCGTTCTGTCCATTGTGACAGTTTTCCCGGCAACCATCGTTTTTGCACTGATGATGAACGAAGTGCAGAACATGAAGTTCAAGCGGATTTCCCAGACCATCACATATCTGCCGCACTTCCTGTCCTGGGTCGTTGTCGGTGCATTTGTCAAGCAGCTGCTTTCTCCCTCCACCGGTGTTGTCAATGCGGTGCTGGTACGAACAGGGCTATTGCAGGAACCGATTTACTTCATGATACAGAAATCCATGTTTGATACGATTTATATCGTCGTGTCGATATGGAAAGAGTTGGGCTGGGGTATTATCATCTATCTTGCGGCTATCGCCGGCATCGATTCCTCACTGTATGAGGCAGCCTCCATTGACGGTACGGGTCGCTTCGGCAAGGTCTGGCATATCACACTGCCGGGCATCCTTCCGACGATCAGCACGCTGCTGATCCTGAGAATGGGTTCCCTGATGAGCGTTGGTTTTGACCCGATATTCAACCTCTATAATGAAGGTACCATGGATGTTGCGGATGTTATCTCAACTTACGTTTACCGCAGAGGTCTGATCGACTCCAAGTACGATTATACCACCGCTGTCGGTCTGTTCCAGAATGTGGTCGGTATTATCCTTGTGCTGGGCGGCAACTGGATTTCCCGTAAGGCCGATCCCGATTTCAGAATCATGTAAGGAGGGATGAAGCAATGAAGAATAAAACGCACAGACTGGATAATTCAACGGCAGGAAAGGTGTTTGATGTATTCAACACAGTCTTCATCATTCTTTTCTGTATCAGCATCCTTTTCCCTGTATGGGATATGATCGTGAAGTCCCTTTCGGATTCGAAGGATATATCATTCCTGAGCATCAACCTGTTCCCCAAGCATCCGACCTTGGAAACCTACAAGTATTGCCTCAGTGATCCAAAGCTGTTGATCGCGGCAAAAAACTCGGTACTGAGAACCATTATCGGCACGCTGTATCACTTGATCGTTTGCTCTCTGGCGGCCTTTGCATTGACAAGGACGGGGATGCCGCTGCTCAAGCCCATTACGGCGCTGTTTCTGATCACGATGTTTTTCAGCGGCGGACTGATTCCCTCGTACCTGAATATAAAGGACCTTGGTCTGATGAACACCTTCTGGGTTTATGTCATCCCAGGCGGCTTCAGCATGTACAATACGCTGATCATCCGTAACTATTTCTTCTCCATCGACCGATCGATGGAGGAAGCGGCGACGGTGGACGGTGCGTCGATGCTTCAGATCATGCTTCTTATCATCATTCCTTTGTCAAAGCCCGTTTTGGCGACTGTTGGTCTGTGGCAGATGGTCGGTCAGTGGAACTCCTGGTTCGACAACATGATCTATGCAAGAGACGAGAGCTTGCTGACCCTTCAGTATATGCTGCGCCGTATCATGAACGATGTATCAGCCATGAATGATGCGACCAATGCCTATGCGGCTGTTACCGATACCAGCGCACATTTCACTTCCGAAACCGTAATCGCCGCCACGACGATGATCACCATCCTTCCTATTATCTGCGTCTATCCTTTCCTTCAGAAGTACTTTGTGAAGGGCATTATGTTGGGCGCAGTAAAGGGTTAATTTATGGTTCTGCCCCCGAAGAGGGGAGAATAATATTACAACAGGAGGTCACCCCACATGAAGAAGGTTCTTTCCGTTCTTCTGGCAGCTCTGCTCGTGCTGAGCATTGCTTCCGTGTCCCTGGCTGATGACAAGCCCGTCATCACCTACTATGCCTACTGGTGCGGCGCACTGGATGAAGGCAGCTACTGCGAGACCTATGTCGAGGACAAGCTCGGCATCGATGTCAAGATCAGCAAGGTAGCTCATACCGACGAAGAGGCTGTCAACCTGATGATCGCAACCGAGATGCCCGAGTGCGGCTGGTTCACCAAGTCCTTCGAGTACATGGAAGACGAAGAACTCATCCGCCGTATTCCCCGTGCCATGGTGGAAGAGTATGCACCCAGCCTCATCGAGTACATGAACGAGTATCCGATTCTGTACGCTCTGTGCCTGGATCCTGAGGATGATACTCAGTTCCGCTTCCTGCCCGATATGAGTGATACTTATACTCAGATGTATCTGTATCCCATCTATCTGCGCTATGACTGGATCAAGGCTCTCGGCATTGATCTGGGCGTAGAGGTTGAGCAGACTGCTGACAGACTGTATGTATCCGATAAGGGCATCTCTCTGGATGTCTTCACCGAGATCATGACCAAGTTCGTCAAGGAAGATCCTGACGGCAATGGCGTTGCCGATACTCAGGGCCTCATCAGCAACTATGACAGAATCCTCTCTGCCTTTGGTCTGATCGACGGCAACATGGAGCTTGACGGCAAGGTCACCATGTGGTATACTCATCCCGCAGTGAAGGATTGGCTGACCTATCTGCAGGGCGCTTATGCAGACGGCCTCGTCCTTCCCGAGATCTTTACTATCTCCGGCGCTGAAGTTTGGGAACTCATCAACAACGGTGTTTCCGGCATCTACACCGGCGGCTCCACCAACGCTCTGAACGCTTGGGCAGCCAACCGTCCTCCGCTCACCATCCTCGATGATCCCGAGTCCACTGCAGAACTGCTGATGATCCCCGGTGTTGCCGATGCAAACGGTGTCACCATGAAGGCTGATTATCTGTCCGCTATGGGCGGCGAGAAGTTCTACATCCGTTGGGATGTTGAGGACGATCATCTTGTTGATATCCTGAAGTTCTACGAGTGGTGCAACTGGTGTGACGGCGATGATAAGGCCAGCCTGTGGTATGGCGAGCAGGGCGTCAACTGGGAGTGGAACGAAGACAAGTCCATGCCCCTGGTTCTTGAGAACTGTGTAGCCGGCGATCGTGGCGCTCAGGTATTCTGCCGCAACAACCAGGTCGGCGATGTATGGCGCTGGATCACCTTCGAGCCCTACTTCGCTGCTGGCTCCAAGTACTACATCAAGAACGACGGCGGTCTGTGGAACGAAGGCCTTGTACAGCAGTACAAGAACGACATCTACAATGAGACCGAAGCCGGCAACATCAACAATGAGTACAGCGCTGACTGGGGCAATACCCGCAATGCCTACTTCATGGCTGTGATCATGGGCGAGAAGAACGTCGAAGAGGATTGGGATGCTTATATCAAGGAGCTGAACGATCTGCACTATGGCGAGTACCTCGATGAACTCGACAAGGCTGCTACCATTGCCGACGTTATCGCTTCTTTCGCTAAGTAAGCTATGATAAGGGAGAGGCCTTCGGGTCTCTCTCTCCACGAGGAATGTCGGATAATGTTTCGACATTCCTCGTGGAGAATGCGATATATCTCCAATACAAAATGAAGGGGGTCTTACTCATGCAGGATCATATCGTTGCTTCTTTTGCACCCGGCGAGGTGTATACCCGCCACAGTGAAGGTTCCTTCCTTCGGCTGAATGACGGAAGGATCATGTTTGTCTACAGCCGTTTTACCAACGGACAGGGCGATGATGCTCCCTCAAATCTTGTTGCGACTTATTCCGGAGACGAAGGTGAGACCTGGACTGAGCCTCAGGTTATCATCAATGCTGCTCAGTACAATGTAAAGAACATCATGAGCGTCTCTTTGATGCGCATGGCAAATGGTGACCTCGGTATTTTCTATATTGTGAAGCATGACAGTGCTGACAATATCGTGATGCTGTCACGGTCGAAGGATGAAGGTAAGACATTCTATAAACATGTACAGTGTACCCTCGATGACAGACCCGGCTATTATGTGCTGAACAACGACCGTATGCTGCGCCTTTCTTCCGGCAGACTGCTGATGCCGTTGACTTTCCACAGAGGCGGATATAACAGAAGTGAGATAGGTTCTGCACAGGCATACTTTGACGGACGTGCATTTGCCTGTTTCCTGTATTCCGATGACGATGGCGATACATGGCAGGAGAGCCCCGATACCGTATTTCCGACATTTAACGGCTCCGGCTCCGGACTTCAGGAGACCGGCGCTATAGAGAAGAAGAATGGTGTGGTGTGGGCGTACAACCGTACCGACATGATGTATCAATATGAGTATTTTTCTTTGGATGGTGGTCTTCACTGGACGAAGGCACAGCCTTCCCGGTTTACCAGTCCCTGCAGCCCGATGAAGCTGGCGAGACATCCCGAGACCGGCGACCTGTATTCCGTATGGAATCCCATTCCCAACTACAACGGCAGGAAGCTGTATAAGGCGGGCTGGGGCAGGACACCTATCGTCTGGGCTGTCAGCAAGGATGACGGCGCAAGCTGGAGCGAGTATACCGTGATCGAGGGAAAGGAAGAAAACGGCTACTGCTATCCTGCCGTATTCTTCACCAAGGATAATTGCATGTTGGTTGGCTACTGTGCAGGCGGTGCCGAGGATGGCATCTGTCTTGCCAGACTGACGATAAAGAAGGTGTATATCGGATGAGTGCATACGGCATGAGACCGACAAATGAGTGCATCGGCCGTGTGGTCAAGCAGTTCTGGGCGGACAAACAGTATCCCCGCCACAGTGAGGGTGCTTTCCTTCGACTGAAGGACGGACGTATCTTCTTCGTATACAGCCGGTTTGAAGGCGGCAGCAATGATGATTCACCCTGTAACCTTGTCGGTATGTATTCAAGCGATGAGGGTGAAACTTGGACAGAACCGCAGGTTCTGATCGATGCTCGCAGAGACTATGGCATAAACAATGTGATGAGTGTTTCACTGCTGCAGATGAACAATGGCGATATCGGTATGTTCTATATCGTCAAGCAGAAACCTGCTGTGAGCCGCATCATGTTGTCCCGATCCAACGACGGCGGAAAGACCTTCTACAGCCATACTGAATGTACGTTGCCCGATAGGCCCGGTTACTATGTCTTGAATAATGAACGTGTAATCCGTCTGAAAAGCGGCAGACTGATCGTGCCGCTTGCCTATCACCGGGGTGGATATGATTCAAAGGCACAGAGAGGTTTCTGGGATGGAAGAGCATATTGCTTCTTCCTGCTGTCCGATGATGACGGATATACCTGGCATGAGGGCAAGGACGGCGTGTATCCGCCCTTTACGGATACAAAGAGCGGTCTTCAGGAACCCGGTGTTGTGCAGCTGGATAACGGAGTTCTGTGGGCATATTTCCGCACCGACCAGTATTGCCATTATGAGAGTTATTCCTTTGATGACGGCGAGACATGGACAGTGCCGCAGGCGTCCCGTTTCTCCGGCCCTGCCAGTCCGATGCTGATAAAGAAGATCGATGATGTTTTGTATTCCATTTGGAATCCCATCCCGATCTACAACGGCAGGACCGGTTCGGTATACAGCGGTCGCACGCCCTTTGTGGTTGCAAAGTGCGAAAACGGTGTGTGGTCGGAGTACAAAAAGTTGGCGGATGATCCCAATTGCGGATATTGCTATCCGTCTCTGCTATCTACCACCGACGGGTGTATGTTGACCGCATGGCTTTTCTATGGTTCCAGCACCTTCGGCGATTCACTGACAATAAAAAAGTTCAGAAAGGATGAATTGAAATGACTTTGAAAGACGGTTTCTACACTGCTCTCGGTACCCCCATTGACGAAAATGGAAAGATCATTGAAGAGAGTCTGCGCATCGAGATCGAGCAGCAGATCGCAAACGAGGCTTCCGGCTTGCTGCTGTTGGGCAGCATGGGAATGGAGCCCTGCGTGGTTGTAGATGAGTGCATTCGTGCAGCAAAGATCGCATCGGATGCAGTTGCCGGACGAATCCCGCTGTTCGTTGGCGTGATGGATAACAGTATCGCCGGCGTGAAGGCACGTATTGACGGCATGAAGGGCCTGAACATCACCGGTATCGTGCTGACAACTCCCTTCTACTTTACTTCGCCTAAGCCCACCCTGATCAACTACTTCACAAAAATTGCCGATTATTCTCCGTTCCCGCTGTTCCTTTATGACTTGCCTGTATCTGTCAAAGAGAAAATTACTTATCCGATGGTTGTGGAACTGGCCAAGAATCCCAAGATCATGGGTATAAAGACAGCAGATATCAACATGATTATGCAGATAGGTCTGCGTGGTGAAGTCAAGAAGGAGTTCACTGCGCTGTACAGCGGATTGGATACTGTAGATGTTGGTTATGCGCACAGTATTACGCATTTCCTGGATGGTATGTTTGCAACGACCCCCAAGAATGCAAAGGCTATGAAGGATTGCTTTGCAAAGGGTGATTATAAGAAGGGTAATGAATATCTTCAGAAGATCCTCTATCTGCGTGATACCATGGCTAAGTTCGACATTTTCCCCAGTTTCACGGTGACCATGCAGCTCCTCGGCATGAAAGGCTTCTTTGGACCGGACTATGATCTGCCGGTAAGCGAGGAAGCTAAGGCTGTGTTGAAGCAGGCGATGATCGATATCGGAGAACTGTAATTATGTAGAATATGTCAGTTCGTCAAAGGTACAAACATGTTGTACCTTTGACGAACTTGTTATATTATGTAAATAATAGATCAGAGATTAATCTGATATTAGGAGCTAAATCGTGCAAATTATGTTTTGAACGAACAATAGAAACGTCGATAAAATAGCGGAGTATTGATTACTAACGTTACAATTTATGAAAATATATAGCACGTGGTAATGTGTATAAAAACCGGATAGTAAGTTGGAATAAACCTCACTATCCGGGTTTTTATTGGTTCTTCATGGATACTTGGGGGAAGCTAAGAAACGGACAAGCAGAAAGATGTAGTAATCGGCGCTGAAACCATAATCCACACGCTTGATGACTATTATTTTGTTTCTAAAGCCTTCCGGTTTTCCTGCGAAAATAGGATAGATCGCATGAGAAATCAGGCCGTCTATCCTTTTCTCTTTTAGTTCAGTAAAGCGGACTAATGTAGGAATGCCCGAAGAACCTCACTTATTTGAAAATCTATGACATAGGTCGCATAAGTGTGGCCTTTATGGATGGCATACTCGTCTACTGTGAGAAACTGCGGATGATACCATGTTGATTTCAGCTCTGCTTACCTTTATTCCAATGTTTCCTCCAAGATTTCGATATGCAGATTTCGGATCGTATCCCAGTGGATTCTTGTAATCTGCTGATATTCCTGATCGGCACCTTGTGAGCAAAAGTGAGCGGGACTGGTTCGCTGCTCGTTGTGTAATTCGCATTGTGGTCAGGGATACATTTATGACACGCCTGTTCCTGTGGAGTATAGCGTGTGTCCAGATCATTTGAAACGGCCACGGTGAGATTGTTGCCCGTATCCGCTGATGTCCAATCGAATGGGGGGACAGGGATAGTAATGGAAGGCTGTATTACCAGTACAATTGCTCGGATAATGAAGCTGGAATCGCTTATTACGCGGAGCGCATTGGCACCATGCTGTCATCAACCACATTGGTTCTTCGCTCTGAAAAAACGTATCACTATGAGCCGGAATTTATCGTCAAAAGAGTTTAGTATCCTTATTGGGAACGAATACTGAAAACAGATACAACACACACTTCATAATTCTATGGTATAATATCAAAAAAAGGTAAAGGAGAATTAGTATGAATATTACGACTGATATCCGATATGTGGGCGTTAATGACCACAAGATCGACCTGTTTGAGGGTCAGTATATTGTTCCCAACGGCATGGCTTATAATTCTTATGTGATCATGGACAGTAAGATTGCCGTCATGGATACCGTTGACAGAAGATTTACCCATGAGTGGCTGGACAACCTCACTGCAGTGTTAGGTGAAAGAAAACCCGATTATCTTGTAGTGCAGCACATGGAGTCTGATCATTCCGCAAACATTGCCCAGTTTATGAGCAACTATCCGGATGCCGTCATCGTATCCTCCGCCAAGGCATTTACGATGATGCAGAATTTTTTTGGCAAGGTCTATGAGGACCGCCGCATCGTGATCGCCGAGGGCAGCACGCTGGAATTAGGTAAACATACACTGAACTTCGTGGCAGCGCCCATGGTACACTGGCCCGAGGTCATGGTGACTTATGACAGCACGGATAAGGTTCTGTTCTCTGCAGATGGTTTCGGTAAGTTCGGCGCTCTGGATGCCAAGGAAGACTGGACGGATGAAGCACGGCGCTACTATATCGGTATCGTCGGCAAGTACGGTGCACAGGTGCAGGCTCTCCTGAAAAAGGCAGCAGCGCTGGATATCCGGATCATTTGTCCTCTGCACGGTCCCGTATTGACCGATAATCTGGGCTATTACCTCGATCTGTACAACACCTGGTCCTCATATGCGGCAGAGGATGAGGGCATCGTCATTGCCTACACTTCTGTATACGGAAACACCAAGAAGGCTGTAGAGCTGCTGACAGACAAACTGAAGTCCAACGGATGCCCCAAGGTTGTCGTCAATTATCTGGCTCGTACCGACATGGCCAAGGCGATCGCCGATGCTTTCCGATACAGCAAGCTGGTGGTGGCATCCACTACCTATAATGCGGATGTGTTCCCCTATATGCGCACTTTCCTGCATGGATTGGCAGAACGGGGCTATAAGAACCGCACTGTAGCTACCATTGAGAATGGTTCTTGGGCGCCTCAAGCCGCCAAGGTCATGAAGAGTATCCTGGAAAGCTGTAAGAATATCACCTATACAGAGAACAATGTCAAAATCATGTCTGCGCTGAATGACGAGAGCCAGGCTCAGATGGATGCACTGGCCGGTGAGCTCACTCGGGAATATGTAGCGCAGAATGGCGAGACTGCCAACAAGAATGATCTGACAGCCTTGTTCAAGATCGGTTACGGCTTGTATGTTGTGACATCCAATGATGGCAAGAAAGACAATGGCTTGATCGTCAATACCGTTACTCAGGTGACAAACACGCCCAATCGGGTCGCCGTATGCATCAACAAGCAGAATTATTCTCACCACATCATTCAGCAGACCGGTAAAATGAATGTGAATTGCCTGTCCGTTGAAGCGCCCTTCTTCGTATTCCAGTCGTTTGGTTTCCGCAGCGGCAGAAATGTCGATAAATTCGCCGAATGCACACCTCTGCGCTCTGATAATGGTTTGGTGTTCCTGCCCAAGTACATTAATGCTTTTATGTCTTTGAAGGTAGATCAGTATGTGGACCTTGACACTCACGGCATGTTTATCTGCTCTGTTACCGAGGCTCGTGTAATCTCCGATAAAGAGACCATGACCTATACATTCTATCAGGAGAATGTCAAGCCTAAGCCCAAGACTGAAGGCAAGAAGGGTTATGTCTGCAAGGTTTGCGGTTATGTATATGAGGGCGAGGAACTGCCTTAAGATTTCGTATGTCCGCTTTGCAAGCATGGTGCTAATGACTTTGAGCCTATCAAGTAAATAAAGGCAAAATAAATTTTCCTCATGAATTGAGATATGCTCCCTCTGAAGCAGACACCGGGGAAATACAAACCGGTGAGCTTCGGGGGAGCATTAGATATGCCGAAGAAAAAGTATCAAGTGGAAGACGAGGTTCAGTGGCATAACGACAGATGAAGGGATGAGCAGGCACCTGTGAAAGCTGATGCAATGACATGTCAAGATGAATAAGATGCGGCTTTATGGATCGCTTTCTGATGTTCGTAAAGGAAAGAACGCAGTTCTCTGAATATTAATGTATTCGGTATGACAAATCAAAAAACCGAACTATATTCAAAATTTACTCAAAATTGTTCTAATATATATTGACTGTATTATGGTTAAGGTGTACAATTTGTCTTGCAAGAGCATCTTGCAGAATAATAAGCGAGGAGATACTCATCATGAAGAAGATCGTTTCCATCATCGCCATCATCGCCATGCTTCTGTGCTGCATTCCTGCAGTAGCCGAAGGCGATGCAGTCAAGCTGGCTGTCGTATACTCTGCAACCATCGATGATAAGGGCTGGTGCCAGGCCATGCACACCGGCATCCAGGATGCCATTGCAAGCGGATGCAATATTGATTACACTCCCATCGAGAAGGTCGCCACTGCCGATGCCAACGGCCAGATCGAAAACCTGGTAGGCGAATATGACATCATCCTTGTACACGGCGCTCAGTTCCCCAATGCCGTTACCGCTGTTGCCGAAGAGAATCCCGATCAGGTATTCGTTGTCGGTACCAGCGATCAGATCCTCGGTGACAACATTTTCACCTACATGCCCGCTTCCGAAGAGCCCGGTTATCTGAACGGCTATATGGCAGGTCTGATCACCGAGAGCGATAAGGTCGGTGTTGTCGGCAGCGCCAACAGCGGTGACTCCTATCGCTATGTCCGCGGCTTCATCCTCGGCTACCGTGCCGCAAAGCCCGACGCCTCTGAGGATCCCATGGTTACTTGGACCGGCAGCTTTGACGACACCGTCGGTGCCGGCGACATCGCCGACATCATGATCAACGCCGGCTGCGACGTATTGACCGGTTCCTCTCAGCAGGCTATCGGCGCTCTGCGCAAGGTTGCTGCAGCCGAGAACGTCAAGTGGGTCTCTCAGACTTATGCCCAGATGGATGACTTCCCCGAGGTTACCGTTTGCGCAGCAGATTATGACTACAGTGCCGTTGTCATCGATGTGATCGCTCAGGTCAAGGAAGGTGTGACCGGCGGTGTGTGCATTCCCATGACCTTTGCTAACAACGGTTTCGTGTTCCGCTTCAGTGAGGACGCCGAGCTCCTTTCCGAGGAGAACAAGGCCGCTGTGAGCGCAGCTCTCGAAGAGCTGACTGCTGCCCCCCTGTCTGTCGACTATGACAGCGTAGTTCTTGACTAAAATCAGAGGTCGCAAAACCTTTGTATTCGCAATCTGAGCCGAAGGCTCGGACACAGGCGAAAATCGTCCGGATTTGATGCCTGAACCGTGCGTAAATCTCAAAGTGGCTGCCTTCGGTATACGGAGACAGCCACTTTAATCAAGTAAGGAGAGTATGCCATGCAAGTTGGTGAACCCGATCTGCTGCGCCTGAGCACAAAGAATATCACGAAAAGGTTTCCCGGTGTTCTTGCCTGCAGTGATATTTCTTTTACTGCAGAGGCAGGCAAAGCGCTTGCGGTCATAGGTGAAAACGGCGCAGGAAAAACCACACTGATGAACATGCTGATCGGCCTGTATACACCCAGCGAGGGAAGCATTTATCTGAATGGCAGAGAAACGGTGTTTACATGCCCGGAAGATGCCATTCTGAGCGGTATCGGCATGGTCCATCAGCAGTATATGCTGGTCCCGAATATGACGGTCTGTGAGAATGTGGCATTGGGCATGCAGAAGGTAATGAAGAATGCTTCCAAGTCCAAGGCTCAGAAGTTTGCGCGATCGCTGAAAACAGATTTGGCGCATGTCCGTACCCGTATTCAAGAGGTATCCGAAACATACGGCTTGAAGGTGGATCCCGATGCCTATATCTGGCAGCTTTCCGTTGGCGAACAGCAGAAGGTAGAGTTGATCAAGACTCTGTGCGTAGGCGCAAAGCTGTTGATCCTCGATGAGCCGACCAGTGCGCTTACGCCGCAGGAAACCGGCGAACTGATCGCTCTGCTCAAGCGCATGATCGGTTCGGTCACCATCCTGTTTATCTCCCACAAGATCGCCGAAGTCAAGGAACTGTGCGAAGACATGATCATCCTGCGCAGCGGCAAGCTGGTCTTTTCGGGCAAAACGGCGGATTATTCCGCTGCGGACATTGCCGAAAAAATGACGGGACATGCGGTGCAGATGACCATCGATTGCCAAGCAAAGAACATCGGCGGCGATGCGCTGTGCATCAAAGACCTTTGTGTCAAGAGCGACAGAAACACAATGGCGCTGAATTGCCTTGATTTGACGGTGCGGACCGGCGAGATTGTGGGTCTGGCCGGTGTTTCAGGAAACGGACAGAGGGAGCTTGCAGAGGCTATCACAGGGTTGAGAAAAGTCAAAAGCGGCACGATAACCCTGTACGGCAAGAACCTTGCCAACAAGACCGCAAAGCAGGTCATCGACATGGGTGTCGGTTATGTGCCGGAAGAGAGAAATATCGAAGGCATCGTTCCGTCCATGAGCATCAAGGAGAACCTGATCATCAAGGACATCGAGAAGCCGGAGTTTTTGAAACACGGACTTCTGGCTCCGGAAGTCATTACCGGGAATGCGAATACGCTTTGTGAGAAGTTCGATGTGAGAACAGCTTCCATCGAGCTCAGTGCGGGTTCTCTGTCCGGCGGCAATATTCAAAAGGTCATTCTGGCGAGAGAGATCTCCCGCAAACCGAAATTCCTGGTGGCTGTGTATCCGATCCGGGGCTTGGATCTGGGTGCGGCGGAGTTTATCCATAAAGAACTTATCGCCCTTCGAGACTCGGGCGTCGGCATCCTGCTTATCAGTGAGGAAATGGATGAGATATTAAATGTCTCGGACAGGATCGCCGTGATTTATAAGGGGCGTATTCGTGAGGTCATGGACAAGAAGGATGCAACATCCAAGAAGATCGGCATTCTGATGGCGGGGGTGAATGAGCATGAGTGACAGAAAAGTGAAGCTGCTGGCCAGAGCATGGATCATTTTCCTGCTTGTGCTGGTGACGGTATCCATTACCTCGGTGATCGTTGCAAGCCTAGGTGCAAACGTGCTGGACACCTTTTACGTGATCTTTATCTACCCCTTCTGTTCTCTCAAATCTCTTTCCAACGTCATCAATATCATGACGCCGTTGGTACTGGTGGGTATTGGTATCTGTGTCTGTTACCGCAGCGGTTTCATCAATATCGGCGGCGAGGGCCAGATGACGATCGGCCTTCTGGCAGCGCTGCTTGTGGGCCTGAATACGTCCTCATGGCCGAGAGTGCTGGCGCTTCCTGCCGTACTACTTGCAGGTATGCTCGGCGGTGCACTATGGGGAACCGTGGCCGGTGAACTGAAGACCCGTTTCAAGGTGAGCGAGCTGCTTTCCACCGTTATGCTCAACTATGCGGCGACTCAGCTGTATTCCTATTTCCTTCGGGTGCCTCTGCTGGATTCTGCCAACATCGCCGGTGGCGGCGACGTGCAGACCGAAAAACTGGCGGAAAACATCTGGCTCAGCCGTATGAACAATCTGATCCCGTCGCTGGGAAAAAACGTGAAATTCCATACAGGTATCTTTATTGCCATCGTGCTGGCTGTCATTGTATATATTTTCCTGTGGAGA
>JAZLHZ010000136.1:0-10711 GCA_045617085.1 Clostridia bacterium
CTGCAGGCCCTTTTCTTCGGTGTCCAGCAGCTCTGCGGTGATGCCGGTACCTTTGGCGTTGCCGAAGCTGTAGACGGGGAAGAACATCAGCGACCCGGCGGCGGCGAACAGCGACGGCACAAATGTGCAGGCGGCCTGTTCGCTCCATATCTTTTTCAGCATGGCGAATTCGGGACGCTGCGTTCCGTTTTCGATGAGCCCGTCTTCGTCTGCGGTGTTGCAGGCGAGGGGGGAGCAGAGGGTATCTCCATCGCATCGGGCCTTGGCGGCGGCATCGACGATCTTTTCACCGCGCAGATAACTGCACAGTATACCGTCTTCGGCGTCGGACAGTATGCGTGTGACGGGGGTATCCTCATTGAGCTCTGCGCCCAATTCGGCAATGAGAGCCAGTGTCTCGTCATCGGGGATGGCTGTGCCGAGATCGATGCGGCGATCCTTGCCGGTATGGCGGCAGGGGACGCTGTGCCGTACCACGGTATCACAGCCGATGCCCAGCCGGGAGATCGTGAGCCGCAGATCGACAGTCTGCGGAACGGGCTCGGGGTTGAGGATATGCCGAACCTGTTTGCAGGAAGCGGTGAGCTTTTCGGTGAAGGATTTCTTCAGCAGCAGACCGCTGTCATCGCTCAGCATGTACACAAAAACGTAATTGCCGATGGCGGATACGGTCAGACCGGTCTCGATCTCCAGCCCTTCATCGATGAGACGGACGGCGTTGGAGCGCACCGTCAGGTAATTGGTTGCCCGCAGATATGCATTGCCCGCAATGTGGCCTTCGGTGTCGAACGAAACGGTGACGGTGTTCTCGTCTTCGGTCAGCAGGCTGCCGATCTCATACAGCAGACTGCCGCTCTCAAACGAGGTGCAGAGCCGGTCATTGATGCGCAGGGTGCCGCTGCCGACGAGCTTTTCAAAATATATACAGATGTGGTCGTCGTCCTCCGTGGGCTTGGATACGGAGTAGGACCGGATGTTTTCGCCTTCGACGGTGGGCGGAGGCAGTTTTCTTTTATATGCCATGATTATTCTTTCCTGAGCGCCTTGTCGGCGAGTAGTATTCCGGTGACGGTTTTGGAGTCGTGCAGTTCGCCGTTCTGTGCCATTTTCACGAGCTCGGTGAGCGGCATTTTCAGAATGTGCAGGAACTCGTCGTCGTCGGGATTGGTATTGCCCTGCCTGAGGTCGGTGGCGAGGTAGATGGAGATCACCTCGTCGCAGAAGCCCGGCGTGGTCAGCATGTCGATCAGATGCACCCAGTTTCCGGCGATCAGTCCGGTCTCTTCCGCCAGCTCCCGCTTGGCGGCCTCGAGGCGGGCCTCGCCCTTGTGGTCAAGCTTGCCCGCCGGGATCTCGAGAAGAACGTCCGCAATGGGGCAGCGGAACTGCTTCACGAGGTACACATTGCCGTCCTTGTCCACGGGGACGATGGCCGAGGCGCCGGGATGCCGCACGACCTCACGCATGGCCGGTGCGCCGTTGGGCAGCGTCACATCCAATTTGTTGACCTTCACCAGATGACCGGTGAATATCCGCTCTTCGCTGTTGATCTGTTCCTTTATATTCTCCATGATATTACTTCCTCCGAGTTTTTACTCAATGCACCGAATAGATGTGAATGTTCTTTTCGT
This sequence comes from Clostridia bacterium, assembly GCA_045617085.1. Classification (GTDB taxonomy): domain Bacteria; phylum Bacillota; class Clostridia; order Christensenellales; family Aristaeellaceae; genus Firm-10. The sequence continues at coordinate 1,632 of JAZLHZ010000136.1, forward strand.
TGTAGATCAGCTCGAACATCTCCGCTATGGCTTCCTCGTCCACCAGATAATTGCTGCGCTCGTAGGGGGAGATGTAGACATAATCCACATGATACTCGTCAAACAGGGTCCTGTAAAGCTCCGGCGCCTCGAACATGCACTTGGCTGCTTCCTGCTGGGTCTTGTAGTCGACCCCGTGATAATAGAGGAAGCTGGCGGTGCCGCAGACGATCTTCCGTCCGGTGAGCGAAGCGACGGCGTTGTTGTGGTTGGTGGCGGTGAGGAATGTGGCATCCTGCGGCAGGTTTTCTTTGATATATTCGGAAGCCTGAACCTCGGCAGCGGGGTAGAGCTGGTACTCGGAGACGAGCTCTCTGCCTATCGACAGCGTGCCGGAGCATACCGACACCGCAATAAACACCACGGCCAGCCAACGCCTGCCCGGAAGCCCCTTCAGCCGGTCATACAGTGCGACAAGATACTCTGCGGCGATCGGCATCACCGTCAGGAACGCCACATAGAACAGCTTGTTGTTGTCATAGTCGTTGGGCTGGAACTGCACCAGCTCCGCAGCGGCAAACACGAGGAATGCGCCGGCAAAGAGGCGTTTGTTCTCGTGACCGGTATGCAGAAAGGCGGGGATCAGTATCAGGAACACCGGCTCCACATTTTTCAGCCAAAACCAGAAATACCCGTCGATCAGGCCGTTCTGGTTGTTGCTCCAGTTGAAGCGGAACCGCAGCGAGCCGCCGCCGGTGGTCTGCGGGAACGTCCATGTGAACAGCTGCGGTGCGGCCAGAATGACCGCCGTGAATCCGTAGATCAGGAAGCCTGTGATCAGCGCCTTCCGCTCCTTTTTTTCGGAGATCACCGACATCGGGAACACGGCAAGGCTGATGAGCCCCAGTGCCATGAAGGAATGGGTGTGCACCATCGGCATGGCGCCTGCCCAAATGCCCAGCAGGATCCACAGGCTGAGGTCATTTCTGCGGCGGACGGCTTTGACCAGCATCCACAGCGCAGGAAGCACTGCCATCCAGCCCGCCATCAGCGTGCGCTGGGGAAGTATCATGTCGCAAATTACGTTGACCCAGCGGATGTTGTTGTCCACCATGTTGGCGGGGGCCTTGTAGAAGCCGGTAAAGACCTCCTTCAGCCGGGAGGGATCCTTTCCGACCATGTCCAGTACATATGTGAATCCGAAGCCGCCGTTGAGGAAGACCAGCAGGTACGAAAGCACGACGGCACGTTTGGAATGGGTCATCAGCCACGAGAGCATCACGAATCCCCAGAACACCAGCATGCTCATCAGCACGCCGGGGATGATGAACGCCCACCGCAGCGGCATGCCCAGCATGTACAGTGTGGCGCTCGCCGCATCGCAGAGGAAGGGATAGCCCAGGAGCGTTCCCGGCAGCAGCGTATACTCCGGCGGATACTGTGTATTGACCAGCCCCGTGGCGATGCCCAGATGCAGGTTGAGATCTCCGTAGGTGGACTGGCCCGTCCAGTAGGCGCCGTCACTGCGGGGCTGTATGTCGTGGGTGAACTGCAGGGTCGCCATAATGAGTACCAGCGGGATCACCAGCCACAGAACGAGGGAGACGGGCGGTTCGCTCTTTGTTCTCAGCGGCTGCTGCCTGACCGGACGGAAGATCAGTCCCACCGCCGCGATCATCAGCGCCGTACCCAGCGCCAGATACTGCGCCGTCAGCGTGAAATCAAGAAAAAAGGCGTACAGCGAGGGCAGCCACATCAGCATCAGAAAGCCCAGTCCCATGCCCAGCCACAGCCGTGTCATCAGACCGAGCTTTTTTACCACGGAGGAGACTGTTGCACAGCCCGAAAACAGCATCAGAATAAGGTAGATATATGACATCATCATTTGCTCCGAAAACCGATTTTCCACCATTATACCGTATCCGCTGTGCCGTTTCAAGCACGTTTTTATTATTTTGTACAAGCCTGCATATACAGTTATACATCCAAAATGCAAGAAAATACCGTGATATACATTATATATGCAGTATACCGTATATTACATGGCAAATAGTGAATATACATACCGTTTTATGTTAAATATCGTGAATATAGTTGCAATTTTGTCCGGAATGTTGTATAATGTTATACATACAAATCGGGCAGGAAATGCCCGAAAAAACAAAGGAGATTTACACCATGAAGAAGATCGTTTCCCTTATCATCGCCGTCCTGCTGCTGATGAGCAGCTTCGCAATGGCTGACACCCTGATCATGGCTACCAACGCCGCATTCCCTCCCTACGAGTTCCATGACACCGTAGACGGTGAGGATGTCATCATGGGCATCGACGCCGAGATTTTCCGTGCTATCTGCGCATATCTGGGCTATGATGCCGAGATCGAGGATATCGACTTTGCTGCCATCATCCCCGACCTGAACGCAGGCAAGGCCGATGTCGGTATGGCCGGCATGACCGTGACCGATGATCGCAAGCTCTCCGTCCTGTTCTCCGAGACCTATGCCACCGGCATTCAGGTCGTTATCGTGAAGGAAGACTCCGCCATCACTTCCGTTGACGATATCTTCGCCGAGGGCAGCAACTGGCTGGTAGGTACTCAGGAAGCAACCACCGGTTTCCTGTATGCAACCTGGGACATCGAGGACGAAGGTCTGGGCAGCGTTTCCGCTTTCAAGACCGGTGCCGACGCCGTTGAGGCTCTGAAGACCGGCAAGGTCGACTTCGTCATCATCGACAACGAGCCCGCCAAGGCATTCGTCGCCGCCAACGAGGGCCTGAAGATCCTGGACACCGAGTACGTTACTGAGGAATACGCCGCCGCTTTCGCTCTGAACAACACCGAGCTGCAGGCTGCGTTCAATGAGGCTCTGGCCGCACTGACCGAGGACGGCACCATCCCCGCCATCATCGAGAAGTACATCCCCTCCGAAGAGGCTGCCGAATAATCGCACATCATCTGGTATTGATTTGCTGCGGGACGGTTTGATAATCGCCCCGCAGGCTTATGTTTTTAAGGATTCGGAGGATTTACCATGTTCGATAACCTCAAGCAGCAATTCATCCTGAACTTCATCGAGAAGGATCGCTGGAAGCAGCTGTGGAACGGTCTGGGCGTCACGCTGGAGATCACGCTGTTTGCGTGTATCGTCGGCATCGTGCTGGGCGCTGTCATCGCCATCATCCGCTCCACGGCAGACAGAAGCCTGCCCAATATGAAAAAGGGTCCCGGCCGCTTCTTCCTGTCCCTCGGCAACGGCATCTGCAAGGTGTACCTCACCATTATCCGCGGCACGCCTGCGGTCATTCAGCTGATGATCTGCTACTATGTCATATTCGCTTCTTCCAGAAACAACGTGCTCATTGCCATTATTTCCTTCGGTCTGAACTCCGCCGCCTATGTGGCTGAGATCATCCGAGGCGGCATCATGAGCGTGGACATCGGTCAGCTGGAGGCAGGCCGCTCGCTGGGCTTCAGCTATGTGCAGACCATGTGGCTCATCGTGGTGCCTCAGGCACTCAAAAACGTGCTGCCTGCGCTGGCAAATGAATTTATAGTGCTGCTGAAGGAGACTTCCGTTTCGGGCTATGTCGCCGTAAAGGACCTGACCAAGGGCGGCGACAACATCCGTGCGGTCACGTATTCTCCTTTCCTGCCCCTGCTGGCAGTGGCGGCCGTCTATCTGGTGCTGGTTATGTTCTTCTCCTGGCTGGTCGGCATCCTCGAAAAGAAGCTGCGCAGCAGTGATCATTAAGGCGGTGACAGTATGACAGACGAAATCATGATAAAGGTCACGGGACTGGAAAAGCATTTCGGCAAGGGCGAAAAGATCGTCAAGGCGCTGAACGGCGTGGATGCCGAGATCCGCAAGGGTGAAAAGCTGGTCGTGATCGGACCCTCCGGCAGCGGCAAGTCCACCTTCCTGCGCTGCCTCAACCGCCTCGAAGAGCCTACCGGCGGCATCATCGAGTTTGAAGGAACGGACATCACTTCGCCGAGCTGCGACATTGACAAGATGCGCCGCAGAATGGGCATGGTGTTCCAGCAGTTCAACCTGTTCCCCCACAAGACCGTGCTTCAGAACATCACCATGGCGCCCATCAAGCACAAGCTGATGAACAAGGCACAGGCTGAAAAGAGAGCCTATGAACTGCTGAAGCGGGTTGGTCTGGAGGAAAAGGCCAATGTGTATCCCAATCAGCTTTCCGGCGGACAGAAGCAGCGTATCGCCATCGTGCGGGCGCTGGCAATGAACCCCGATGTAATGCTGTTCGACGGGCCCACTTCCGCACTTGACCCCGAAATGGTCGGCGAGGTACTGCAGGTCATGATCGACCTGGCCAAGGAGGGCATGACCATGGTGGTCGTCACCCACGAAATGGGCTTTGCCAGAGAGGTCGCAGACCGGGTCATGTTTATGGACGGCGGCAAGATCATCGAGCAAAGCACGCCGCAGGAGATCTTCAACAACCCTCAGAACAAGCGCACACAGGACTTCCTCAGCAAGCTGCTGTAATCGGTTTGTTGTTATAATAACAGTCCATTCCCACTTCATCGGTGGGAATGGACTGTTTCTTATTCATAATAAACATGAAAGATGACATCATGTTTCCTGTCCATGACAGGGGAATTGCTTTAGAAGTGCCCGGAACTCCTGCTCTGCCATATTTGTCCGTTTGCAGGCTTCTTTTATATCCAGCAATCCATCCTTGACCAGCTGTACCGGGGTTTTGATTGTTCCTTTTACTTCACCTCTTGCTTCGCCGATCTCGATGCCTTCTTCCCGGCCGATTTTTCTGGCATCCATTTGGAATACCTCATACATCATATGCTTTCGCCACCGGTCTGTGCGGCAGAGAATGATATATGGTAAGGGGATTACTTGAGAAGAGCCCGGAATTCCTGCTCTGCCATATTTGTCCGTTTGCAGGCTTCTTTTATATCCAGCAATCCGTCCTTGACCAGCTGTACCAGGGTTTTGATTGTTCCTTTTACTTCACCTCTTGCTTCACCTCTTGCTTCACCTCTTGCTTCGCCGATCTTGATGCCTTCTTCCCGGCCGATTTTTCTGGCATCCATTTGGAATACCTCATACATCATATGCTTTCGCCTCCAGTCTGCGTCCTGATTTGCCACATCCACGATACCGTCCAGCTTTTTCACCAGCTCGGTCTTTCTTTCCTCCGGCATATTTTCCGGATCGTCAAAATATTCCAGCAGCCCTTTGAGCTCGCTGCTGATGTCTCCCTTGTGTCCCGCTGCGTTGAAGAACAGCTTGTATGATTCGTCCTTCAGCTCCATGTCCAGCCGCTTGTCGTAGTTTGCGAACCGATAGCAGTATTCGCCTTTGTTGAACGGATCAAAGGTGCAGATAAATATCACGTAGGTCGGCCGAAGCTCCTCATAGTCCATGGCCTTTTCCAGCTGGTCACAGTCCAGCTTTGCTCCGTAATACCGTACACGTTTGGGCAGATTTCTCTTGTTGCCGGTCTGCATCTCCACGTTGAATACCGTTTTTCCGTCGTCCAGATACACATCCAGCCGCACGTCGTGATAGCCCGGATTTCCCTGCAGTGCCTTTTGCGTTTCCGGGATCATATCTGCATGATCGGAAAAACGCACCTCTGCCACCGGAATCTCCGGCAGCAGGCATTTGATAACATCCGTACAGATTCCCGGCTGACGCATCACGTATCCGAACATGAAGTCGTCCGTGATCTCAATCCGCTTTTCAAAATGATATCCCTTGTCCAATTTCCGTCACCTCATTCAAGTTTATTATACCACAAATTGTTTGTTTCGTCAACACATAAAAGAACGCAGGACGGCGATTTCCGTCCTGCATTCTTATGCTTATCTAAGTCTTTCGGGCAACAAGCTGAACACTCAGTCAAAGTACACGGGCTTGCCGGTCTTTGCGGAGGTGTAGATGGCCTCGAGAATCTGGGTGACCACATAGGCCTGTTCGGGCTTGGTGACGAGGGGCTTGGAATCGTCCATGACGTGGGCGATCCACATGGCTGCTTCGACCTCAGCGGGAGAACCGCCGCCGACACCCTCATAGAAGTCTGCGCCGCCTGCGGACAAGTCGGGCTTGGTGATGTACATCTTGGAGAACTTCTCGCCGTTGATGCGCAGCTGCGTGCCGGACTCGCCCAGCATGTCGGCGCCGCCCTTGTCGCCGCAAACCATGGTAAGTGCTTCACGGGTCTCCAGGGTGTTCAGTGCCCAGCTGGCCTCCAGCTGGATGGTAGCGCCGTTCTTCATCTTGATGAAGCCGAAAGCGGAATCTTCCACGGTGAACTTGGCGGGATCCCAGCTGCCCCAGATATTGGCGGCATTGGGCGTGTCAGCCAGCTTGCGGTAGGTGGTGCCTACGACCATTTCGGGCTCGTAGTTGTTCATCTCCCACAGGGTCAGGTCGAGAGAGTGGGTGCCGATATCGATGAGGGGGCCGCCGCCCTGCTTCTCTTCATCCAGGAACACGCCCCAGGTGGGAACGCCTCTGCGGCGGATAGCCTGTGCCTTTGCATAGTAGATATCGCCTAGATCGCCGGCCTCGATGACCTTCTTGAGGTACATGGACTCGGGCTTGAAGCGGTTCTGATAGCCGATGGTGAGCTTTTTGCCGGTGCGCTTTGCGGCATCCAGCATCTTCTTGGCCTCGGCGGAGTTGATGGCCATGGGCTTTTCGCACATGACGTGCTTGCCGGACTCCAGAGCGTCCACGGTGATGAAGGAGTGCATCTTGTTGGGGGTCAGTACATGTACGACCTGAATGTCGTCTCTCTTCAGCAGCTCTTTGTAATCGGTGTAGACATCAGCGCCTTCGATGCCGAACTTCTTGGCGGCGGCGATGGCTTTTTCCTCGATGGTGTCGCAGAATGCGACCATTTCGACCTGGGGCAGCTTGCTGAGGGCGGGCATATGTTTGCCGTTGGCGATGCCGCCGCAGCCGATAATACCGATGCGTACTTTATCCATGTGAATCAATCCTCCGTTTTTTATTTTGACCCTATTATACCAATCCTCGGCGCTTCTGTCAAGTGAAACTTATGCCAAGCAGCTTTTGCAGGCTGTTATGGTACATATTCTCCCGGAATTCTTCGGATGCGCCGCAGTCATCCAGCACCTGCTTTTCAAAGGCGAGCAGGTTGGCGACGAACTCGGAGGGGTATTCCTCCACATACTTGTCCGTGCCGAAGAACATATTGGTGCCCTCGGGACAGAACGAGACCATCTTTTTGAGCAGATCCCTGCGATATTCTCCGGCAGGGCCGGGCGTGGTGTCGAGGAACAGCTGCGGTGCGGAATAGGTGCCGTCTCCGTGCAGGTGCTTCGTGACCCACGGATTGTTGTAGTAGATCGTGGGAAGCCCCTTGGCGGCGCAGCTGGTGTGCCAGTTGATCCAGCGGAACTTGCCGTAGATCAGCATCGCCTCGTCATACCAGGGATGTCCGCAGTGGGCGATGGAGAAACGCAGGTCGTTGAACCGGGAGAAGCATTCCCAGTCCAGCGGCTTGTTGAACTGCGAGGATTCCATAAAGTCGTAGAGAACGCCGCAGTGAAAGATGATGGGCTTGCCCAACTCCTCGATCAGCCGGAAGACCCTCTGCGGCAGCTCGTCATATACGTGGTAGTTGTTGGCGATGAACTTGAATGCGACGACACCGGCTTTGTCCAGCTCCCGCACCTTGTCCAGTATGTGCTCCTCATTGGGGTGCAGCCACGCCACGGGAAACAGCCGACCCTCATATCCCCTTGTCCAGTCGAACAGATTTGTGATGCGCTGTTCATAGGTGAAATTGATGTCGTCCGGATCGATGGAGATCACCGTGCCGCCGCTGATGCCGCAGGCGGCGAGCTTGTTCAGCAGTCCCTCGGGATCGGGCGCTGCCGAGCCGCCGGTGTGCATGTGTCCGTCATAGATCTTCATGGGAAACACCTCTTATTCCTTTTCCCAGCCCCGGGTGTATTCGACCGCTTTGTGCCAGCGGGCGAGCTTTTTCTTTTGTTCTTCGGCGGTGATATGCGGATAGAAGGTATTTTCGGGCCGCCAGATCCGGGCCAGTTCCTCTTTCTTCGTCCAGAAGCCGGAGGCGAGACCTGCAAGGAAGGCAGCGCCGAGGGCGGTGGTCTCGATGCAGCGGGGGCGTATGACGGGCGCCTGAATGATGTCCGCCTGCATCTGCATTACGAGGTTGTTGGCGGAGGCGCCGCCGTCCACCTTCAGGGCGGAAAGCTTCATGCTGCAGTCGGCTTCCATGGCCTTCAGCACGTCATAGGTCTGGAAGGCGATGGATTCCAGCGTAGCACGGATGATGTGATCCTTGTTGACGCCGCGGGTCAGACCCACGATGGCGCCTCTGGCATAGGGATCCCAGTAGGGAGCGCCCAGTCCCGTAAAGGCGGGCACGACATAGCAGCCGTTGGTGTCCGGCACCTTCTTGGCGAAGTATTCCGAATCCGCAGAGGAGTCGATCAGCTTGAGCTGGTCTCTCAGCCACTGGATGGAGGAGCCTGCGACGAAGATCGAGCCCTCCAGCGCATATTCCACCTCATTGCCGATGCCCCAGGCGATGGTGGTGACGAGACCGTTCTTGGAGAATATGGGCTTCTTGCCGGTGTTCATCAGCAGGAAGCAGCCGGTGCCGTAGGTGTTCTTGGCTTCACCGCTCTTGTGACAGGTCTGGCCGAACAGGGCAGCCTGCTGGTCTCCGGCAGCGCCGCAGATCTTGATCTTCTTGCCGAACAGGTCGGGTGTGGTTTCGCCGTAGACACAGCTGGAGGGCCGCACATCCGGCAGCATGCAGGCGGGGATGTTCATCTCGTTCAGGATGTCGGCATCCCACTGCAGGGTGTTGATGTTGAAAAGCATTGTGCGGGAGGCGTTGGAGTAATCGGTAACATGCACCTTGCCGCCGGTCAGCATCCAGATCAGCCAGGTCTCCACGGTGCCGAAGAGCAGCTTGCCGCTCTCCGCCTTTTCCCGTGCGCCTTCCACGTTGTCCAGCAGCCACTTCAGCTTGGTGGCGGAGAAATACGGGTCGATGATGAGGCCGGTCTTCTGACGGTAGACCTCCGTCAGTCCCCGCTGTACCA
>JAZLHZ010000137.1:0-13405 GCA_045617085.1 Clostridia bacterium
TGACCAGGATTGCCAGTGCCAGTACCATTGCTGCGATTCTCTTGATGTTCTTCATTGTTGTGTTCCTCCTGATTGTTGTTGTATTGTGTTGTTGTTTTTGTTCCTCTTTGATTTACACTTCTTTATACGCAGGAACAGGAGGAGTGGCTACACAATTTGAAAAAACTTTTTGGTTGACAGAATTTGTGTTTTCCTGTATACTTCAGATGTTGAGGCGCTTTCCCTCATTATATAGTATAAACTCAGGAAAAAAGTGAGGCTCTTATGAGAAAACTGATCGGACTGGTTCTGGCGGCCATCGCCGTTTTTTTCATTATCGTCATCGGCAGAGGGATCGTCTCCCTGCCGGAAACACAGCAAAAACTGAAGGATGCTCCCTTTATCGATGACGGGCAGCTCCATTCCGAATATGACGGCCGACTCGTCATCGTCAGCGGCCGCCTGCAGGCTTTACATAATGCCTACGATGACGAACTGGGAATCACGCTCCCCTCTCCCTGTGTCGTCCGCTATGTGGAAATGCTTACCGACGGTGTGGACGAGGACGGATACAGCTGCCTTGTCTGGACGCCCGTCCGCAAAAGCAATACCGAGGAATGGCTGAAAGAGCGTGTATTTGCCTCCGGCCTGCATTTGGGAGCCTATCAGATCGATGAAAGTCTGCTGCAGCTGCTCGTCCCCGGCAAGGATGCCGACCGCAGCCTGTTTGATCCCGACGAGGTACAGGCACTGATGACGCACAGCATCAAGCCGATCGAGTATCTGGGCGTGTATTATCTCTCGGAAGCACCCGCCTCCTGCTTCGATCAGTATGTCTACGACGATACCTATCGGTATTTCCGCCGTGTCCACTACCGAATAATGGAACCGGACACCGAGCTTTTGTACAGCATCGCCGGTACTGCAAACGACGGCATACTGACACGGGACGGCGATCTGGATACACGACCCATATTTGAAGGCGTCGGCACGAAGGACGATGTCGTCCGGCAAAACGGGACCTTCTCCGTCCTCGGCATGGTGCTGGTGGGCGTCATCTGCGTGATCCTGCTGCTGGTCGGACTGGCCAAGTTCAGATAATATTCCCTGCTTCCCGGTTCTTCATAAGGCATAAAAAGAGCTGTGAAAGACGCAACAGCACGTCTTTTCACAGCTCTTTCCGATCAACCGATTAAATACTTCTCACTGCCGACTGTATTTCAGCCCACTGCAAGATGTTCGGGGAACAGCTCCACCTCTGCCGCCTCATACAGCGCCTGAACGGCGGTGGTAAATGCGGCGGACTTGGTCTCGTCCATCAGCTCCGCCTCAAGGTCGGCATACACGCTGTCGATATCCGCCACGCCCGGCTTCACATCGGACTCGTAATAAATGATATGCACGCCGTAGTTGGTAAGCACCGGCTCGCTGACGTCGCCGATGTTCTCCAGCGCCATGGCGCCGTCACGGAACTGGGGCACCCACAGGACGCTCTGCTCCATTACTTGATAGGGAGAAGGATTGTCGCCCATCATGCCGGGATCCTCGTTGTATTCCTTGATGAGTGCAAAGAAGTCTTCACCCGCCTCGATGCGGTCATAGATCTCCTCGGTCCTTGCCAGAGGCTCGGCATAGAGCTCCTGCTGACGTGCCAGCAGCTCGTCCTTTTCCTTGTTCAGCGCCTCGGTATCGGCGCCCTCTGCGGCCAGCTCGGTCTCGATGGCGATCAGCCTGTCAAGGATGTCTGCGGCCTCGGCCATATCCTCATCGGCGATGCACAGCAGAATGTGATACACATTGCGCACACCCTCGGGCGTGTAATAGATGGGATTTCCGTAATAACCGTATACCTCAAACTGGCTGGGATCCATGTCGAACAGGCCCTTCTGCTCGTCGACCCGCTCATCCATCTCGGCCTCGACCATGTGACGGGTGACCATGCAGTCTGCGGTCACATAATCGTAGTACTTATTGTAGGCATAGTTTTCCACATTGCTCTGATAGATATAGTCCACGGTAAAGCCCTGCTCGTCAAAGAAGGCGACCGTTGCGGCCTTGACCTCGTCATCGGTCATGCCGTCCTCACGGAAATTGTCCATATAGACCGCCAGAGTGCTGTCATACTGCTCCTGCGCATCTGCCATGATCTCGTCCAGCTGTTCCTGCGTCAGTTCGCTGAAGCCCAGTCTCTCCCATTCCTTCTGCTGCAGAAATACCTGTACATAGTATTCGGCGATATCCTGAGACAGCTGCTCGATCTCGTCGTCAAGACCGTACTCCATATACATCTGCGCATAGTAGGCATATTCGTCCTGCGCGGCGGCGATATCCACGACCTCGCCGTTGACCACTGCCAGCACCGAGGGATCATCTGCCGGGGCCAACGCTTCCGCAAAGGCGCATCCGGTCAGCAGCATCACGGCCACGATCAGGGCAATCACTTTTTTCATCTTGTTCGTACCTCCGAAAATGTATAATACATTGTAATTATACATTTTTTCTGTGATAAAGTCAATATTTTTAATGAATCAACACACTATTGCAATATTTTTGCCTTGACAAATTCGTTTTATTAACTTATAATACGTAACATCAGATGAAATTGCACGATAGGGGCGCAGTTTACATTAGTATCATGCGGCATATTCAGACAGCGCCGTATGAGAAAGGGTGCACTGCCGAGGAATCGCCCGATGCAGTCTGAGCATCGGCGGTATCCGGGCTGAAGGAGAATATCCTTCGGACTGTCGTCCGGCTTCGATCGGACGGAGAACTGTCAGAACAACATTCTGAAACATCACTTGCCTGATGTTCACGTGGAGTTATGACGGATCATGACTCTGCTTTTTTATTCTGAAATACACTACAAAGGGAGATGTCCTTGCATGACACTCACCACCAGGAAAGTCGCCGCAGTCATCCTTGCGATCCTGCTGTGCGCCTGCCTTATCCCCTTCTTCGCCGTGGCGGAATCCACCACCACTGTCGGCGGTGCAGATGATGCCGCCGTCGAAGTGACCGAGACCGCTGCCGAAGAGGCTGCAGAAGATGCGGAAGCCGCTGCCGAAGAAGAAGCTGCGGAAGAGCCCGCAGAAGAAGCAGAAGAAGAGCCTGCCGAAGAAGAGACCAGCAATCCCTTCATTAACACCGCATGGTCTCTGCTGCCCCCCTTCATTGCCATCGCACTGGCACTGATCACAAAGGAAGTTTATTCCTCCCTGTTCATCGGTATCGTGGTCGGCGGTCTGCTGTACTCCAACTTCAACTTTGAAGGAACCCTGACCCACGTGTTCTGCGGCGGTGTCGCAACCGTTTTGGCCGACAGCTACAACGTAGGTATTCTGGTATTCCTCGTCATCCTCGGCGTACTGGTCGCCCTGATGAACAAGGCCGGCGGCTCCGCTGCCTTCGGCAACTGGGCCTCCAAGCACATCAAGAACCGTGTGCTGGCTCATCTGGCCACCATCTTCCTGGGCGTGCTGATCTTCATCGACGACTACTTCAACTGCCTCACCGTGGGCTCCGTCATGCGCCCCGTGACCGACAAGCACAAGATCTCCCGTGCAAAGCTGGCATACCTCATCGATGCCACCGCTGCGCCCGTCTGCATTATCGCTCCCGTGTCCTCCTGGGCAGCCGCTGTTTCCAGCTATGTCGAGGAAGGCAACGGCCTGCAGCTGTTCATTAAGGCCATCCCCTTCAACTTCTACGCCCTGCTGACCATCGCCATGATGATCCTGATGGCCGTGTTCAAACTGGATTACGGCCCGATGAGGAAGCATGAGAAGTTCGCTCTGGAGACCGGCGACCTGTTCGGCGGCATGACCAATACCGTAGAGCAAAAGGACGACTCCGTCAATGCCAAGGGCAAGGTCATCGACCTGGTACTGCCCGTCATCATCCTCGTCATCTCCTGCGTCCTCGGCATGATCTATTCCGGCGGCTTCTTCAGCGGCGAAACCTTCGTCGACTCCTTCTCCAACTCCGACGCCTCCGTCGGCCTGATGCTGGGCTCTGCCGTGGCACTGGTCATCATCCTGATCTACTACGGCCTGCGCCGTGTGCTCAAGTTCAAGGAAATGATGGATTGCCTCCCCGAAGGCTTCAAAGCCATGGTTCCCGCCATCCTCATCCTGACCTTTGCATGGACACTGAAGGCCATGACCGACTCCCTCGGCTCCACCGTGTTCGTCGGCGACTTCGTCAAGTCCTCCGCAATGAGTCTCCAGTCCTTCCTGCCCGCCATCATCTTCATCATCGCCTGCGTGATCTCCTTCGCCACCGGTACCTCCTGGGGCACCTTCGGCATCCTGATCCCCATCACCCTCAGCGTGTTCCCGCTGACCGAGCCTCTGGGCGTTGTCTGCGTATCCGCCTGCATGGCCGGTTCCGTCTGCGGCGACCATTGCTCCCCCATCTCCGATACCACCATCATGTCTTCTGCCGGTGCTCAGTGTGAGCACGTATCCCATGTAAGCACCCAGCTGCCCTATGCCCTCACCTGCGCAGGCGTCAGCTTCGTGTCCTACATCATCGCCGGCTTCGTACCCAACTGGACCATCACTCTGCCCATCGCCCTCGTGCTGATGATCGCCACCGTGCTGGTTCTCAAGGTCTTCAAGATCAAGAAGGCATAAAATCTCCTTTGTGTCCCTTCGTCTCATCCCGGAAACGGGATGAGATTTTTGTTTGAAGCGATTTAACAGAAGTATTTCAGAATATTGCATATTCCGTCTTGTGTTTTGACATTATTTTATACTATAATTGGCATATACTGTTTGACACGGGTTTGACACAAATTCACCCGCAATCGATTGACTGAAAAAAAAGGAGTCCCACCGTGAAAATCAAAATTTCATCCGACAGCACCTGTGACTTAAGCCCGGAGCTTCTGAAAAAATACGACATCACCATTGCGCCGCTCTATATCAACCGGGACGGCGAATTCCTCAAGGATGCGCAGGAGATCACCTCCGCCGAGATCATCGAGTACACCGCCCTCTCCGGCAAGCTCTGCTCTACCGCCGCCGTCAGCCAGTTTGACTACAGCGAGCTGTTCGCAGAGGAGCTGCAGGAGGCCGATGCCGTCATCCACATCACCCTCAGCTCCGAAATGTCCAGCTGCTACCAGAACGCCTGCAACGCAGCTGCCGAGCTGGAAAACGTCTATGTCGTGGATTCCCGCAACCTTTCCTCCGGTCAGGGCCATGTCGTCGTTCAGGCGGCAAAGCTGGCAGCCGAAGAAAATGCAGATCCCGCCGCCATCGTCGAAAAGCTCAACGACATCGCAACACGGGTCGAAGCCAGCTTCATTCTGGACCGGCTCGACTATATGGTCAAGGGCGGCCGCTGCTCCATGGTCGCCGCACTGGGCGCCAACCTGCTCAAGCTCAAGCCCTGCATCGAAGTCGCCGACGGCAAAATGCGGATGGCAAAGAAGTACCGGGGCAATATCGCCCGCTGCGTGAAGGACTACGTCAAGGACCGCCTCGACGGCAGAGACGACATCATCAACGACCTCGCCTTCATCACCTTCCCCTCCGCCACCGATGAGATGCTCGCCGCCGCCCACAGCGCCGTGGACGAGTTCGGCCACTTCGACGAGGTCATCGAGACCAACGCCGGCTGCACCATCACCTGCCACTGCGGCCCCAACACGCTGGGCGTGCTGTTCATCCGCAAGTGATCCCGTTTCCCATCCCGCCCGAAATCGGGCGGTTTTTCATTATTATTTCTTTTTGTATGCTTTATTTCCATGTTATCTTTTCGTTTAACACATTGACATTTGCCCCATTTTATGTATATTTAATATTGTATTGAGTGGAAGCCAAATGGAATATTATTCAAAGATACACAACAAAACTGCCCTGTGATAACTGATTATTGAACAAGTATGTTTAAGTGGCATTTGAAACAAGCAATCCGTCAAAAAGAAACACTGATTGCACTTTTACTGATGTCGGTGATTATGCTCGCCGCATTCTTCTCCAATATTGCTGATTGTCTGCGAGTCGGCAACGATGTGTCGGAAATCCTTCCGGCATATTCTGCCTTTGCTCTGCATAATACAATTCTGCATCCGTTTTCCATTATTTATGTGCTTTTAATCCCGCTTGTTTCATCTTTGCCATATGGTCTCAGCCGCATGAACGAAAACGGCAACAGACTTGACAACATACTGTTTACTCGTATAGACAGAAGGCATTATGTGTTAACTCAAGCAGCAGCTACTGCCTGTACCGGGATTTTTGTCGCTGCTTTCCCTTTGATTATCAATATCTTTCTCTGCCTCATTGCATTTCCTCTGTACTCTCCACGGATGGCCATGGGCGGTGCTTCCTCTATGAGCACCTATGACTTTTTCCTGAGTTATGTCTATCTGCCGCAGCTGTATGCCTCCCGTCCGTATGTTTATGTGCTGCTCTCCATACTGGGCTGTGCCTTTTTCGGCGGAATTTGTGCGCTGTGGGGATTTACTGCATCGATGCACTTCAGGAAAAAACCGCTGATCGGCGTTGCCGTGCCCTTCATCTCTCTTATGCTCTTTTCCTGCATTCAGTATGCGATAACCGCATTTACAGAAAGCGAAAGCTTTGCCGCACTTCCCTTCTATTTCATGATGGCAGAGGATTCCCTCAAATTTTCGCTTCCGGTATTTGCCCTCATGTGGCTGGCAATTACCATATTTGTCATAGCAGACCTGCTTCGGCAGCTTCGCAATCCGGAGGCTGCCTTATGACCCGGAAAAACCTGTTTATTTTGCTGACCGGTTTCGTGTTCGGCATTCTCTGGGCTGCCGAAGCGTTTCCCGATATTGATTCGGTTTCCGCCAACCTGTTTGCGCTGCTGGCAGATCATCCGCTGAAGGTCGCCTACCCCGGCTATCCGCTCATGACATTTCGTGCTTTCCAGCCCTTCATCATATTGAATGTGGTATGCGGACATATGCTTTCCGACGACTATGAAAGAACCATGCTCTATGACTGCCTGCGGAGAAAGAGCATATTGCGCTGGAACCTGAAAAGCGTCGGCAGTATCGCCGCCATCTGTTTTGCTTTTCTTCTGTCCCTGTGCCTTGGTTCCGTTCTGTCTTTTGTCTTCATTTTCCGGAGTTCTTTGAACTGTGCTCCTTGTCTTCCGTTTGTCTCCGCATTCTTGCATCTGTTCTGCTATATCTTCAATTCTCTGCTCTGTGTCAACCTGCTTTCCGTTCTGTTCGGAAATATCACTGCCGAGCTCATATCCGTCTCAGTAAAGCTCGTTTTCATTCTGCTGATTCCCGTTCCCGCTCTATCCTTCGTAAATCCCATTGTCCGCACAGCCCCCAATCACCCACTGTCAAGCCTTATCTACTGGGTAATTCTTACCTCTGTGATTTTCTCTGTTCAGCTTCTTGTCCATTCCCTCCGTGATAAACTGCTGCCATGAATAAAACGATCAAAACGCTGCTTATCGGTTTTGCCCTCGGCTTTCTCCTGTCGTTTTTCTCGCTGGGAGCATATATCTCGGCTCCCTGTCCCACTGAATTATACCTGTTCCATATCTTCCCGTTTTGGGAACCTGTTCCAGATTACCTCAATGCTCTGCCGCTTCTTCTACTGCTGGTTCTTCTGCCTGTTCTTTTACTCGGCTGTGACATAAAAAACGATCTATCCCGTACCGGGGTCTTCGTTTTCACAAGGCAGAAAAACAGGACAGCATGGTATTCCGGCTTTGTGTTGAAAATCACCACCGGAGCCATGCTTTACTCCTTCGGCTATGTTTTCGGCGTTGCTCTCCTGCCTGCGCTGATTTGCGGGATCACTCCCGAAATCATCCGTATTCTGCTGTCTGCCGGACTGTGCCTGTCTGCGTTGAACGCATTATTCGTGCTTATCTGCAATGTCTTTTCCGTATTCCTGTCTTCGGCAATTTCAACATGCTGTGCCTGCGGAATCTGTTTGGTGTTTATTGCCCTGTCCTTCCTTACATATAACACCGGAAGTATTGCATATCTGCTGAATCCCGTTTCCTGCGGCATCTGTCCGTGGCAGAGACTCCCGTTTATCCTGTCAATCGCTGTTCTTGTTATGTGGCTGTCCCTTGCCGTTCTGTCGGGCTTTTGCCTGATAAAGCGCTGTGACATCATCGGTGAAATCGGAGAATAAATCATGAGTACTCTCAACATCTTCAACTATACCAAAATTCTGAAAAACAATACAGTCCTCCAATCAGTCAGCCTTTCCGCAAAGCAGGGAGAATGTATCGGCATCGTCGGCTCCAACGGCTCGGGAAAAACCATGCTGCTGCGGGCGATCGCCGGACTGATAAAGCCCACCTCCGGCTACGCGGAGATTGACCGCAAAATCATCTGCAAAGATATCTCTTTTCCGCCGAGCATCGGCATCGTCATTGAAAACGTCGGACTGTGGCCCTATTATACAGGACGTGAAAACCTTCTCCGTCTGGCGGAAATCAAGCATCTCATCAGACAAACCGAAGTTGACGCCGCCATCCGGCGTGTCGGACTTGACCCGGAAGACAAACGTCCCTACCGGAAATACTCCCTCGGCATGAAACAACGCCTCGCCATTGCGCAGGCTGTTATGGAAAAGCCCGACCTGCTCCTGCTGGACGAGCCGACAAATGCGCTGGACGAAGACGGAGTGGCATGTATCCGTCAAATCATCCTCGAAGAAAAACAGCGAAACGCTTGCGTAATTCTGACAAGCCATAACCACGATGATATTGCCCTTCTCTGTGACAGAGTGTACCGCATGACCGATGGCAAACTGGCAGAAGAGGAAGCAAAATGAAGCACATCATCATTCTTTGCCTTGTTGTAGTACTGGTGGGGCTGGTTCCGGCACTGTATCTGTGCTCTTCACGCACCGATCTGCTGAACACGAATACCGGCAGTGCGGAAGTTATCAGGATCCGAAGCGAGGTTCCAAACCTTGCCGAATATGCAGAAGAGCTTGAAAGCGCCGAAATGATATTGAAAGTCTGTTTTTGCGGCAATAGGGAGCTCATGTACCGCTCGGTACTCAGCGAGGTCGAAGTCATTGACGTAATCAAGGGCGACATCGCTTTGAACGGTTCCCATATCGCAGTCTATGAGCGGGGCTTTTACCTCTTGCAAAACGGAAATCCCGTCTTCAATTGTGCCACCTATCGAACTCCGATGAATCAGGAAACCGACTACATCGTCTTTGTCAAAAAAACTGGCGAACCGGCGTTCACGAAGCATGGGACTTGACGAATACACGCAGGACTGGTCGCAAAAGATGATGGAGCTTCCCTGCCTCATCAACGACGATCCTTCGGAAATGAATGTACTTGTCACCGAATCGCCGATTCCCTGTTCGGAGCTGACAGGCTATGACAGCATCGTGACGAATCCGGAAGCCAGTGCTGCCGTCATTTCCATGGAATCTGCAATCCGGGAGCATTTTTCCTGATACTGCCTCTCCTGCCGCAAACAGGAGAGTTTTTTGTTTGCAGAAAACAGGTTCTGTCCCTTGCAACTTTCCGCCTTTTATGCTATAATTGAGCCATCGCTGAACATATACAAGGGTTGATCTATGAAAAAAAAGATTCTTTACCGCACCGGTGCCGTCGTGTTCTGGCTGCTCGTCTGGCAGGCGGCCTCGATGGTCATCGGTCAGGAGCTGCTGCTCGTATCGCCGCTGACCGCCGTGAAAAAGCTTTGGGAGCTGGCAGGCGCCGCCGAGTTCCGCCTGTCTGTCGGCAACACGCTGCTGCACATACTGGAGGGCTTTCTGCTCAGCATGCTCTGCGGCATCCTGCTGTCGGCGCTGGCGGGCAGATTCCGGCTCATACGGGAATTGTGTGCGCCGCTGATGCACACCGTCAAGGCAACGCCGGTGGCATCCTTTGTAATCCTTGCGCTGATCTTCGTGCGCTCAAAGTACCTGTCGGTGCTGATCTCGTTTCTGATGGTGCTGCCCATCATGTATACCAATATCCTCGCCGGGATCGACGCCACCGATAAAAAGCTGCTGGAAATGGCAAAGCTGTTCCGCATCGGCAAATGGCGCACCGTCTGCGGCATCTACCTCGAAAGCATCTATCCCCACTTCATCTCCGCCTGCACGCTGTCGCTGGGCATGTGCTGGAAATCCGGCATTGCGGCGGAGGTCATCGGCATTCCCAAGCACACCATCGGCAGTGCACTCTACGATGCCAAGCTGTTCTTTGACACGCCGTCGCTGTTTGCGTGGACGCTGGCGATCATACTGCTCAGCCTGCTCCTTGAAAAGGCAATGCTGCTGGTCGTGCAGTTGATCGGAAGGAGGCGGGCCCATGGCGATAAGGCTTGACCATGTCTCCAAGCGTTTCGGCGGCAAGCAGGTGTTCTCCGATGTCTCCCTCACACTGCCCGAAAAGGGCACCGTAGCCGTCTGCGGCGCCTCCGGTATCGGCAAGACCACGCTGCTGCGCCTGATCTGCGGCCTCGAAGCGCCGGATTCGGGACACATTTCCGGAAACGATCTGCGCTTCACCGCCCTGTTTCAGGAAAACCGGCTGATAGAGACCCGGTCGGTGCTGTGGAATCTGCGGCTCGTCTGCAAAAAAGGTATCGACAAATCGGAGCTGCTGCGCCACCTTTCCCTCGTCGGCCTCGAAAACGAGGCAAACACCGTGGTATCGACCCTCAGCGGCGGCATGGCCAGACGTGCGGCGCTGGTCCGGGCAGTACTGGTTCCCGGCGATGTGCTGCTGCTGGACGAGCCGTTCAAGGGGCTCGATGACGAGACCCGGCAGGCGGCAGTGGATTACGTGAAAACACAGGCATCCGGACGGCTGATCCTGCTGGTCAGCCATGACGCCCGGGATATGGGCGATCTGGACGCCTCCCTGTGGATCCGTATAGCGGAGGGCAAAGCATGGACGTTGTAGCATACCTATCCCGCATCGGCGTGGACTTCGTTCCCGAACCGACGGCGGAAAACCTCAAATTTCTCCAGAAACAGCACCTTTATACCGTGCCCTATGAGAACACCGATATTCTGAAGGGCATCCCGATCGTGCCGGAAAAGGAGGCCCTGTACCGGAAGATCGTCACCCGGCACCGGGGCGGCTACTGCTTTGAACTGAACGAGCTGTTCGGGCATCTGCTGCGGGAGCTGGGCTACGGAGTCACGGACGTGTTCGGGCGGTTCCTGCGGGGCGAGACCGGCATCCCGATGCGCCGCCATCACATCCTGATCGTCACCGCCAAGGACGGCACAAGGCTTCTTGCCGACGTAGGCGTGGGCTCCGGCTCTCCCACCGAGGCGATGGAGCTGTACGAGGGCAGCACATATAAAGACCTCGACGTCACCTACCGCCTGCGCAGGGATAACGTATTCTCCAACGTGCTGGAGGAAACTCACGAGGGCGGCTGGCGGCCGGTATACTGCTTCACCGAGGAAAAACAGTATCCGATCGACTTCGTCACCACGTCCTTCTACTGCGAAAAGGCGCCGGACTCCATATTCAACAAGACATATATGGTATCGCTCCGCACACCCGAAGGCCGAAGGACCCGGGACGGCGATGAGTTCCGCATCTTCAATAACGGCTCCGTGACCGCCTTCACGCCTTCGCCCTCGGAAGCGGACAAACTGATGGCCGAGTGGTTCGGCCTTGATGAAAACTGACCAACATTAAAGGGGGATATAATATTATGGGTATTCGCATGGGTATTATCGGTTTCGGCTATATGGGACACTGGCACCTCAATCATGCGCCGATGGTGGACGACGTCAAGGTCATCGCCGCCTACGACATCAATCCCGACAAGCTGACCGAAGCCAAATCCATCGGTTTGAAAGCCTATGACAAGCTGGACGAGTTCCTCGCCGATGAGGAGATCAACCTCGTGCTGGTCGCCACGCCCAACGATGTCCACTGCGAGCTGGTCTGCGCTGCGCTGAATGCCAGAAAGAACGTCATCAGCGAAAAGCCCGTTGCCATGTCTCTGGCCGAGGTCGACAAAATGATCGATACCGCCAAGGCCAACAACAAGCTGTTCACCGTCCACCAGAACCGCCGCTGGGACAAGGATTACCGCATCATCAAGGAGATCTACGACAAGGGCGAGCTGGGCAACATCTATTCCATCCACTCCACGCTGCACGGCGCCCGCGGCGCCATGTTCGGCTGGCGTGCCGAACCCGAGCACGGCGGCGGAATGATCTACGACTGGGGCGTCCATTTCGTCGATCAGCTGCTGTACATGATGGGCTTCGACTGCGTCAAGAGCGTATTCTGCAAGACCGTGAAGGTCAAGACACCCGAGGTCGAGGACTACTTCTTCATGGTCATGGATCTGAAGAACGGCGCTCATGTGCAGATGGAGATCGGCACCTGGTGCCTCAAGCCCATGCCCCGCTGGCTCGTCATGGGCGACAAGGGCACCGCATATGTCAATGACTTCACCCGCAGCGGCGGCATCGTCTCCGTGGGCGAGTCCGTCGAGCCCGAGGAGATCGTCGTCATGACCACCTCCGGCCCCACCCGCACCTTCGCCCCCAGAGGCAAGAAGGAGATCATCGAGAAGGAGCTGCCCGACAGCCCCGCCGACCTCAGAGAGTATTACGAGAACCTGCGTGACGCCGTCGACGGCAAGGCCGAGCTCATCGTAAAGCCCGAACAGGTCCGTGCCGTGTTCTGCGTCCTCGAAGCCATGTTCAAGTCCGCCGCCACCGGCGAAATGGTGTACCTCGCCTGATTTCCATAAAACATATAAACGGAGTGCTTTTCTGCGCTCCGTTTTTTGTATAAAAGGTTGTTTTCTCTCTGAAAATATGATATACTGTATTAGAATCATTCATCACGGAATTGTGGGGTAATAGAAAAGGCATATCGACGCAGCCGCCAAAAGTCCCTCCCCAGCTCACTGGGAACGAGCGTAGCGAGTTGGGTTCGGGAGTGAATGACAGCGCAGTGCGCTGTCAGAGCCGAACCCTGACCGAGCCGCAGCGAGAAAGGTGGCGTCCAACGGACGCCGGATAGGGTTTGATATGTATCAGTAGTGGTGCTTTCGCTATCTGCATTACTTATCTGGCCCTACCCACCGCCTACGGCGGTCCCCCCTTCCCTCTGATGAGGGAAGGGACTTTGGAAAACCTGATATTATCTTGTACATCCAAATTCTGGGATAAGTACAAATAACCTGCAAAGGGTGACGGATATGGGAAGACCTGTTGAGCTGCTGCGGATGCCGGAAAACGGGGACAACTATGTCCCGGCGGCAGATTTTCTGCGGGTGCTGTCGATAGCACTGATCTCGTGGTTCCACATCTGGCAGCAGTCGTGGCTGAACCCGTCGTTCAGGCTCGGCGGCACGGAGGTCAATCTGCTGGGCGTGGTGCGCACCGGCTATATCATGGTGGACATCATGCTGGTCATCAGCGGATTTCTGCTGTTCCTGCCCTTT
>JAZLHZ010000138.1:0-6618 GCA_045617085.1 Clostridia bacterium
CTGAGCAACTGGCATCACCGCTGGGCGGATTTTGACATCTATCTGACCGAGCAGAAGGGCATCGACGCCGTCAAGGCGCTGCTGATCGCCGGAGACGGCGGCCTCGACGAGGAGCGGCTCCGCTTCCATCTGGAGACCGAAGGCACCTTCTACGATGACGGCACCGTCAAGGTGACTGCCTTCCCCACCATGCACCTTGCCCATGAAAACCGTCCCTCCTACTCCTTCCTGATCGAAGCCGAGGGCAAGAAGCTGTTCTTCACCGGCGACCTGAGCCATCATCTGGTACACAAGGACTATCCCAAGTACGTGATGGAAAACAAGGTCGACTTCCTGCAGAGCGAGCTCGTCCACTTCACGGTGGAAGAGGGCATCCCCTACTTTGAGCAGTGCAAGTGCGCCCAGCTGTGCTTCACCCACTTTGCCGAGGCCTACAAGCCCTTTATCGAAGCCTTCGGCAGCCGGTTCGGCTATCCGGCTTACACCGCCAAGGACGGCGACACCATCAACCTGTAAGCAAAGGAGAACACGTTTATGATCAAGATCACCTTCCTCGGCACCAGCCACGGCGTGCCCTCCGATACCCGCTGCTGTTCCTCCACGCTTCTCGACGTCAACGGCAGCCTGTACCTGATCGACGGCGGCGCACCCGTCACCGATCTGCTGATCCGCCGCCATACGGACCTTTCCAAGATCAAGGCGCTCTTCACCACCCACTGCCACGGCGATCATGTCTACGGATTCATCCAGTTCATCAGCATGTGCAACTGGGGCATCACCAACACCAACTTCGACATTTTCTTCACCGAACAGAATGCCATCGACTCCTTCAAAAACACCATCGCATTGCTGGACGAGCCCGTTCACGAGGAGCGTCTGCGCTTCCACCTGGAGAGTGCGGGCACCGTCTACGACGACGGCAATGTCAAGGTGACTGCTCTGCCCACCAAGCATCTGGAGAATGAGGGACGTCCCTCCTATGCGCTGCTGATCGAAGCCGAAGGAAAGAAGATCCTCTTCTCCGGCGACCTGAGCCATCATCTGAAGGGAAAGGATTTCCCGCAGTATGCGCTGGAGAACCGGGTCGACTTCATGCAGTGCGAGGCTGCGCATTTCTCGCTGGATCTGCTCACCCCGTATCTGGAAAAGTGCAAGGCGGCACAGCTGTGCTTCACCCACTTCTCCGAGAACAAGACCGCTTTTATCAAGGCTTTCGGCACTAAATTCGGCTATCCCATCTATGCCGCCGAGGACGGCGACACCATTACCCTGTAAGATACGGAGGCGCATTTCATGATCCACCTTATCGGCAACGCCCATCTCGACCCCGTATGGCTGTGGCGCTTTCAGGAGGGCTATTCCGAAGTGCTGGCCACCTTCCGCAGCGCACTGGACCGCATGAACGAGTTCCCGGACTATATCTTCACCTGCGCCGGCGCCCAGTATTACAAGTGGGTCGAGGACACCGACCCCGACATGTTCGCCGAGATCCGGCAGCGCATAAAGGAAGGCCGCTGGGTCGTGGTCGGCGGCTGGTGGATCCAGCCGGACTGCAATACGCCCGGCGGAGAATCGTATGCCCGGCAGGCGCTGTACAGCCAGCGGTACTATCGGGAAAAGTTCGGCATCCATGCTAAAGTGGGCTACAACGTGGACTCCTTCGGCCACAGCAGCTCGCTGCCGCAGCTGCTGAAGGAAAGCGATCTGCACGCCTATGTGTACATGCGTCCCAACGCCTCGGATGAAATGCGCTATCCTTTTGACGGAAACGCTTTCCTTTGGGAGGGCATCGAAGGCACGGTGCTGCCTGCCTACCGCATTCCCGTTGCCTACGGCACCTACACGCCGGAAACCGCCGTTGAGCGGAAGGAGCTGCTGGAAAAGAGCGGCAGAGACGAGATGCTGTTCTACGGCGTCGGCAACCACGGCGGCGGCCCCACCATCGAAACGCTGAACACCTTTGAAGCCCTCAAAAAAGAGGACAAGGCGCTGTGCTATTCCTCGCCGGACGCCTATTTCGCATCGATCGACACCGCCGCTCTGCCGCACTACAAGGGCGAGCTTCTGCACCATGCCAGCGGCTGCTATACCGCTGTCATGGCCGTCAAGCAGCTCAACCGCATCGCCGAGCAGCGGCTGATCGCCGCAGAAAAGTACTGCGTCCTCGCAGGCTGGCTCGGTTTGGAAGCGGAATCCGCACAGCTCACCGACGCATGGCAGACCCTGCTGTTCAATCAGTTCCATGACATCATGGGCGGCTGCACCATTCGGGAAGCCTGTGACGATGCCGTCACGGCGTTCCGCTATGCCCTGCACATCGCCGCCGTCGTCACCAACAACGCCCTGCAGAAGATCGCCTGGCGCATCGACACCTCCCGGGGCAGCGATGTCGTCCGGAATAAGACCGAGTTCAAGCTGTGGAACCGCAAGGAACTCGGCACACCGTTTACCGTGTTCAACCCCCATTCGTGGGAGATCGACCTGCCTCTGCGCACCGGAGACATCTGCATTGCCTCCGTGCAGGACGAGGACGGAAACACGCTCCCCTCGCAGAGGGTCCGCTCCTCGGTCACCAACGGCAGAGACGACAAGTACGAGACCCTGTTCTTCGCCAAGGTCCCGCCGATGGGCTGGAAGACCTTCTACCTGATGGAGGCGGAGGCCGACTGCAAGCCCGAAAACGGAGACATCGTCTGCAGCGACACGCATCTGGAAAACGACTTTATTTCCGCCGAATTCGATCCCGGGACCGGCGCCGTCACCTCGATATTCGACAAGCGCACCGGAAAAGAGCAGCTCTGCGCTCCTGCGGAGGCGCTCATCATCGACGAGACCGACTGCGACACGTGGGCGCATGCGGTTTTCGCCTTCCGGAATGTCGACGGCAAGGCAGACAATGCCGAGGTGAAGCTGATGGAAAGCGGCGCCCTCTGTGCAAGGCTTCGCATCCGCAGCAGCTTCGGCAAGTCCGTCATCGAGCGGTATGTCACCATCTACCGTGATCGTCCGGAGCTGCATTTCAGCTGGCGCATCGTCTGGAACGAGGAGCACAAACAGCTCAAGCTCTCCTTCCCGACGGTCTATAAGGGCGTCGACGAGAAGGCGTCCGTCCCCTACGGCTTCATCAGCCGCATACAGGACGGCAACGAGCAGCCCATGCAGAACTGGGTCAGCCTCGGCAGCTTCGGCATCGTGACCGACAGCCGCACCGCTTATGACGCTCTGAACGGCGAGCTCCGTATCACGGCGCTGCGCTCCCCGATATTTGCCGACCACTTCGGCGAGAGGGACGATTTCTGCCGCTTCTCCGAGCAGGGCGAGCATACATTTGATATGATCCTCGCTTTCGGAGAAACGCCTGCAGCTCTGACGAAAAAGGCCATTGAGCTGGAATGCCCCTGCGAGCGCATCCTGGGCACCTACCACAAGGGAAGCCTGCCCCAGACCCTGTGCGGAATGAAGCTCGATTCGGACAGCGCCTATGTCTCCGCCGTAAAGAAAGCGGAGGACGGCAGCGGCATCATCCTGCGCCTTGCCGAGGCAAACGGCACTGCTGCCGACGTCACGCTGGAGCTGCCGCTCCTGGACAGGCAGTACTCCGCTGCACTGAAAAAGCTGGAGGTCGCCACTTACCGGCTGACAGACACATTTACCCGCTGCAACTTCACAGAGGAATAAAACAATATGGTTATCTATCTGGTACGTCACGGACAGACCGACTGGAACACCGCACACCGGCTGCAGGGAAACACCGATGTGCCGCTCAACGAAAACGGCAGAGCTTCCGCCGTGCAGACAGGAAAAGGGCTGAAGGACATCCGCTTTGACGCCTGCTACTGCAGCCATCTGAGCCGTTCCCGGGACACCGCCGCTATCATCCTCGGCGAAAATCTCGCCGCCGAAAAGCCGGAGATCGTCACGGACAGGCGCATCGGCGAGTACCGTTACGGCGCATGGGAGGGTCTGTACGAGGTCGGCGAGGTCGACCGGGTCCCCTATGAGCTGAAAAAGGTCTACTGGGACACGGTAGAGGATCCCTATCTTCCCGAAGACGCAGAGCCGAAGCGGGATTTCTACCGGCGGGTCGCCGATTTCCTGAACGATTTATACGCCGAGTATGCGGATACCGACAAGAACATCCTCGTGGTATCCCACGGCGGCGTCACCATGGCAGTGCGATATGTGCTCTACGGCGTATTGAAGGGCCGCATCAGCAAAAACTGCGAGGTGCTGCTGCTCACCCCCGAAAACGGAAAGCTGGTCATTTCGGACAGCATCTCTTTTGCATGAAAGGCGGAATCAGGCAATGACAAACACGGAACGTCTTCAGAAGATCATTTCCGGCGGCAAGCGCATCGTGTTCTTCGGCGGCGCAGGCGTTTCCACCGAGAGCGGCATCCCCGACTTCCGCTCGGTGGACGGCCTCTACAATCAGCAGTACAAGTACCCGCCGGAGACCATTCTCAGCAGCTCCTTCTTCTATGCGCAACCTGAGGAGTTCTTCCGCTTCTACCGCAACAAAATGCTGTTCCCCAATGCGCAGCCCAACGCCGCCCATCGAAAGCTGTACGAGCTGGAGCAGGCGGACAAGCTGCGGGGCATCGTCACCCAGAACATCGACGGCCTGCACAAGAAGGCGGGCAACATCCGGGTCTATGAGCTCCACGGCACCGTGTACGAGAACACCTGTCTCGAGTGCGGAAAGAAGTACTCCCTCGACTACATGCACTCCACCACCGGCATCCCCCGCTGCGCCTGCTGCGGCGTCATCAAGCCGGACGTGGTGCTGTATGAGGAATCCCTCGACAACAACACCATCATCGGCGCCTGCCGGGAGATCTCCAATGCCGATGTGCTCATCATCGCCGGAACGAGCCTGGCGGTCTATCCCGCTGCCTCGTTCATCGACTATTTCAGCGGCAAGGAGCTGGTCGTCATCAATCGGGACGAAACCGGCGCAGACTCCAAGGCGTCGCTGGTCATTCACGAGAAGGTCGGAGAGGTATTGGGACAGATCAAAGTGAATTAGCAATGTGCAATTAGCAATGTGCAATTAGCAGTTGGCCGACAGTTAAGCTGTCGGCACTTGCTTATACAATCCGTTCACAATCAGCGGCATACTCATCCAAATATCCGCACAGCGATGGCTGATTCAGCGGTTAGATCAGCGAAGTGCCCGAATCAAATCAAAATACAGAAACAAGGAAGGAAATCCGATATGTACCACGACAGCAAATGGCCGATATTGGAATTTGACGACAATCCCGTTGCCAAGCTGGAGCCTTCAAATCTGGCCGGGGACGGGTTTGATTCAGATAAAATGGTGATCACTTTTTTTCCCGAAGTAATAGACAAGATGCTGCACAACGGACAATTGCAGCAGATCAGCACGATCCCGGGTGAAAATCCGCTGACTGTCTATCGGTTTACCGACAGACCGGATGTGCTGCTGACGATCGGACAAGTGGGCTGCGCCTGCGGTGGAAACCTCGATCTGTTCCAGGCAATGGGGATCCGAAAGGTCATGTTCTGCGGCGGCGGCGGTGTGCTGGACAGCACGATTCGGGTCGGACAGGTACTGGTCGTAGACGGAGCCATCAGAGATGACGGTTTGTCCTATCACTATGTCCCTGCTTCTCGGGTGATCTACTCAAATTCCGATACGACAAACACCATCATTTCCTATATTGAACAGCAGAATATTCCCTATCTGCGGGGGCTGGTTTGGACGACGGACGCCATTTTCCGTGAGACAGAAGACAGAATTGCCCGCAGAAAAGAAGAAGGCGCCAAGATCGTCGAAATGGAACAGGCCGGATGCCTTGCCGTTGCGGAATTCCGCAAGATCGCCTACGGAGCTTTGATCTACGGCGGTGATGATCTGACCGGCAAAGAATGGGATGAACGGGGTTGGCGAAGCCGGGAAGGCGTGCGCTATGATCTGGTACAGCTATGCGCAAAACTGGTTTGCGTAATCTGATATAAGATCGAATAACAATATGGGCTGTGAAAGAACGAATAAACGCATCTTTCACAGCTCATATTGTTATATAATCAAAAGTCCTTTCTCACTTCAGCGGAGCCGAACCCTGACCGAGCCGCAGCGAGAATGGGGGGGCCGCCGAAAGACGGTGGTAGGGCTGATAAAGCAATGCAGTAGTGACGCTTTCTTCAGATGAGAGTTAGAAGTTGATTTGCCTGCGGCAGTTGATTTCTGCTTCGCAGAGTTCGGGGCGGCGCAGCCGCCCAACTGCACACTGCCGACTGCTCACTCCTCACTTTTTTCTCTCTTCTGATAGTCCTCCTCGATCCGCTGCTTCCACTGTCTGCCGAGGGGAGCGTTCCTTCTCACCTGCGTCACGGCATCGGAGAGGACTTCATAATGGAGGGCGATGCCGACTCTGTCGCTGTGGTAGTCCACGGCCTTATCCGCATCGATGCCGAAGTGTCCGGCAGTCTCCACCGCATCGATATTGGCGCCGAGGAACAGGAACTCCCAACCGTATTCTTTTTTCTGCTGTTCGATCATTTCCTTGACTCTTTCCGCGGAATACCGGCGGCTCGCGTTTTCCATGCCGTCCGTCGTGATAACGAAAACCGTATGCTCCGGCACATCCT
>JAZLHZ010000139.1:0-19090 GCA_045617085.1 Clostridia bacterium
CTCATCAAGAATCACGAGATCGCTGCCCAGACCGTCGGCTATATGCCCAAGGCGGACGTGGTCAGCTTTATCGAAGGAGCAATCTGATATTTGTGCAGGCGGCAGGAAACTGCCGTCTTTTTTATTGACAGAAACGGCGGACATATGGTATAATGTGGAAAAATCGGTTTATTATGGAATTGTGTGGCGGGGAAAGCTTTGTTGATGCAGTTGCCCAAAGTCCCTTCCCACATCAGTGGGAAGGGGGGACCGCCGCAGGCGGTGGGTAGGGCTGATAAAGAAAAGCAGTTGGCGAAAACACCTCTACCGATACTTCTCATGCCCTATCCGTCGCCTGCGGCGACACCTTCCCCACTGAGGTGGGGAAGGACTCTGATAAAAGTTATCTCACAGAAATGCGAAGAATATAAAAAAACAGGAGGAACAGCCCATGAAATCATTCTCCGTTAAGCTTGACGCTGCCAAGGCGCAGCCGATGCGCCGGATCCTCGGCATGAACAATTCTCCGAGAATGTGCTTCCGTCCCCGTACCGTTATCGAAAAGAAGTACTTTGACGCACTGCATCCGGCATACGTGCGCTATCATGATGCCTCGCAGGATAATCCGGGCTATGCCATCATTGAGGTGTCGCAGATTTTCCCGCTGTTCCATTTGGATGAGAACGATCCGAAGAACTATATCTTCGGGCCGACGGACGAGTATCTGGAGCTGGTCGCCGATACCGATGTCATCATCGACTTCCGCCTCGGCGAGGCCATTGAGCATACGCAGAACCGCTACCGGGTCAACGCCCCCGCCGACAAGGAGAAATGGGCACGCATCTGTTGCCGCATCCTTGCGCATTATATCGAGGGCTGGGCAGACGGCATGCACCTGAAGAACATCAAGTACCTCTCCGTCTGGGAGGAGCCGAATCATGACAAGCTGTACAACGGCGGCTATGACGATTATCTTCAGCTGTTCGTCACGGCATATAAGATCCTGCATGCATGTTTCCCCGAAATGAAGATCGGCGGCCCCAACGTCTACGGCTTCAAGACGGAGCATAACGAGAAATTCCTCAAGATCTGCAAGGATAACGGCATTGTTCCCGAGTTCATCGGCGGCACGATGTACGAGCGCAATGCCGACAACTTTGCCGCAAAGATCAATGAGATCAAGGCGCTGCTTACAAAATACGGCTTCAACGATACCGAGATCGCACTGACCGAGTGGCACATGGGTCCCAAGGAATGGCTCTATCACGATGACGAAGACTTCACCAAGGTGGATAATGCCGCCTTCTCCGTCAATTCGCTGATCAAGCTGCTGGACACGCCCGTGACCGCTGCCTACTACTACGCATGGACCACCGGAAGCTGGCGTGTTCTGGAGAAAGACCCGAAAAAGGCGCTTGTCACGCTGCCCGTCTATCACGGCCTCAAGTTCTTCTCCGAGATTTCCGACTGCGACGAGCGCATCGCCGCCGAGGGGATCGATGAAAAGGATATCTGCATGCTGGCGGGCAGGAAGGGCGATACGCAGATGCTGCTCTTGTCCTGCTATGACAGCGACAGCTTCAGCTTTGATATCGCCGTTCCCGGCTGCGAAAAGGGCAGATATAAGATGATCTCAGACGGCGAAGAGGAGCATTCCGAGGCATGGCACGAATTGGAGAAGACCGATAAGGGCTTCCGGGTCTGCACCGACGGCATGCGTGTAGTGCTGATGGAGTTTGATAAATAAAAGGCAAATCAACATCCGAAAGGAGATATAATTATTATGGCTACTTTCAAATGTACCGCCGCGGGCGATGCGATGATTTTCCGCCGTCTTCCCGGCGCTTATGAGGGCTTCAACGAGCTGCAGGACTTTATTGACAAGGGCGATTTCCGCTTTGTCAATCTGGAGACCACGATCCACAACTTTGAGTGCTTCGGCGCAGCCGAGAGCGGCGGCAGCTGGTTCTGCTCCTCTCCCGATGTGCTGAAGGACATCAAGACCTTCGGCTTCAACATTCTGACTACTGCCAACAACCATGCGCTGGACTACGCCTATGACGGCCTGATCAAGACCATGGAATACATCAAGGCAGCCGGCATTCCCTTCAGCGGCACCGGAAGAAGCCTCGGCGAGGCCGGCGCTCCCGCCTATCTGGATACGCTGCAGGGACGTTTTGCCCTGATCAGCATCAACACCTCTCCCAAGCTCAGCAACATGGCAGGCGAGCAGACCCGCACGATGCCCGGCCGTCCCGGTGTCAATTATGTGCGCTGCAATACCGTGTACCGTGTCACCCAGGAAGAGATGGATGCGCTGAAGCAGATCGCCAAGGACACCATGATCAACGCTGCCAACGATATTGAACGGGCAGAGGGCTATATGCCTCCCATTCCCGAGGGCAAGATGGTCATGGGCACCAACAACTACGAAGTATCCGACAAGCCCGGCAAGGTCACTACCGTCAACGAGACCGATATGAAGCGCATCGAGGCCACCATTCGTGAGGCCCGCTTCATGGCCGACTATGTCATTATTTCCGTCCACTCCCACGAGATCAAGGGCATGAGCAAGGAAGAGCCCGCCATGTTCTATGAGGAGCTGGCACACCGCTGCATCGATGCAGGCGCCAACGCCATCATCGGCACCGGTCCCCACCTCATTCGTCCCATTGAGATCTATAAGAACTG
The DNA here is from genome assembly GCA_045617085.1 of Clostridia bacterium. GTDB lineage: Bacteria > Bacillota > Clostridia > Christensenellales > Aristaeellaceae > Firm-10. Next base: position 2,671 of record JAZLHZ010000139.1, read on the forward strand.
TCCCATCTTCTATTCTCTGGGCGACTTCATTATCCAGCTGGAGAACCTGCAGCGTGCGCCTTCCGGCATGTACGAGAAGCAGGGCCTGACCGGCAACGAGGGTCTGGACGTCATGTTCAACGCCCGCAGCGACTTCGGCAAGAAGGGCCTGTACTATGAGCGTGTCATGTTCGAGGCGTTTGTTCCCTATTGGGAGGTCGAGGACGGCAAGCTGACCAAGCTGGAGCTGCTGCCCGTCGAGCTGAACTTTGATGCACCCAAGTCCCATGGCGGCTGGCCCCGTCCCAAGAGGGATGCAGGCATCCTGGAGCGCCTGGCCGAGATGAGCAAGGCCTACGGCACCAAGATCACCATCGGCGAGGACGGCATCGGCAGAGTTGAGCTGTAACGGAGGGGATCACGATGTTGAAGGTCTGTATCGTCGGCTGCGGCGGCATCTCCAGAGCGCACAGAAATGCATGGGCGGACATTCCCGAGGCTAAGCTGGTCGGCGCCTGCGATATCCGGAAGGAGAAGCTGGATCCGGTGGTCGAAGAATTCGGCTGCAACGGGTACTATGATTGCGATGAGATGCTGGATAAGGAGAAGCCCGACATTCTGGACATCTGCCTGCCCACGTATCTGCATGCGGATTTTGCGGTGAAGGCGCTGGAAAAGGGCGTGAACGTGCTGACTGAAAAGCCGATCTCCCTGAAAAAGGAAGACGTCATGCGGGTCTACAATGCCGCAAAGAAGGCGGATAAACGCTTTATGGTGGCGCATGTGCTGCGCTTCTGGCAGGAGTTCGTGTTCGTGGAGGAGGCTTATAAAAACGGCACCTACGGCAGACTCATCACCGGCAGCATGACGAGAGTCGGACATACGCCCAAGTGGAGCTGGGACAACTGGATGAAGGATGTGAACCGCAGTGGTCTGGTACCGTTTGACCTGCACATCCACGATCTGGACTTTATTGTCAGCGTGTTCGGCGAGCCGCAGAACGTGGTTTGCGACCGCATCAGCACTGAGGGTCAGGACGCCATCCATGCCGTGTACCACTATCCCGATTTCTTCATTGCCACGGATGCGGCGTGGTATGATTCGTATGCGTTCCATGCCGAATTCCGCTTCCAGTTTGAGAAGGCTGTTGTGGAGCTCAACCGGGGCACGTTGACCGTTTATACCGATGGGCAGGAGCTGCACCCCTTTGAAGAGGCGCAGGACGGCAGCAAGGCCAACGGCATCAACCTGCCCAAGACCAATGCCTACTTCAACGAGATCCGGTACTTTGCCGACTGTGTGCTGGCCGGAAAGGACTGCGACAGGATCAGGCCCGAGGAACTGATCAAGGTGCTGGAGATCATCGAAGTGCTGGATAAGGAAAAGCGAACCATATAAATTAAAAACTTAAGGGTATTTTCACGTTTCTTCCTGAAAAATGTGAAAATACCCTTGACAATTTGACAAAAATATGGTAAAATCATCACATTATTCCAAAATGGTTGGAAAATATTATTTCCGGAGGGATTTTTCGTGGAAAACCGAGAGAAACTGTCATCAAGACTGGGATTCCTTCTGCTCTCTGCCGGCTGCGCCATCGGCTGCGGCAACGTGTGGAAGTTCCCCTGGATGTGCGGCCAGTCCGGCGGCGCAGCCTTCGTTGTGATTTATCTGGTATGCCTGCTGGTGCTGGGCCTGCCCGTTATGATCACTGAGTTCGCCATGGGACGTGCGAGCCAGAAGAGCCCCCTGTATATGTATCAGGCGCTTGAGAACAAGGGTTCCAAGTGGCATGTTCACGGCCCCTTCGCCTTTGTCGGCAATCTGCTGCTGATGATGTTCTACACCGTCGTCACCGGCTGGATGTTCTATTATTTCATTCAGTTCCTTGTGGGCAACAATGCCTCCCTGTCCTTCGGCAGCATGCTGTCTCAGCCCGCTGTCAACGTGGGCTTCATGGCTCTGGTCGTCGTACTGGGATTTGGCATTCTGACCTTCAACATTCAGAAGGGTCTTGAGCGTGTCACCAAGTACATGATGCTTTGCCTGTTCGTGCTGATGATCGCTCTGGCTATCCGCTCCTGCACGCTGCAGGGCGCAGGCGAAGGTCTCAGCTTCTATCTGAAGCCCGACTTCTCCGCCATCACCGGCACCGTCGTGGTCAGCGCCATGAACCAGGCATTCTTCACTCTGTCCCTGGGTATCGGCTCCATGGCTATCTTCGGCTCCTACATCGACAAGAAGCGCTCTCTGATGGGCGAGAGCATCAGCGTTATCTGCTTCGATACTCTTGCCGCTCTGCTGGCAGGCCTGATCATCTTCCCCGCCTGCTCTGCCTACGGCACCGACGTCGGCGCAGGCCCCGCTCTTCTGTTCAACACCATGGCTACCGTCTTCAACAACATGCAGGGCGGCCGCATTTGGGGTGCTCTGTTCTTCCTGTTCATGGTATTCGCTGCCATGTCCACCATCCTTGCCGTGTTCGAGAATATCCTTGCGATGGTTCGCGAGAAGACCGGCTGGGACCGCAAGAAGGGCTCCATCATCTGCGCCGTGGCACTGTTCGTTCTGTCTCTGCCCTGCGCACTGGGCTTCAACGTCTGGGCAGGCTTCGTGCCTTTCGCCAGCGGCAGCAGCTTCCTCGATCTGTGGGACTTCTGCGTAAGCAACTGCCTGCTGCCCATCGGCTCTCTGGCATTCGTGATCTTCTGCTCCTGGGGCACTGTCAAGGCCGGCAAGAAGCACTTCGGCTGGGGTTGGGAAAACTTCCGTGCCGAGGCCAACACCGGCGACGGCCTGAAGCTGCCCGACTGGATGAAGTACGTATACCGCTTTGTGGTTCCCGTCATCATCGTCGTTGTATTCGTATATGGCATGATGACCTTCGCATGGCGTGACGCTCCCGCTCCCGAGGTCACTGAGGAGCCCGCTGTCGAAGAAGCCGGTGAGGCCGAGACCGAAGAAGCCGTTGACGGCGAGGTCGCAGAGGCTGAAGGCGAGGATGCCGAAAAGGCCGAAGAAACCAAGTAATCCGTTCATAAAAGGATTGTTGCAGATTGTGCTTTTCTGCAACAGTCTTTTTGTGTTAATTGAGTAAATGATGTCGTTTTTACATAAAACATGGCCAAAACCATTGCTTTTTTTTTTTTTTTTTGATATACTATAACTATAAACAACGGAGGTCTGTTCAAAATGAAAAAAAAGGTTTTGACAACGTTTCTCTTTCTCGTACTGGTTTTCCTGCTGTTTGCCGTTTCCGCTGCTGCGGCGAGCGATTTTGAGATGCTCGGCACCAGCCTGATCAAATACAACGGCACTGCCGAAAATGTCGTGATCCCCAATAATGTGACATCGATCAGTATGGATGCATTTGCAAAAAATACCAGACTGAAAAGTGTCACGATCCCCGCCGGTGTAAAGGAAATCGATGACCGGGCATTCAGCGGATGTTCCAACCTCTCTACAGTCAATTTCAATGGAGGCCTCCAACGTATCGGAAGCGATGCCTTTGACGGATGTGCATCGCTCAAATCCGTCGTGCTTCCTTCCGGGATCACAGAAATCCCCTACAGGCTCTTTTACAACTGTACCTCACTTACCAATGTCACTGTGCCGAATGGGGTTACATCGATCGGTGGTTACGCATTCGCCGGATGCAGCTCTTTGGTATCTCTGGTTCTGCCGGATACGGTAAACTACATTGGAGAACAAGTATGTAAAGACTGTGTATCCCTGAACAGCTTCCAATTTCCGGCCCAAATCACCGTCACACCGGAATATATGTTCAGCGGCTGTATCTCACTTTCACGGGTCGTATTTGCCAACGGTACCACACAGATCGGGGCAAACACCTTTGAAGACTGTATTGGGCTTACCTCCGTCGTGATCCCTTCTACGGTATATTCCATTGCGAACGGAGCCTTTTCCGGCTGTGCTTCGCTCACTTCTCTGAAAATTCCCTCCTCTGTACGGTCCATCGGTTCGTATGCTTTTTCAGACTGCATTTCTCTTTCTTCCGTTTCCTTCCCTTCTTCGGTACAAGAGATGGGTAATTATCTGTTTTCCGGCTGTATCTCGCTGACTGATGTTACACTTGCCTCAGGGCTTACCCGGATTGGCTATGGAATGTTTGAGAATTGCATTTCCCTCGGTTCTATCTCAATGCCTTCTTCGGTCACGTTGATTGATGCGTATGCCTTTTACGGCTGTATGGGACTTTACGACATCGGTTTTTCACCGAACATCACCGTTATTGATACCTATGCCTTCGCTGGTTGTATGAGCCTTGAGCATCTGACCATGCCGGACAGCGTTACCAGCGTCAATTCTTACGCCTTTTGCGATTGTTACAGTCTGACGGATATCCATTTTTCCCGAAATCTGAATTTCCTGTGGTCATCACAGGGTGTGTTCGCAGGCTGCGTATCTCTGGAAAGCATCACCATTCCCGCCACACTTGAGGATATGGGCATGTATACCTTCGCCATGTGTACCTCACTGAAAGAGATCCGTTTGGAAAACGGGGTATCCAGTATCGGTGTTGGCTGTTTTGAAGGCTGTTCCTCCCTCACAACATTTGCTCCCGATACTGTGGGACTTCAGGTTATCGGAGGTTACGCCTTTGCCGGATGCGATAACCTTACCAATGTGGTCATCCCTGACGGCGTTTCCGAGATCGGAGAGGCAGCCTTTGCCCTTTGTCCGTCTCTTCAATCCATCGTCATTCCTCCGTCCGCTATCTATATCAATTCCTACTCATTCTATGAATCCCCGAATGTAGTAGCCACCGTTTACTCCGGATCGAAGGCTGAAGAATTCTGCAGTCAGAACAAAATCAAATATAAGGTGTCCGGCAATGCACCTGCTGTCAAATCCGTTTCCGCTCCCGCTGCGGCAACAGCAGGTATGCCTTTTGAAGTCACTGTTGTTACGCCGACCTCGGCGAAGTACATCGCCCAATACAATGATAGCGGTGTTCCGGTTGCCCGTTGGTCCGATGGCTATACCGACAATGGTACCACCCGCACATGGAAGATCAAAGTGACACTGACCTATGTCGGTGCCATGAAGGTACGTATCAAGGCATCCGCAGATAATGTGGCTTACGGCAGCGCCTCGACAGCCTCGGTAGTGGTAAGCAGTCCTGCCGACAATGCAGTCGTTTCCGCCGCTTTTGACAGAAATGGCTGCACCGGAGTCCCCGTCCCGATCACCATTGTCACTTCCGTCAATGCGCAGAAGATCACCATGTTCAGTGAAAACGGTACCGCCGCTGCGTCCTGGACAAAGGGATATACCGATGTCGGGCTGCTGCGTACATGGAAGGTGGAGTATACTTTCTCCGGTGCCGGAAACCGGAAGCTCAGCTTTAAGGCTTATGACGGAAAGTCCGAAGGTAAAGGAGTTTCGGCAGCGATCAGCGTTCTCAATGCTGCCGACATCGCCGTGACCAATGTTGATTTTGCCGATACGATCTATACCTATTTCCCGACAACGATCACTGTCACGACTACCACTCGTGCAAAATACATTTCCCTGTACAGCGAAAACGGTGCCAAAGTCGGAACATGGAACACCGGATATACCGATGCCTCCGGAAAGCGGATCTGGAAGATCGAATATACTTTCACCGGTTCCGGAACCCGCACCTTCTCCTTCCGGGCTTCCGAGGACGGTAGCATATGGGGCAAAGCACTTTCTGCCAAGTCATTCCTGATCATGCCCGATGCGGACCAAATCTTCTCTGCTCAATTTGAGTCGGATTCAACAACGGGGGTCCAGGTACCGTTCACCGTTGTCACGACTATTGCTGCGAATTCTATACGGATGTATGCGGAAGACGGCTCCGTCGTGAGAACATGGACAAGCGGCTATACCGATAAAGGTGTTCTCCGAACATGGAAGCTGAGCTATACCTTTAGCGGTGCAGGTAACCGCTGTTTGACGTTCAAAGCTTCTGCGGACAATGTGAATTATGGCACCGGCGTTACGGCAAAGGTTATGGTCAATAAGGCAGTCGAGGCTGTGAGAATCGATTCTGCTAAGTTCAATTCTTCTGCCACCGTGGGCAAGGCAGTCGGCATCACCGTGACCACGCCCACCTCCGTCAAGTATATCGCCATGTGCGACAGCACCGGCAAAACGGTATACAAGACATGGAACAGCGGCTATACCGACAGCGGTACGACACGCACATGGAAGGTCAGCTATTCCTTCTCAGGTGCAGGCAATCGGACGATGTACTTCAAGGCCTCTGCGGATAATAGTGCATGGAGTAGCCTTGTCAGTGCATCTGTTACGGTCAACAAGGCGGTCGAAGCTGCGAAGATCAATTCCGTAAAGTTCGATTCTTCCGTTACTGTCGGGAAGGCAGCAGGTATTACCGTGACCACGTCCACAACTGTCAAGTATATCGCCATGTGCGATTCCACCGGAAAGACGGTATATAAGACTTGGACGAGTGGTTATACCGACAGCGGTACGACGAGAACGTGGAAGGTCAGCTATTCCTTCGTGGGAGCAGGCAACCGGACGATGTACTTCAAGGCGTCTGCGGATAATAGTGCATGGAGCAACCTTGTCAGTGCATCCATTACCGTGAACAAGGCGGTCGAAGCTGCGAAGATCAATACCGTAAAGTTTGATTCCTCTGCAACAGTCGGCAAGGCAGCAGGTATTACCGTGACCACGCCCACAACTGCCAAGTACATTGCAATGTGCGATTCCACCGGAAAGACGGTATACAAGACATGGAACAGCGGATATACCGACAGTGGTACGACCCGCATATGGAAGGTAAGCTACTCCTTTGCAGGTGCTGGCAACAGAACCATGTACTTCAAGGCTTCGAATGACAACAGTGCATGGAGCAACCTCGTGAGCGCTGCTGTTACGGTCAGCAAGGCTGTAGTAGCCCCAAAGGTAAACAGTGCCGTATTCAACAGCGATGCAGTAGTTGGCAAGAATGTGGGCATCACCGTAAAGACCACAACGGCAACGAAGTATGTACGCATGTGTGCAGAGAACGGCGGCACCGTGAAGACCTGGTCCTCCGGTTACACTGACAGCGGTGATGTGCGTACGTGGCAGCTCACATACAGCTTCAGCGGCGCAGGCTACCGCAGTATCACCTTTAAGGCCTCTGCGGACAACAGCAAGTATGATACGGGCATCGTAGCAAAGGTGGCAGTCAATCCTGCCGTGCCTGTTGTGAGCGGGGCTTCGTTCAACACCTCTTCCGCAAAGGTCAATCAGAGCATCGGCATTACAGTGAAGACGAGCTCCAATGCAGCCACACTGGCTCTGTGTGCTGAGAACGGCGCTGTTGTGAAGACATGGTCGGCGAACGGAAACAGCACGGTCAGCGGCAACGTGCGGACGTGGAGCGTGTCTTATGCCTTCAGCGGTGCAGGTGCGAGGAGCATCGGCTTCAAAGCCTCTGCAGACGGAAGCACTTATGGCAGCAGCGTAACTGCCAAGATTACGATCACCAAGTAAATGGACAAGTGAAAACCGCATCCGGATCAGCCGGGTGCGGTTTTTCATGTCTTGGATTATCTGTACAGAATCACAGCTGCGTTTTTATCTCCGAGATGGACAACACTGCCCTTGAAGGAGAGGGAGGCATCGGGAACGAGGTTCAGCCCGTCCTTGTCTGCATCGAAATAGATTTCGGCATTTGCGGGGATCGCCGTGCAGATGTCCACGTCCGTGGCGGTGGAGGTGACGGTCCAGCCGCCCTTGTAGCCGTCGGGAATGCGGGCAGGCTCGATCACATTGAATGCAGTATCTGCATTTTCCTTTGTCACGGTATAGGGTTTGCCGTCTACGGTGATGCCGCAGGTGTTTTCGCCGGAGAAACCCTGAAGCGAGCCGTCGGCTGTGAGCACATATTTGAGGCTGCCGCCTTCAAAGCCGATGCGGTGGCCTTCGACAGGCAGTCCGGCAAGCTTCATTTGCAGCGGCACCTTGTAGTCATAGTCCTTCAGCAGGGCGGCATCCTTTTCATCGTCCCGGGCGAAGGGGCCGTCCCACAGCTCCTTGAGCGGATAGGTATGGGGGCAGACCGCCACGGCGCCGTTGGCGAACTTGGTGACGAAATAGGGGGTCGTGCGGCTGAGCGTCTCGGTATTGTCAAAGCAGGCTGCGCCGCCGTAGGCACCCAGTGCCTTCAGTACGTCGAACAGCGTTTTCGGTGCATCGCCGGTGTCGCCGCTCTGATCATCTCTCAGACGGCAGCCGATGAACACGAAGCCGCCGTTTTTCACGCCGATGACGCTGCCGTTTGCCTTGGCCAGTATCTCGCTGCCTTCCATGGGTACGGCGGTATAAATGCGGTCCGGCAGGTAATCGGTGGGGATATTCATCGGATGCACATAGCTCAGGCTTCCGCAGAAGGTGACCTTCTCCGCCGTGCCGCCCTCCGTGAGCGACTGAACGGAGACGAGGCCGAAGTCCTTGAGCCAGCGGGCGGGCACAGTGCCGTCCTTCTTGGCGGGAGGGGTACTGCACCATACGACTCTGCCGCCGCCGCTGACGAACTCTTCCAGCAGCGAGAGCAGCTTTTCGTCATAATACGGCTCAAATGCGGCAACGATGGTGGAATAATTGCCAAGACCCAGCTTCAGCGTGCCGTTTTCGACCTTGCCGAGATTGACGACCCGGTCGGCGGGACAGTAGTTTACATAGCCGCTCTGCACCATCCAGCTTCCGAAACGCTCTTCCACGGAGGTCAGATGCTTGGGATACAGGTACAGCACGTCCACGATGCGGGGACGGCCATAGCACATGATGCCGCTTTCGTAAGTGGAAAGAGCACCAAAGCCGCTGCTGATCTTGTTGAAACGCTTGCGGATCTCCGCCGGGAAGCCCCATGCACCCCATGAGGCTACCTCGTTGCGGTTCAGAGCGCCGAGGGATGCCGCCATGGCGCCGCCGTAATAGTTGCGGTCAAACCAGCCGCATTCGCAGAAATCATTGCCGCCGTAGGAGAAGTAGTCGTTCCACTTGAAATAGTCATAGCAGCCCGAAATAGCCTCACGGACAGTGCTGGAATATACATAGTCCTTGGTGTAATCATAGGCGCAGATGCCGTTTCTGACCGCATCGTTGAACATGCCCTGCTTGCGGCCCTTGCCGTACTGGTCGCAGGTGGGGGATTCCTGCCAGGTCGCATGACCCAGACACAGCGGGTCATAGCCCTTGTGCTTGACATAAGTGGAGCGGATGTAGTCTCTCGATTCGCAGCACATGCCGACGACCTTGTCCTGCAGTGTCTCGTAATAGGTGCTGCGCAGAGCGAAGGTGCGCCGGAGCGAGGCGGCATCGGTACCGAGTACGTGCTGTGTATGGTCGATGCCCAGGGCCTTCCGGTCGCAGAGCATGTCATAGCCGAAGTAGATCAGGGCAATGTCAAAGTCGGCAAACAGGGGATCGGCCTTGGCCAGTGTGTTTTGAAAATTCTCGGTCATGTAGCGGGTGGGGATCTCATAGGGACCGAAATGGTCGAAATCCCAGTCGAACTGGATGTGCATTTCGTCCGAATACAGCTCCATGAATTCCACGCCCTGCTTGCGGTACATGTCGATGATACCGTGGACGTATTCGGTGATCTGCGGATGGAAATAGTCCATCTCCGGTGTGTCCATATAGAGTACCGCAAACACCCGGTTGCCGGGCAGCGAGGTCTTGCCGCTGATGACCATGTGGCGGTTGCCGAAATATGTGCTCAGCTCGTACTCGTCCCGGGAAACCTCCAGCGTGTAGTCGGAGGCGGGGATCTCTTTGATCGAGGCGGGATCGATGACGAGATAGGCTCCCGCCTGCTTTTCGGTATAGGTGAACAGGCGGGCTCTGTCAAATTCGGGATAGACATAGCCCTTGTTGTTGCACCAGCGCTCGGACATCATGGCGTTGAAGGAGAAGTTGCCGTCCTCGCTGCGGATGCCCTCGGAGAAGAAACGGTGCTGGCCGCCGACGCCCATATCCGTCTTGAACGTGCGGCCCAGATCCAGCGGGTTCGTGACGGAGGCGCCGATGCCCAGGCCTCTGCTTTCGGCATATTCGCTCATCTTCCGGGTGCAGTCAATGAACTCGGGATGGGTCAGGTGCAGCTTCCGCTCGCCGCCGCCGAAGAAATGGTCATGGAAAAAGGTGAGCACGGTCTGCTTTTTATTCACTGCATCGTCGCAGATCTGAGAGAGCGACTTGTCGGCGTGCATATGATTCTTGACGGGCTTTTCGGGGGCAGATGAATATTCTCTCAGCTGATCGTCCGAGGTGAGAACGATGCCCGTTCTGCGGGGCCGGTTGACGGGAAGAGAAGGCTTCAGAGACGGCATAAGGAAAGACCTCCTTTAGTGTATTATACTGTCATTATAACAGAGAAATCGAAATAAAGCAATATGTTTTTATCGGAATAAAAGAGTTTCCGCTCGGAGATAAGCGGAAACTTTTTATATGTCATGGTCAGAGTCAGGGAAATACTTGATTTTTCGCTTATATGCGATTTCGTATACTTCTTCGTCTGCTCTTGCACCGATCACGACGATTTTCATTTGAGTTTCTGTCCGAACCAGCGTATATACAATGCGCAGTCCGGAATCCTTCAGTTTGATTTTCAGGAAACCGCTAAGGTTAAGCCCATGATGATTACCGAGAGGTTTTCCATAGCCGCCTTCGTAGTCCGGAAGTGGGTTCATACTGACTTTTTTTATCGCTTTTTGAATGAGCAGTATGATGCTTCCGTCTAATGAATACAACTCTTTTTGCGCTTCCGGTAGGAAAGAAACATCCCAACTCATTCTATTTCAACCTCATCATAATCGGCGAGGTCTTCCTCTGTAATGCCGAGTTGTTTATTGATTTCTTCCATTGAAACCAGCTTGGATTCATCATAATGAGCCATTCTTTCTTGGGCTATTTGCAGCAGACGGGCATCGTTGAGTTCGTCCATCAGCTTGACGTATTCATCTGGCGACATCAGAACGATTTCCGGCTCATTATTTTTCATGACGACCTTTGGCCCATGCTTTCTTACTTCTGCGAAAATCTTTCCGGCGAGACCTTTATTGAACAAAGAAATGGAAACAGTATTGCGAATTGCACTTACAACAGAATCCATAATCTAACCTCCTCTCTGTGTGTCAATACTATTGTACCATATACCGTGAAAAATGTCAATAAAAATGTCGATAAATATACTGATAGACAGAGTTTCCGCAAGAGAAGCGAAAACTCTGTCTAATCAAGTCGTTATCCCTTCTTCGGGAGCGGCTGCGGGCTTCAGCGTGAACTCGAAGGTTGCGCCGCTGCCGGGCTCACTGCGGGCGCTGATGCTGCCGCCCATGAGCTCGGTGGCGAGCTTGGCGATCGAGAGGCCGAGGCCTGTGCCGGTGGTGGAGCGCATGCGGGATTTATCCGCCTTGTAGAAGCGCTCCCAGATGTAGGACAGATCCTTCGGATCGATGCCGGAGCCGGTATCGCTGACACTGACGACGACCTTGGCTCCATCGTCCTTGGAGGACACGGTGATGCTGCCGCCTTCGGGGGTGAACGAGAGCGCATTGTCCAGCAGGATGATCAGCACCTGCATGATGCGGTCCTCGTTGCCCATAACGTTGGAGGCGGCCTTGCAGTCGGCGATCAGCTTTACCTTTCCGGTATCGGCACGCTCCTTCAGCCGGCGGATGGCGCCGAGGATGATGCCGTTGACATCCATCGGTTCCAGATCGATCTGTATCCGTCCGCTCTGCAGGCGGCTCATATCCAGCATTTCGCCGATGAGCTTTTCCAGCCGCATGGTTTCCTGATAGATGATGTTGTAGCAGTCCATGCGCTCTTCTTCGGTCTCCATCAGTCCGTCCATCAGCGGTTCCACCATGCCCCGGATACCGGTGAGCGGTGTGCGCAGCTCGTGGGAGATGTTCGCCACATAGTCCCTGCGCATCTGCTCCAGCCGCTCGGATTCGGAGATGTCACGCACCAGACCAACGGCGCCGGAGTTGATGCCGTCCGGGTTGGTGATGGGCCATATGACGCCCCGGATGATCCGCTCGTCGGCGGTCTTCCAGGTGGCGGTCTGCTGGTTTCCGTCCCTGACGGCGCCGGTCAGCATCTGTGTCAGCTGCATGAGCCTCGGGTTGGAGGAGTGGATATCCCAGAAGGGCAGACCCAGCAGCTCCAGCAGCGCCTTGTTATGGTGGACGATGTTGCCTTGGTCATCGACGGCGATGATGCCCTCGCCGATGCCGGCAATGATCTGGGTGAGCTTCAGCTTCTCGTCCCGCAGCTCGGTGATGGTCTGGTACAGCTTTTGCGACATGATGTTCAGCGTGGCGGCCAGCTCACCGATCTCGTCATTCTGGGTGATGGAAACGGTCTTTCCGTATCTGCCGCTGGCGAGGTTCTTAGACTCGGCGGTGAGGTGAAGAATGGGCCGTGTGATGTGACGGCTCATGATCCATGCAATGACCATGGCGAGAAGGCCTGCGGTCAGCATCGAGGTGATGACGATGTACACCATCGACAGCACGAGGTCCCGAATGACGTTGACCTTGCGGTACAAAAGCAGAGCGCCGATGATGCTGCCGTCCGCATCCTTGACGGGAGCTCCGGCAAACAGCACCTGACCGGCCAGCATTTCGACATACCGCCGGTCGGCTTCCCGGTCGCCCAGCAGGATGATGCGCTCGGCCATTGCACGGTCGGCCTCACTGAGCTGGCGCCGCTGTTCAAAGCCGTTGGCTGCGCCGCCCCAGCCGGGTTCGGTCTCGTCATGGATACGCATGGCGACAAAAGATGCGTCGATATAGAGGATGCGGCTGTCGGTCAGATCCTCGAACTGCATGACGGTGTCATAATTGACATCGTCCGCACCGGAGATCATGCCTGCCATGATATTGACCTTGTCGATCAGCTCCTCGATGTTGACCTCCAGCATGTACCGGTGCAGGAACACATAGCTGGTGCAGCTGGTCAGTGTGGTCAGCACCAGTGACATGATCAGGAAGCTGATGAGCACCTTCTGGAAGATGCTGCGCCGCTTGTATTTTTCGGAAAGTGCCGACAGATAATTCATATCAATTCCCCTGATTTCTGATCTCAAACCGGTAGCCGATGCCCCATACGGTGCAGATATCCCAGCTGTTGCTGTCCTTGCAGAGCTTGGCCCGGATGCGCTTGATATGGCTGTCTACGGCCCTTGTGTCGCCCAGGAATTCATAGCCCCAGATGCTCTGCAGCAGATGCTCCCGGCTGAATACCTGACCCGGGTTGGAGGCCAGTGTCCACAGGATCTCGATCTCCTTGGGTGTGCAGGGGATGACCTCATCGTCAAGCTTTACGGTGAATGCGCTCATGTCGATGGTGAGGTTGCCGGTGGTGATGCAGGTGCCCTTGATCTCGTCGTGGAACTCGTGCATGCGGCGCAGCACGGTCTTGATCCGTGCCAGCACTTCCCGGGGGCTGAAGGGCTTGGTGATGTAGTCATCGGCGCCCATTTCCAGACCCAGCAGCTTGTCGAACTCCTCGCTCTTGGCGGTCAGCATGATGATGGGGACGTTGCTTTCCTTGCGGATCTCACGGCAGACGGAAATGCCGTCGATCCTCGGCATCATGATGTCCAGCAGGATCATGTCTGGACGGATGTGCCGTGAAATGGAAATAGCCTCTTCTCCGTCAAAGGCGGAGAAGGTCTGGTAGCCTTCTTTTTTGAAATAGGTATTGAGCGCCTGATGCACGTTGTGGTCGTCATCGGCGATCAGTATTTTATAGCCTGAGGTGTGTGTTTCCATAGAATAGTCCTCCCTGCGTAGCTTACTGACGATATTTTAGCATAGTTCAATGTCAAAAGCTGGGCAAACGGATAAACAATCGCTGAGAATTGCGCAGTTTTATTAAAATCGGCTCTCCAATGTGCCTCGGAGAGCCGATGAATAGCTGATGAACCGATCAGGCCCAGTACATGCCGCCTCTGTCCTGGAACATCAGCACGGACTTCAGCAGGTCGATGGCCTTGTCCAGACCCTCACCGGGCGTCATGAGACTGTCCTCATGCTCGATGGAGATGGGTCCGTCATAGCCGACGAGGCGCAGGTTGCTCATGATGTCCTTCCAGGTCTGGTAGTCATGACCGTAGCCGACGGAACGGAAGATCCAGCTGCGATGGATCTCATCGCCGTAGTGCTTGGTATCCAGCACGCCGTGGGTCTTGGTGTTGATCTCGTCGATCTTGGTGTCCTTGGCATGGAAGTAGTAGATGGCGTTGCCCAGATAGCGGATGGCGTATACGGGATCGATGCCCTGCCAGAACAGATGGCTGGGATCAAGGTTGGCGCCCAGGATGGGGCCGACGGCGTTGCGGATCTTCATCATGGTCTCGGGATTGTAGACGCAGAAGCCGGGATGCATCTCAAAGGCGATCTTCTTGATGCCGTGCTCCTGAGCGAAAGCGGCGGTCTTCTTCCAGTAGGGGATCAGGACCTCGTTCCACTGATAGTCCAGAATGGCGGAGAAATCATCGGGCCAGGGGCAGGTCACCCAGTTGGGCGTCTTGTCCTCGGGGGAGCCGCCGGGGCAGCCGGAGAAGGTGACAACGGTCTCTACGCCCATCTTCTCGGCGAGAAGCACGGTCTGTACGAAGTCGTCGTGGAACTTTGCGGCAACGGCCTTGTCGGGATGCACGGCATTGCCGTGGGTGGAGAAGGCGGCGATCTCGAGGTTGTACTTCTTCAGAATGGCCTTCATTTCGTCGATCTTTTCGGGATGAGCCAGCAGCTCACGAGGCTCGCAATGGGCATTGCCGGGGAATCCGCCGGTGCCGATCTCGACTGCCTGTACGCCGCGCTCGGAAAGATATTTGCAGGCGTCCTCAAAGGAACGGTCTGCCAGCAGAACTGCAAAAACGCTGAGCTTCATATATAGATACCTCCTGTATATTGTCAAGCTTATTATACAACATCGGGGGAAAAAAAGCAACAATCAAAGTGTTTTTCTTTTTAATATAACAGTGATTGACAAAAGGACGGGGTTGGGATATAGTTATCTTGAGTAATTGTGTGAATCGATCAGCGGAGGAATTGAAATGAAAAAATTGACCCGTGACTTTACCAATGGCAGCATCCCGAAGCACCTTTTCAGCTTCATGCTGCCGTTCATGCTGTCAAATGCCCTGCAGGTGGCCTACAACACCGTAGACATGATCATCGTCGGCAAGTACGTGGGCAAGGCCGGCCTTTCCGCCGTGTCGCAGGGAAGCCAGATCATGAACATGGCGACGATGGTGTTTCTGGCGTTCTCCACCGCCGGACAGACGCTGATTGCTCAGGTCATGGGTGCAGACAAAAAGGACGAACTGAACAGCGTCATCGGCACGATGTTCTCGATCATTCTGGGTCTCGGCGTTCTGGCTACGGGTCTGGTGCTGATCCCGAGACGGGCGCTGCTGCATATACTGAACATGCCGCCGGAGTCGTATGACATGTGCCTGATCTATATCACCATCTGCGGCGCAGGCACGCTGTTTACCGTGGGTTATAACATGGTATCCGCCGTACTGCGGGCGATGGGCGATTCCAAGCGTCCGTTTATCTTCATCGCCATCTCTTCCGTCATCAATCTGGTGCTGGACATCCTGTTTACCGGCTTCTGGGGCTGGGGCGTGGCCGGTGCCGCCGCAGCGACCATCATTGGTCAGGCGGTGTCGTTCATCGTGGCGCTGATCTTCCTGTACAAGCACAAGGAGAGCTTCCATTTTGACTTCAGGCTCTCGTCCTTCAAAATCAAGAAGAAGTACGCAAAGACCATATTCTCGCTGGGCATCCCGATGTCGATACAGTCGGCCGCCATCCATATCTCCATGCTCTTTGTCAACAGCATGGTTAACGAGGTGGGCGTCACAGCCTCGGCGACGTTCGGTGTGGGCATTAAGATCGACGATCTGTGCAACAAGATCAGCATCGGCATCCAGTACGCCGTGGCGCCGATGGTCGGCCAAAACATTGCGGCAGGCAAGCAGGAGCGTGCCAAGAAGACGGTCTACTTCGGCTGGTTGTTTGCGGGTGTGTTCACGGCGGTGTTCGTCATTTTCTTCGCCATCCGGGGCGATCTGCTGTTCCGCCTGTTTACCGACGATGCGGATGTGCTGGGCATGAGCCCCGAATTCATCCGGGCGATCCTGGTGACATTCCTGCCTCTTGCAGTGATGCGCGGCTCCAACGGATTTATTCAGGGTATCGGTAACGCCCGGCTCAGTCTCATCATCGGTCTGATCGACGGCGTGATCGTCCGCATCGGCATGAGCTATCTGCTGGGCATGGTGTTCCATATGGGCTTCTTCGGTTTTGTACGGGGCTATGCATTGGCACCCTTCGGTGCGGCGATCCCCGGCTGTATCTATTTCTTCAGCGGGATCTGGAAGAAGCGCAAGACACTCGTGGAGGAT
>JAZLHZ010000140.1:0-8544 GCA_045617085.1 Clostridia bacterium
CAGCCGACGTCGATGCCGTCGGCCAATTGCTAATTGCACATTGCTAATTATACTTACAGCGTTTTGACGAACTCGCCGATGCGCTGTGCGGCTTCTACCAGTTTCTCCTCCTTCAGCGTGAAGGCTATGCGGATATAACCGTCATACTCCTTGCCGTAGCTGAGGCCGGGGGCGACTGCGACGTGCTTCTCCGTCAGCAGGCGCTTTGCGAAATCCAGCGACTTGAGGCCGTAGGAGGACACATCGATGAACACATAGAAGGTCGCCTGGGGCTTGACGAAGCGCAGGCCGGGGATCTTCTCCAGCTCGGCGCACAGGACGTTGCGGCGGCTCTCGAAGATGGTCTTCATGTCCTTGCTGAACTGGGCAGCTTCGTTCAGCAGCGCCAGAGAGGCGTACTGCAGCGGCGTTGCGGCGCAGGAAGCGATATTCTCCTGCATCAGGGTCATGCAGTTGATGATCTCCTTGTTGCCTGCGGCGTAGCCCACACGCAGACCGGTCATGGAATACTCCTTGGAGAAGCTGTTGATCAGCATCGTGCGCTCCTTCATGCCGGGCAGCGTGGCGATGGAGGCGTGCTCCAGTCCGTCATAGATCAGCGTGCGGTACACGTCGTCGCCGATGACCACGATGTCATGCTTGATGGCGGCCTCGGCGATGATCTTGAGGTCTTCCATGTCGCAGATCTGGCCGGTGGGATTGCCGGGGGTATTCAGGATGATGACACGGGTCTTGTCGGTAATGCCGCTGACCAGCTTCTTGCCGTTGATCTTGAAGCCGTTTTCGGGATCCATGGGCACGGTAACGCTGGTGCCGCCGACGAGGTTCACCATGGCGATATAGTTGGGATAGTAGGGAGAGGGCATCAGCACCTCATCGCCCTTTTCCACCAGGCACATCAGCGCCATGAACAGGCCTTCCATGCCGCCCAGGGTCACGGTGATCTCATCTTCGGGAGCATAGTGCAGGCCGTACTCGGCTTCCAGCTTCTCGGAGAGCTTTCTTCTCAGCTCGATAATGCCGGCATTGGTGGAGTAGTGGGTCTTGCCCGCCTTCATGGCGTCTGCGGCGGCGGTGATGGCCACCGGAGACACGGAAAGGTCGGGATCGCCCAGCGTCAGATTGATGATGTCCGTGTAGGAAGAAGCCATCTCGAAGAGCTGGCGGGTCAGCGAACGGTGAAGACCGTTGCAACGGGAAGTGAGCTGCATGATATATATCCTCCAATTTGTATTATTTACTATGTAGTCCTTCCCCTCATCAGAGGGGAAGGTGCCGAGCGCAGTGAGGCGGATGGGGCATGAGATGTACGGATAGCGGTGTTTTCACCTTCTGTCATACTTTATCAGCCTACCCACCGTCTGCGGCGGTCCCCCCTTCTTGCTGCGGCTCGGTCAGGGTTCGGCTCTGACAGCGCACTGTGCTGTCATTCACTACCGAACCCAACTCGCTTCACTCGTTCCCAGTGAGCTGGGAAGGGACTTTTTTACTGTTTTTCGGTTTCCTCCGGAATATCGGGAACGGGGCTCGGCGCCAGCTTGTTCTCCATCAGTGCCAGCATGGTGTGCGACTTGGCAATGCCCCGGCACCGCTTCATCGTCAGCAGCTTGTTCTCAAAGGACTCGATATCCGCTGCGCAGATCTTCAGCAGGTAGTCATACTCTCCGGTCACGGCATAGCACTCCAGCACATCGTCGTCCGAGGCGGCATACTTAATGATGTCGTCGGCGTTGGCAAACTGCTTCAGCACCACCAGCACGAAAGCCGTGATGGGCTTGCCGACGCTCTTGCCGTCGGTCAATACCGTAGTGCTGCGGATGAAGCCGTTGCTTTTCAATCGGGAAATGCGCTTGTTGATCGCCGGGATCGAAAGGTTGACCAGCGGCACCAGTTCGGATGACGGAATATCCGCATCCTTCACCAGTGAGCGGATGAGAGTTGAATCGAGCTTGTCCATGCGTCCTGTCCCTTCTCTCGGGTTGTTCAAAAACCATTATATCGAAAAAACTTCAAAATGTCAATTCGGCAAAAGCAAAAGAGCAAAATTAAACATTCCTGTGCAGATAGTTTAATCTTGCTCTTTATTTTATCTTTTTCTGTCCGAAAACGAAATAATGAACAGGGCAGCCAGTATCACGATGCCGCCGATCAGCTGCATGGGAGTGATCGTCTCGCCCAGCACCAGCCAGCCGCCGACCGCCGTCGCCACGGGGCTGAGATTGAGAAACACCGAATTGACCTGCGGCGTGAGGATGGCCACGGACCGGTTGTTCATCATGAAGCACAGATACGAGCAGATGAGGCCGAGGAAGATCAGCGCCCACAGCCAGGCCTTCAGCGGGATCGCCGTCCATGCGACCTTCTCGGTCAGCGCCATCGGGATCGCCGTCAGCAGGGACAGAGCGCTCTGCCAGAACGTCACGCAGGTGTTGGAATACTTTTTCAGCAGGCGGTCCGTCATTTCGAGATAGCTCACCCAGCAGATACAGCCGCCGAAGAGCACCAGACACCCCAGCAGGCTGTTGTCTCCTGCGCCGTTGAACACCACCATGTACACGCCCGCCAACGACAGCGCCACGCCGACCCAGGTCAGCAGCGGCGGCCTCTTTTTATACAGCACCACCGCCGTCAGCAGCGAGAATACCGGGATTGTGGAAATGATCAGCGAAGCGACCGATGCCGAGGTGCTTTCCAACCCCTTCAGCTCGAAGTAGTAGTAAAGGGTAATGCCCGTCACCGAGGTGATAAACAACGGCAGAATGTCCCTTTTCTCCACCTTCAGGCTCTCTTTTCGTAGTACTGCCGAAAAGAACAGCACCAGTGACGCCACAATAAAGCGCACTGCGACCAGCGAAAAGGTGTCAAAGCCGCCCGCCATGGCCTCCTTGGAGCCGATAAAGCTCAAACCCCACAGCACCGCCACGAGGATAGCGCAAAAATAACCCGTTTTCTTTCCCAATCGCTCCGCCTCACTTTTATCTTACAGAATATAGATGAATACGATGCACAATCCGATGCACAGCATCAGCAGGCCGAAGGAAATACTCAATGCGATCCTGCGCACCTCGGCGCCCATTTCGGAGAAACCGGCTGCGAAGATATAGACGAAGCTGTCCCGCATTTCGATAGGACGGCGGCGGAAGAACGTCCGGTTCAGCAGCGATACCAGACCGTCGAACAGCTTGCCCAGCGTATAGGTAAACAGATTGCCGGTGGTAATGACCGTCTTCTTGCGTCTTTCCTTAAACAATGTGCGCCACAGCCGCTCGGTAAGTCCGTCCACAAGTCCGTCCATGACTCTTGCCCCCAGTGTCCCGATAAAGTTGAGGCACGCCCGTGCGACATCGCACACGTTGTCGAGGATCCCGGCAAGGAACGGACCCACAGCGCCCAGCACCGTAACGGCGATATCCGTCAGCTTATCCATACAGACCGCCAGCGGATGCAGGATGCCCGGCAGCAGCTTTTCCAGCAGCGGGCGGTAGAACACCTTTTCGAGATCGACCCATTCGGGCTTCCTGTCGATCCACAGCATGCCCTGCCTGTTGTCCCTCGCCATCAGCAGCTTTTTCACCACGACGAAGTACAGCACGGCGCCGATGACCAGCGAAATGGCAGCACCCTTCAGATTTTCAAAATTGAAGTACTGTGCGCCATAGTCCGCCTCTCCGCCGAGTATGCCCTGCATGGTGACTGCGATGCCGTTCATGGAGAAGTTGGCGGTAAAGCCCAGTACGGGAAGCACGATGGCGGAGATCAGCAGCGCCGCCTTGACAGCCATCGGCAGATCCAGCCTGTCATACTCCTTCTGTACGTCCTTGGTGTTCTTCATCACGAACAGGGTCACGTACAGCTTGGTCATATATGCCGCCGTCATGCCGCCGGTCAGCAGGAAGATATATTCGGAGGCCTTGTACCAGAAGATGCTCAGTCCTTCCTCGGAAAGCACCTCGACATATTCCAGTATGCCCTCGTGGATCAGGGACTTGCTGATAAATCCGTTCCACAGCGGCATGCCGATGATGCCCAGATATCCCATCAGGAAGGCGAAATTCAGTATCGGCTGCTTTCTGCCGATGCCCCGGATGTCGTTGAGGTTCAGCTTATGCACCTGCATGTACACACTGCCCGCCGCCATAAACAGCACCAGCTTGATCAGGCTGTGGTTCACCATGTGCAGCATGGTTCCGTGGATCGCCAGTGAGCCCTCTTCACCCAACAGCGCCGCCATCGACAGTCCGGTCAGGATAAAGCCGATCTGCGACATGGACGAACATGCCAGCGTCCGCTTGAGATCGATACTGAACCGCGCCAGCAGCGCACCGATGAACATCGTCACGATGCCGCAGATCAGAAGCAGGTTGCCCCATGCCTTTGACCAAAACAGCACCACGCTTGTTACGGCGATCATGCCGAACACGCCGGTCTTCGTCAGCATACCGGACAGCAGTGCGCTGGCCGGAGCCGGAGCCACCGGATGCGCCTTCGGCAGCCAGATATGGAACGGGAAAGCACCCGCCTTGGCCGCAAAGCCCACGGCGATCAGTATGCCGCTCGTCAGCAGCCGCTTCTTGTCGGAAACTGCGCCGCACGCCGCCTTCAGCTCAGCGATGTCCAGCGTTCCGGTCATGTCATACAGCAGGAACATGCCCATCAGGCTGACCATGCCGCCGATGACCGCCACGGCAAGATACGTCTCCGCCGCTTTCATGGCGCCCTCGTTCTCCTCATGCGCCACCCACGGATAGCTGCACAGCGACATGATCTCAAAGAACACGAACGCCGAGAACAGGCTGCTGCTGAGGAACATGCCGGTGGTCGCACCGAGGGTGATCAGCGTGAACAGATAATACCGGTTGCGGTTGCGGTAATGATGTGCGAAATACTTCGGCGCAAACACGCCCTGAGACAGCAGCCACATGAACGAGGCGATGGTAATGTACACGCCCCGGAAGCCGTCGCAGGTGAGCCGGATGCCGAGACCGCAAAGGTCGGCAAGCTCCAGGCTCTGCACATGTCCCGTGCAGGAGAGCACCAGTGCCGCCACCGACAGCGCCGTCTGCAGCGCACACACCGCAAGTACGGTAATGTCCCTCGCCTGCTTGCTTCTGCGCCCGATGAGATATGACGCAGCCGCACCGGCAAAGGGAAGTAAGATCAGTAATGCAAGAATCATATCATCCAACACCTTCATCGGAAGATCACAGGAGGAAATTGACACAGAATCCGCCCAGCACCACGGCACAGGCAATGATCGCCATGGGCAGTTTCATCCGCCAGCCGGGGTCGGAATTGCCGCACGGCTCGCCCTCATAGGGCAGGAACCACATATATACCACCACGGTGAATATGTATACCGCTGTCAATACGGCGGAAATGATCAGCGAAATCACGCCGATATACGAGGCGATGCTTCCGCAGGCCGCCGCAGCCGTGGCGATCCTCCATTTGCTGAAGAATCCGCACAGCGGAGGCACGCCCACCAGCGCCGCACCGGACAGCGTGAACAGCGCACAGGTGAAGGGCATCTTCTTTCCCATGCCCCGCAGCTGCTGCACATATTCCCTGCCGGTCTTTACCAATACCGCACCGGCACAGAAGAACAGCAGAATCTTCATAATGCCGTGGAACAGCATATGCGTGTAAGCGGCGGTGAGTCCCTCATTGGTCATGAGGCTGGCCGCCAGCACGATATAGCTCAGATTGCTGACGGTGGAATATACCAGACGGCGCTTGAAGTGCTTCTCCTTGACCGCCATGGCCGAGCCGAACACGATGGTGAACGCCGCAATGCCGATGGCGAACCACTGCGCCCATGTCCCGGCCAGCAGCTCCGTACCGAAGCTGAAGTAGATCAGCCGGATCACGGCGAAAGCACCGGCCTTGACCACGGCGACCGCATGCAGCAGTGCCGTCACGGGCGTAGGCGCCACGGAGACCGAGGGCAGCCAGTCGTGCAGCGGGAATATCGCCGCCTTCACGCCGAAGCCCATGAACGTCATCACGAAGATCCAGCGCAGCAGCGTCTCGTTGCCCTTCACCAGCTCCGGATCCAGACACCCGCCCTGCGTGAACAGTATGCTCTCTCCGCTGTAGGCGATGGTGAACATCACGCCGATGAACGCCAGCGCCGCACCGCTGATGGAGTAGTACAGGTACTTGTTGCCCGCATGAACGGAGGTGTTGTCCATCTTGTGCACCACCAGCGGCAGCGTCACAAGGGTCAGCAGCTCATAGAACACATACAGTGTGAACACATTGGCGCTCATGGCGATGCCCGCCGTCACGCCGTAGCTCATCAGGTAGTACGCAAAGAATGTATTCTCCCGATGCTCATGCTCCATATACTCAAAGGCATACAGCGTTGCCAGCGGCCACAGGAAGGCGATCAGCAACGCAAACACCCTTGTCGCCCGGTCCACGTGCAGCGTCAGCGTCAGAGTCTCTGTCAGCTTGATCAGATCCCACGCAGGCACATCGCCCCGCAGTGCGATGAAACCCAGCAGCAGCGAGTTGGCCAGCGCCACACACCCGGCAAAAATCAGCCGCAGCTTCCGGTTCTCCGTCCGGAAGCAGAGCATCAGCAGCCCTGCCGCAATCGGCAGCAGTATGGGCAGTGCCATCACAATACCTCCGTAATCGCATCCGCCACTGCGGCGATCGCACCGGGGAACACGCCGCACAGCACCAGTGCGCAGGTCAGTAGCAGCAGGGGCAGCAGCATGACCCAGGTCGGCTCGTGCTTCACAAGGCTCTTGTAATCATAGTCCGCACCGGGGAAGAAGCCGTCGATGGTGACGGGCAGCAGATAGCCCGCCGTCAGTATGGCGCTGATGAGCAGCACACAGGGAGCGATCCATTCGAGGCAGCCTATGCCCATGCCCAGCGCACCCTCGGCGATATACCACTTGCTGATAAAGCCGCACGTGGGAGGAATACCGATCAGACCCGCCGAAGCGATGGTGAAGCACCACATGGTCACGGGCATTTCCTTGCCGATGCCCTTCAACTCGTCCACCCGCTTCTTGCCGGTCTTGCAGATCACGGCGCCTGCGGTCATGAACAGGGTATTCTTGATGAGGGAATGGCCGACGATATGCAGCAGTGCGCCCGCCAGACCGATGGGATTGCAGGTTGCAAGGCCGGTCAGCACATACGATACCTGAGACACGGAGGAATACGCCAGCCTCTTCTTGAACAGCTTTTCCTTATATGCCAGCATGGAGCCCATGAACACAGTGCACAGCGCCAGAATGAGCCATGTGGTCTGCACCCAGGTGCCCCGGATAAAGTCGGCACCGGCGAGGTAATATACCGTGCGGATGATGCCCAGCACGCCCGCCTTGGTAATGACGCCGGACAGTACAGCGCTGGCAGGCGCCGGAGCCACGGGATGCGCCGTGGGCAGCCAGCCGTGCAGCGGGAACATGCCGCACTTCACGCCGAAGCCCAGGATCATTGCAAACGTTGCCGCCAGCATCAGTGCGCCGTGGCCGCCCAGAGACTCCTCGGTCAGCACGCCGCCCATCGTGAAGCTGAGTGATTCGCCGTAAGTGGCATACATGAAGATGCCCAGCAGCGCCATGGATGCGCCGAACACGGAGTACAGCAGGTACTTGATGCCCGCCGCCACCGCTTCCTTGGTCATCTCGTGCAGCACCAGCGGCAGAGACAGCAGGGTCATCAGCTCGTAGAACATATACAGCGTCACCAGCGAGCCGCTGTAGGACAGGCCCATCAGCGTCGCCAGCGTCAGCAGATAGAACAGATAGAACCGCTGCTCGTTCTCCTCGTGCGCCATGTACTCAAACGAGTACACGCCCACCGCCGTCCACACGCAGGCGATCAAAACGGAGAACAGGCGGCTCACGGCGTCGATGCGGAAGAACAACGTGACCTTGTCGGTCAGCTTCCACAGCATCAGCTCGGTATCCGTAAATGACAGGCCGATGACCACCGCCGCATTCACCAGCAGCACCGCCGTCACGAGAACATGACGTGCTTTTTTATTTCCCGTGCGCCATGCGATAAACGCACCGGCGACGGCGATCAATACAGGCAGAAGAATCAACATCAACGAACCCTTCTTTCGATCATTATTCCGTTCAGGAGAAGAAGCCCAGTCCCGTGCGGATAGCCGCCACGATGGGCTGCGACAGGGTGCCCAACACGATATTGAACAGGACCAGGCAGCAAAGCGACAGCATCAGCACACCGGGGATCTTCTTTTTTTCAAAGTCCGTTCCCTGCACCTTCGGCCGGTACAGCGTGATCACGGTACGCAGGAAATAGAACGTATTCAGCGACGTACTTGCCGCCAGCACCAGCAGCACCACTACCGTCTGAGCCGTGGTCAGCTCCAGCGCCGCCTGGGCAAAATAGATCTTCGAGACGAAGCCGCCCAGGAACGGCATGCCCACCATGGAGAACGCCCCCACGGCAAATGCAAAGCCGCAGACCGGGCTGCGGTAACCGCTGCCCCGCAACGCCTTGAACTCTCTGCCGTTGCCGGAAACGTCCGAAAGGCCGCTGGCCGAAATGAAC
>JAZLHZ010000141.1:0-1602 GCA_045617085.1 Clostridia bacterium
CGAAGTCCACGGGAATGCCCCAGGTGAAGCTGGTGCGGGACACGCAGAGGTCTTCCAGACCGGGATCGAGGAAATTGTGCACCATCTCATTGACACGGGACTGGGGCTGCAGGAAATCCGTCTCGGTCAAAAGCTTACGGATAGGCTCGGCGTACTTGGAAAGGCGGAAGAAGTAGGCTTCCTCCTCGGCGTCCACCACGGGACGGCCGCAGTCCGGGCTCTTGCCGTCCACCAGCTGGCTCTCCGTCCAGAAGCTCTCGCAGGGGGTGCAGTACTTGCCGACGTACTTGCCCTTATAGATGTCGCCCTTGTCGTACATCTTGCGGAAGATGCGCTGAATGCTCTTTACGTGATAATCGTCAGTGGTGCGGATGAAGCGGTCATTGCTGATGTTCATGAGCTTCCACAGATCCAGCACGCCCTTTTCGCCGCAGACGATACGGTCAACGAACTCCTGCGGGGTGACGCCGGCCTCGTTGGCCTTGGTCTCGATCTTCTGGCCGTGCTCGTCGGTGCCGGTCAGGAACATGACGTCATAGCCGGTCAGACGCTTGTAGCGGGCCAGCGCATCGGTCGCTACGGTGCAGTAGGTGTGACCGATGTGCAGCTTGTCCGAAGGATAATAGATCGGTGTCGTGATATAAAACGTTTTCTTTTCCATAATCCCTGTTCTCCTGATATATCATTAGTTTTTTTATTTCAACAAAAAAGGCGGTCATGGATCACGCACCATAACCGCCTTCGGTACTCGCTCTTCAGATCAGTCAGATCTTAAAACGGCCAAAGACGGTCCCCGGCATCATCATGGAGTTGATAAACAACCGCTTCATATGCGTTTTTCCGCCTTTCCTTCCAAAATCCTGTTCGTATTTTATGAGTTTTCCCATGAATTGTCAAGGGCATCCGGGAAAAATAATGTTTTCCCGGATTGCCGCTGCCACGTCCGCTTATGCGCTTTCGCCCAGAGGTTCGCTCTGATCTGCGGGAACCGGCTCGCTCTCCGTCACCAGCGGCGGTGTCACACTGGGCGGCAGCTCCGCATCCGGCGCAGGCGTCTCCTCAACAGGCGGTGTCTCCGGAACCGGTGTTTCTTCCACGGGAGCAGGGCTTTCTTCCGGCTCCTCGGGCCACGTGATGTCCTCGGGATGATAGTGGTAGAAGCTGCCCGCTTCCTCTTTCCGGCTCAGCAGCGTGCCGTCCGCTGCGTAGACGTTGCGGTAGGTCTGCGCCTTGTAGCCGATCGCCACATCCGTGTGTTCCGTATCGTAGACAAGCCATGTACCGTAGGTCATTTCCACATAGCTGCCGTCGGTATCGGTACCCCAGAGTTCCACAAAGACATTGTTTTTATCGTCCAGACCGGCATCGATCCGAATGGGATATTCCCGGTTGTTCACAAACTTGTATTCCGGCCCGCCCCAGCTCACCGTTGCATCCAGTCCGGCAGGCAGATAGTTCACCGGGAAATAGTGGCAGGTGGGGGAGGTGATCTTCAGATTGGCGCACAGACAGCAGTAGTAAAGCGTGGAGCTGACCTGACAGATGCCGCCGCCGTACTCCTGCACCACCTCGCCGCCGGAATAGGCACCGGCGGGCAGATAG
>JAZLHZ010000142.1:0-1795 GCA_045617085.1 Clostridia bacterium
GCCGATGTGCTCGGAGAAGTGACCGAAGATCTCTTTGGATATCGTGCCCTTGGACTGACCGAATGCGATGGAAATGGTCTTCATGCGTTTTCCTCCTGTAAGTGTAGAGTAAGCACGGCTGCAGAAGCTGCCGGAACGATGACGGAATCGCCGTCCCGCAGGGTAATCGTCGTTTCCTTCGGCGCAATGCGGTCGGGTTCGTCAAAGGTATTACAGGTGTGGGGATCGTCGGCAGTCAGGACCCGGAAGACGGCGTTTCCCGAAAGCCTTCTGCCGACACCGTTGAGCCGGATAACGGCCGATTCGGTGAGGGAAGTATTGGCTAAAGACAGAGTCAATACTTCTCCTTTCAATGTCGCCGCAGCGCTGATGGTTTGCAGCGGTTCATAGCGGCGGGCAGAGACACCGTTGAACGGACGGCAGCTGCAGTCATTGAGGAGGTTCAGCTGTTTTCCGCCCTGATGTCCTTTCAGCATGTCGAATATGTGATAGGTGGGCGTGACCGTGAAGGCTTTGCCCTTGCAGAGGAACAGCGCATGCAGATTGTTGCACAGCTGGGCGACATTCGCCATGTGTACCACGTCGCAGGCGTTGATAAAGGCATGGAGAGACAATATGCTGACGAGCGCATCCCGCATATTGCTCTGCTGCATATACAGATGCGGCAGATCGGGACGGGAATGATATTTCCCGTAGCTGTGCCAGCATCCCCACTCGTCGATGATCAGCTTGACCTTTCGGTCCGGGTCGAACTCGTCCATGGCGGAACGGTGATCCCGGATCAGTTTATTCATGAATGCGGCTTTGAACAGTGTTGCATACCATTGCTCCTCGTCAAATTCCTCGGCGGATTCCTCCGTGCAGGAATAAAGATGCACGCTCATGCCGTCCGGCAGATGATGGCGGGACAGATGGGACAATAGCCCCCTCGTCCAAGGCAGATCGTAATTGTTGGCTCCGCAGGCGATAAGATATTTATTGCCCGGAATCGAACTGCAGATCGTGGAATAGCGCAGATATTCTCTTGCACAGGTGACGGGATCCATGTTTCCGCCGCCGCCCCAGTTCTCATTGCCGATGCCCCAGTACTTGATGTCAAAGGGCGCCGGGTGTCCGTTGGCGGCTCTCTCCTTGGCCAGCGTGGTGCTGCCCTCGGGAGCCAGACAGTATTCCATCCAGTTGCGGATGTGCAGCGGGGAGACCGTGGTCATGTTGGCGGCAAAATACGGCTGTGCTCCGGTCAGTGAACAAAAATCCATAAATTCATGGGTGCCGACGGCATGAGGCTCGACTTTTCCGTCGCTTTTTGTCCACCAGTTAAGCGTTTTCGGGCGCAGCTCCTTGGGACCGATGCCGTCACGCCAGTCATAAACCTCAGCAAAGGCACCGCCGGGCCATCGGATCACAGGCGGACAGATCGTCTTGAATCTGTCCAGTAATGATTTGCGGAAGCCGCGGACATTTTCGATGTCACTGCCCTCGCCCACATATATGCCGTCATAGATGACACCGCCGATGTTCCCGGTAAAATGTCCGAACAGCTCCGGCGCCCGTGTTCCTTTGGATGAGGAAAACAGAACGGAAATGGTATTCATAAGGATCGTTCTCCCAAAATAGTAGCTTATTCTCTGATGATGCTGTCGATCTCCGTCATCAGCGCCTCGAACAGGTCGCCCCGGACGGTCCTGGGCGCTTCGCCCTTTCTGACCAGCATGCCGCCGCTCTTACCGCCGGCAATGCCTACGTCGGCCTCCTTGGATTCGCCTGGCCCGTTGACGACGCAGCCCATTACGGC
>JAZLHZ010000143.1:0-7757 GCA_045617085.1 Clostridia bacterium
CAAAACTGTTCTTTACCCCACAATTCTGTGAAGAGCATAGAAAGAGGTGTTTTCATGCAGCTCAGTGAGATCGATTATTCGGTATATACGGAGGATTCGGCATATGTTCAGGCGGCTGTGGATCAGGCAGCAGCACTGGACGGCAGCCTGGTGATCCCGGCAGTGAATCCGAGAACAAAAAGCAGACTGTATTCTTTTTCTTCTGCCGTGAAGCTGCCGAACGGGATCAGCATTATTCTTGATGGCTGTCATATCGTTCATGCGGAGGGAATGATTGACAATCTGTTCAAAAGCCGCTTTGCCCGTACCGAAGAGGGAAGAAAGCCGGAGAACAAACAGTATGACATACGCATCCTCGGCCAAAATGGCGCAGTACTGGACGGAGGAGTTCATAACGGTCTG
Source organism: Clostridia bacterium (assembly GCA_045617085.1). Classification (GTDB taxonomy): domain Bacteria; phylum Bacillota; class Clostridia; order Christensenellales; family Aristaeellaceae; genus Firm-10. The sequence continues at coordinate 403 of JAZLHZ010000143.1, forward strand.
ACCGAGGCGACGCATAAGGATTACGGATTCAGCGCCTGCTTTGTTAACAGTGCTATACATCTGCAGAATGTGGAACGGTTTGAGATCGCCGGCTTCACGGTGACGGAGCCGAGATACTGGTGCATTACTCTGCACCACTGCGGCAGCGGAAGCATTCATGATATCCGTTTCGACTGCTCCGGTAAAATGCCGAATATGGACGGTATCGACCTGCGAAGAGGCTGCCACGACATATTCATTCATGACATTTCCGGTTATACCGGTGACGATGTGATTGCGTTGACCAATCTGTCCGGCGGCGACATACCGTGTTCTGTTTTCGGAGAAAAGGACGATATTCACAATGTCATTATCCGTGATGTGCTGGCATCCACCAGCGATGAGCGGGGCATCGTGCGCCTGCTGTGCAATAACGGCACGAGGATTCACGATGTGGTGATCGATACGGTCATCGATATTTCCGAAAGGGCAGGTTATCCGAGAGCAGGCTCCGCCGTGCGGCTCAACGAATTGGGCTATCACAACCCCAATCTTCCCGAACCGAAGTATGGCGAGCTCAATAACATCACGATTCGAAACATTTTGACAAGGGCCAGAATCGGCGTGGAAATGAGCTGTCATGCGGCGCATGTATTGATCGACAACCTGCAGATGCGGGAAGACGGTGCAACGGCGCTGTTCTTCCGGGACGGCGATATTCGGCATATTCGTGCAAACAACATCAGCTATACCGACGATACGGAGCATCTTGATGTCGACGACAATGTTACCGAGGCGGCGGTTAATAAGAGAAAGCCCTCGGAGCTGCCGCCGGAACAGCGGAAGGTATGTGCCGTATACTTCCAGAACAGCCATGTGCAGGATCTGAAGATCAACGGACTGCAGAGCTGTTCTCATCTGACATCGGTGTTCGGCGGGGACAACGCATACCCGGTGAGCGCAGCCGATGTGGTAAGACTTGACGAATCGGTTCCTCTGTGTGAGGGAAATATAAAACTTCAATTGTAATACGGGAGGCTGTTATTTATGATGTACAACATTCTTGATTTCGGTGCCGTGGCAGATGGCAAGACCATGAATACCAAGGCGATCAACAGTGCTGTGGAAGCAGCGGCAAAGAACGGCGGAGGCACTGTCGTGATTCCCGCAGGCGGCACCTTTATGTCTGGCACTATTTGGCTGAAAAGCCATGTGGAGCTGCATCTAGAGCACGGCGCTATCCTGAAAGCCAGCGGTGATTTTGCCGACTACTGTACCAATGATGCATATCCTCAGAACGGGCACAGCGACAACGAGGAATGGACCGGCGGCCATCTGATCGTGGCGGTCGAGCAGGAGGATGTTGCCATTACCGGCACCGGCCTGATCGACGGCAATGTGTGGGCATTCGTTTCCGAAAAGGACCAGCTTCATGACGGCTGGGTGAATGAAAATCATATTTATTGCTGGTTCAAGGGTTTCCTCAGAGCTATCCGTCCCGGCCAGACTATCGCTATCGTCGAGTGCAAGGATGTCAAGGTGGAAGACATCACTCTGCGGGAGCTGCCTTCCTGGTGTCTGTTCCTGCACGGCTGTGACAGGGTGCAGGTCAGGGGCGTCAAGGTGCATAATCGTCCCGATATGGCGAATACCGACGGCATCGACATCGATTCCTGCCGCTATGTCACTGTGTCCGACTGTATCATCGATACCGGTGATGATGCCATCGCCATTCGGAACTGCATCGGCAGACTGAAGAATAAAGACAGGATCTGTGAATACATCAGCATTTCCAACTGCGTGCTGGCTTCCTGCTCCAGCGTTTTCCGCATCGGTGTGGGCTTGGGCACGCTCAAGCACATGCGCATTTCCAATCTGACCGTCAACAGAGGCTCAACACTGATCAATTTCAACACCGAATACGGCACGCTGAACCATACCCCCATCAGTGATGTTAATTTCTCCAATATCTCCGCTACGGATATCTCTTTCCCGTTCCAGGCTAATACCTACTCCGGTATTAAGGTAGATCATGTGACGCTGGAAAATATCCGCGTGGAGGCAAGGGCATCGTCCTGTATCGTGAACCAGACGAGCGATGCATCGGTATTCAACGACTTCACGATCCGCAACTTCGATATTTTCCTCGTGGACGACCAGCCTGAGGTCGATGATAACATCCGCCGTCAGAGAGGTGACTACGTGATCGATGTGCAGAATGCCAGCGGTGTCAGGTTTGAGAATGTTCGTATTCATGCTACTGACGAGTGTAAGGCAAAGTGGAAGGGCATGCTGCGCGCAGAGAATGCACCGGGTCTGGAAATCAAGGAGTGTAATTTCTGATGACGATTTCAGTAAGTGAACAGCGGTTTTGGGGCAAAACAGATTCCGAAACCATACAGAATACGATTGATTATGCCGAAAAAAACGGTGAAAACAGCGTTGTTATTCCATATAAAAATGCCCGTACCGGAGAGAGCATCTACATCATTGACAAGTGTATCCATCTGCCCAGCTGTATGACCGTGGAACTGGACGGCTGTCATCTGCGGCTGGCGGATGATGTTCGGGAGAATATCTTCCGCAACCGCAATGTGGAGGATCCCTCGACTTACAACCTTGCGGGAGAACAGCATGATATCCGCCTCATCGGCAGAAACGGCGCCATGCTGGATGGCGGCAAGCACAACGGTCTCGTGGAGCAGGTCTGCAGGGACAATCCCGAAAAGAATCTGTCCATGTACGTAAATCTCCTGGTATTTTTCCAGAACGTGCGGAACTTCGAGATACGGGGCATTCATGTGAAGGATTCCCGCTGGTGGAGCTACTGCTTTATCTTCTGCCGCTGGGGTACATTGGCAGACCTGAGCTTTGACATGCATGCTACGGTAGAGAATCAGGACGGCATCGATCTTCGGGTTGGCTGCGAGTATTTCACAATCGAAAATATCACCGGTATCACCGGCGATGACACCATCGCCTTGACCAGTCTGCCGCTCAACAAAAATGAGCAGCAATACAAGGTGGAGGGCAAGGGTGTCGATACTCACGATATCACTATCCGCAACGTCATTTCCTCCAGCCACGGTTGTTCGCTGGTACGTTTCCTCTGCGAGGACGGTGCCAAAGAATACAACATCACCGTGGACGGACTGAAGGATACCGGTGAGGCACTCAGCTCGGCATCGATGCTGATCGGCTCCTCCGGCACGAGATTCGTCAAGGATCATGCCCATGTCAAGGAAGATTTCCGCAACATCGTGATCCGCAATATTACCACTTGTGCCCAGAGAGGTATCACTCTTTCCGAGCCCTGTGAGAATCTGGTGATCGAAAACCTCACCACCTACGGCAGAAATGAAGTCGGTTTTGCGATCATGGACAATTTCGAGTGCGATAACTTTGTTGTGCGGAATTTCACTTTTGATTCCAATCCCGAAGAGGCAGATTGTGTATTTGAGGTCAGTGAGCAGGCGCTGGAGAATATGCGGGATTACCGGATCACCCATGCCAGAGCAAAGAGTGCCAAATATCTCTATCGCCGCAGCATTCCGCAAATCGATGATCTGAAGTACGATATGCCCTTTGAAGCTGTCTTTACCGAGGAGAAGCCGAAACTGGCCATGTCTTACGGCAGGTATCATCGTTATTTCTACGGCAAGGAGATCGAAAACAGGCCGAAGGATAATCGTTTTACCGGAAAAATGTAAGGAGGAAAATAATATGTACCATTATTTCTCTTTCAAAAACGAAGGTGTAGAAGAAGGTTATTTTGAACGGGTATGCGGCATCGTGCTGCGCAAGAGTGGTGAGCTGTGCGGCATAAAGGCAGGCAGCGGTTTTATATTCACGCTGGTGCAGGATGATTCCGTTCCGGCTAATGCTTATCGCATTGCCCTGTGCGAAGATGGTGTGAAGGTGAGCGCATCGGACAAGATCGGCCTCATATCCGGCTGCGGCCGTGTGCTTCAGGAAGGAGTATTCAATGAGGAAGGATTCCTGCCCAGCAGCTTTGAGGGCGAATTTGTGCCGAAGGGTGAGTTCGTCGGAACCTACTTTGCTTCTCATTTCGGCAATTATTATGTAAATGCGCCCCTTGAGAAAGTGTGCCGGTATGTGGAAGATCTGGCGCTGTGGGGTTCCCGATTCCTGCGTGTATGGTTCGACTTCCATCATTATACAGGTATTGATGATCCTAAGGCACAGCCTATGCTGGAGCGTTTGGAAGCGGTTTTGACGGCAGGCAAGGAGCTGGGTATGAAGCTCGGTTTCGTATCCTTGGCTAACGAGGGCTATTCAACCACCCCCGAGGGTATGAAGGCAGAGTGGTGGCCTCAGAACGGGTATCATACAGCTCCCTGTGGTCACTACCATACAGAGATATGTCCCAACAAAGAGGGAGGCATAGAGCTGATCCTGAAGAACCGTTTAGGTTTGTTTGAGCGTTTCAAGAAGGTCGGTCCGGATCTTTTGAACTTCGGCAATTACGATCAGGGCGGATGCACCTGTGCAAAGTGTTCTCCCTGGGGCAGCAACGGCTATATCAAGACGATCAAAGCACTGATCCCCGAAGTCAAAAAGCGCTTTCCCAACTGCCGGATGGGCTTCAATACATGGTATCTTGATCACTTTATTGACGGAGAATGGGACAAGGTATATGAAGCCATTGAAACGGATGATTTCCTTAAGGAGAACATTCAGTATATCACCGGTATGAATATGAATTCCCTGCCGAAAAACGGGGAATATGCTGAAAAGCTGATGAAGGGAATCGGGCCGTCCGGCAAGCTGCTGATGGGTTTCCCGGAGATCAGTATGCAAGGCTGCAGTCCGTGGGGCGGTTTCGGTGCCAATCCGTATCCGCAGCGGCTGCAGAATGATTGGGCCAAGCTGGGCCATGTACAGGCTGGTATGTGGAGCTATTCCGAGGGTAAGTTTGAGGACATCAATAAGTTCATTGTGCTGGGTCTGTATAACGGACGGTATGCAACGGCGCAGGATGCCATGCTTGGCTATGTCAAGGCGGAGCTGAGCAGCGAATATGCCGATGAAATCATGAAGCTGCTGAACATTCTGGAAGAGACGCTGCAGAGAACGAGAGAATATACTGTCGGCGACAGTCCCGATACAGCCCGATTCATTGTGGAGAAGCCGGAACGTATCGAGGAGGCTGCTCAACTGGCACAGGAGATTGATAAGAAGCTGCCCGAAAACATCCGCAACGGATGGCGCTGGCAGATGATCTATCTGCGCTGCATGGCCGATCTGGAGCTCAAGAAGGCGGACTTCTATATCCGTGAGGACTGCGAAAAGTACCTGTTCGAGCTGAATAAGCTGTATTATACCGATGATGCCACCTATTATTGTGTCTCTCCCGCAACACGTTGGGCAATCGATCATAACTACGGCAGACCGTAAGGAACGAGAGAAATGAAGGGAAGGAGTAAAGATGATGAGATATCATTGCTTTTTCTTCGTTAATGAAGGTGTGGAAGAATCTTATTATGTGCGCATTAAGGGCATCATACTTCGTAAAGTCAACGAACTTTGCGGTGTTGTCGAGGGTGCAGGCTTTACTGTAACACTGAAGCAGGATGATAGTATCCCCGCAAACGCATATAATATCACCCTTTGCGAAAATGGTGTTTCTGTTTCGGCATCTGACAAAATGGGATTGATCTCCGGCGCAGGCAGAGTCCTTCAGGAAGGTGTCTTTGATGATAACGGCTTTTTCCCGGGCAGTTTCGAAGGATTGTTCGTTCCCAAAGGTGAACTCGTCGGTACGTACTTTGCCTCTCATTTCGGCAATTATTATGTGAATGCGCCTCTTGAGGAGATACACAGTTATGTGGAAGATCTGGCGCTTTGGGGTTCCCGTTTTATGAAAGTATGGTTTGACTTTCATCATTTCACCGGTATAGATGATCCCAAAGCGCAGCCGATGTTGAACAGGCTTGAAGCCATACTATCAGCAGGCAAGGAACTGGGCATGAAGATAAGCCTTGTGGCTTTGGCTAATGAGGGCTATTCTACGACGCCCGACAACGTGAAGGCGGAGTGGTGGCCTCAGAACGGCTATCATACAACTCTCTGCGGGCACTATCATACCGAGATCTGTCCCAATAAGGAAGGTGGAATGGAACTGATATTGAAGAACCGCCTCGAATTGTTCGACCGGTTCAAGAATGTCGGTCCCGAATTGCTGGTCTTCGGTAACTACGATCAGGGAGGCTGTACCTGTGCGAAATGTGCTCCGTGGGGCGCTGTCGGCTATGTCAAGACCATGAAGACACTGATTCCCGAAGTAAGGAAGCGCTTCCCCGATTGTCGTTTCGGTTATACTACATGGTATCTTGACCATTTTATCGATGGTGAGTGGGATAAGGTTTATGAAGTCATCGAGAATGACCCGTTCATCAAGGAGAACATTCGATATCTGACGGAGATAAACATAAACTCACTGCCAACGGATCCGAAAAAGGCCCAACAGATGAAGCAAGGCATCACTCCCGGCAATTTGGAACCCCTCGGATTCCCGGAGATCAGCATGCAGGGCTGCAGACCGTGGGGCGGCTTCGGCGCCAATCCGTATCCGCAGCGGATCCAGGATGACTGGAATCAGGTCGGACACTTTCAAACGGGAATGCTGAGCTATTCGGAAGGTCGATTTGAAGACATTAATAAGTTTATCGTGTTGGGTCTGTACAATGGACGGTATGCAACGGCACAGGAAGCCATGCTTGGCTATGTCAAGGCAGAACTGAGCAGCGAATATGCTGATGAAATCATGAAACTGCTGAACATTTTGGAAGAGACCCTACAGCGCACTTATGAGTATAATGCCGGTGGGAATCCGGACACAGCACGGTTCATTGTGGAAGCCCCGGAACGTATCGAGGAGGCTGCTCAACTGGCACAGGAGATCGATAAGAAGCTGCCCGAAAACATACGCAGCGGCTGGCGCTGGCAGATGATCTATCTGCGCTGTATGGCCGATCTGGAGCTCAAGAAGGCGGATTTCTATATCCGTGAGGACTGCGAGAAGTACCTGTTCGAGCTGAATAAACTGTATTATACCGATGATGCCACTTATTTCTGTGTCTCTCCCGCAACACGTTGGGCGATTGACCATAACTACGGCAGACCGTAAAGGAGAACGCATCATGAGAAATGTCAATGATTACAAAGGACTTACCGATATTGATATCATCGAAGCTGCGATCAAAGACAGGGGCGCAGACGGCATCGTTGTACTGCCTCCCAGAAAGTCCGACGTGGAACCGGAACGTGACTGGTGGCTGATCGACCGTGCCATCCTGCTGCCTTCCGATACTACCTTCATCATGCAGAACAGCAAGATCAAGCTGTCCGACAAG
>JAZLHZ010000144.1:0-6287 GCA_045617085.1 Clostridia bacterium
ACGCTTGTACAAAACAGAACCTGGTATTATAATTTATCCACAAGATTTGATTTCGGAGACTGAATGATGAACAGAAGATTTTTGCCCGTCTGTCCGGAGGACATGCAGGCGCTGGGATGGACACAGCCGGACTTTGTCTATGTCACCGGCGATGCGTATGTGGATCATCCCTCCTTCGGACTGGCGATCATTTCCCGGGTACTGGAGAAAGCAGGCTACAAGGTAGCCATGTTGCCCCAGCCGGAATACCACAACTGCGAGGACTTCCGCCTGTTCGGAAGACCCCGTCTCGGCTTCCTCGTGACCGCAGGCGTAATCGACTCGATGGTGAACCACTACACGGCAGCGAAGAAACGGCGCAGTGAAGACAGCTATTCGCCTGGCGGCCGTGCAGGCTACCGTCCGGATCGGGCGACCATCGTCTACTGCAACCGCATCCGGGAGGCTTACGGCGATATCCCGATACTCATCGGCGGCATCGAAGCATCGCTGCGCCGGTTCGCCCATTATGACTACTGGGACGACCGGGTGCGTGCCTCGGTGCTGGTGGACAGCGGCGCCGACGTGCTGATGTACGGCATGGGCGAGCGTGTCATCCTCGATACGGTTAAGGTGCTGGAAAACGGCACAACATTTTCGGACATCCGCATTCCCGGCACCTGCGTCATGTCCCGGGTACCGGAGAACGAATATCTCACCATCGATTCCTTCGAAACCGTGGCCGCCGACAAGACCGCCTATGCCAAGGCGTTCAAGGTGCAGTACGACGAGCAGGATCCCGTCCGCGGCAAGGGTATCAACCAGAAGCACGGCGGCAGGTTCCTCATTGCAAATCCGCCTGCCATGCCCCTCACACAAAAGGAGTTGGATGCGACCTACGCCCTGCCCTATACCCGTACCTGGCATCCGATGTACGATGCGCTGGGCGGCATTCCGGCACTGAGCGAGGTGGAATTCTCGCTGACGCACGTGCGGGGCTGCTACGGCTCCTGCAACTTCTGCGCCCTCACATTCCATCAGGGACGCATCGTCACCGCCCGCAGCCATGATTCCGTGGTCAGCGAGGCAAAGCTGCTGACGACCCTGCCGAACTTCAAGGGATATATCCACGATGTGGGCGGCCCTACGGCGGATTTCAGATTCCCCGCCTGCACCGACCAGCTGAAGCGGGGCACCTGCAAGGCCCGTCAGTGCCTGTTCCCGACGCCCTGCAAGAACGTGAATGCAGACCATACCGATTATATCCAGCTTTTGCGGAAGCTCCGTGCGATCCCGAAGGTCAAGAAGGTGTTCGTCCGCAGCGGCATCCGCTTTGACTATGTGCTGGCGGACAAGAGCCGTTCCTTCCTGAGCGAATTGGTCAAATACCACGTCAGCGGTCAGCTCAAGGTGGCGCCGGAACACGTATCCCCCAACGCACTGCGCTACATGGGCAAACCGGAGCCCTCGGTATTCCAACGCTTCGTTGAGGAATACAAGCGCATGAACGAGAAAAACGGCACAAAGCAGTACCTCGTTCCCTACTTCATGTCCAGCCATCCGGGCTGCACGCTGGACGATGCGATCCTGCTGGCGGAATACATCAAGCAGACCGGACACCGTCCCGAGCAGGTGCAGGACTTCTATCCCACGCCCGGCACACTGTCCACCGCCATGTTCTATACGGAGCTGGATCCGAGGGACATGAAGCCGGTATACGTACCCAAGAGCCCCGAGGACAAGGCGATGCAGCGGGCGCTGATGCAGTTCTTCCTGCCGCAGAACCGGGAGACCGTCATCAAGGCGCTGAAAAAGGCAGGACGCACCGACCTGATCGGCTTCGGCAGAAACTGCCTGATACAACCCGAGACAGATTACAGAAAAAGGAGTACCTCCCATGAAAAAAGGCGATGAACGCAAGGAAACCATCATAGCGACCGCAAAGGAGCTTTTTTGCTCCAAGGGCTATGAGAACACCTCAATTCAGGACATTCTCGATCAGCTGAGCCTGTCAAAGGGCTGTTTCTACCATCATTTTGAGAGCAAGGGCGAGCTGCTGGAGGAGATCGCAAAGACCCACGGCGTGAGCCTTGCCGCATTCGTCAGGGAAAAGGTGGATGCCTGCACCTCCGCTCTCGACAAGCTGAACACCCTGTTTGAATACTGCTCCCTGTGGCGCAGCGACAACGGCGGCATCTCCGGTCTGATGCTGGAGGCAGCCTACATGGGCGGCAACGCCCAGCTCAAGGACTGCCTGCGCACCATTCTCCACCAAACCGCACGCCCGCTGATCGATGAGATCATTGTGCAGGGCATTGAGGAAAAGATGTTCCTGACCCGTTATCCCGCCGATCTCGGCACACTGATCCTCAATCTGTATGCCAACCTGTCCGACATGCTGGCCGAAACACTGGTAAAGAACGGCGACAAAGGCCTGGCGCTGACCCACATCAACATGTACCGCTCTTCCATCGAAACGCTGCTGTGTGCGCCTTTCGGTTCGGTACAGCTCTGCAACTTCAATGACCTCATTGCGATGTGGAACAGAGAGGGAGAAGCCAAATGAAAAAGCTGATTTCTGTACTTCTTGCGCTTCTGCTGCTCCTTTCCTCCTGTGCGCTGGCAGACAAGGCCGTCATTCATTCCCCGATGATCCTGGACACCGACATTGCGCCTGCCCCTTCCGCTGATATCACACCGGTGGAGATTGAGCAGGAAAAACCGCTGAACGGCATCATCATCGGCATCGATCCCGGGCATCAGGATCATCCCAACTACGACAAGGAGCGTGTCTCCCCCTACACCGATGAGATGAAGATGAAGGTCACCGGCGGCACCGCCTCCTGCACCACCGGAACGGCGGAATATATCGTCGTGCTGGATATCGGTCTTGCGCTGCGGGATGCGCTCATCGAGCAGGGCGCCACGGTCTACATGACCAGAGAATCGCACGACGTGGACATCTCCAATCTGGAGCGAGCCACGATGATGAACGAGTACGGCTGTGATGCGGTGCTTCGTGTCCACCTCAACGGCAGCACCGACAGCTCCGTCCACGGCATCGGCATGTATGTCAAATCCTTCGGCGACGGTGCGGAGGAGAGCTATGCCATCGGCGAAAAGCTGCTGACCGCCCTCGGCGAGAGCACCGGCTCCGTGACCGAGCCCATCCATCAGCGGGACAGCTACACCGGCCTCAACTGGTCCACCGTGCCCTGCGTGCTGATGGAGCTGGGCTATATGTCCAATCCCGAAGAAGACGCCAAGCTCCTGACTGAGGAATATCAGGCGCTGCTGGTCGAGGGCATCGTCAACGGCATGCTCGCCTACTTTGCGGAAAACCCCAAGCAGGTCTCCGAGGAAGAACTCAATGAAGCAGAGCTCAGCGAGGAAGAGCTTCCTGAGCTTGCCGAGAACTTTGATCCCGAGGCAGACGACGAGGAACCGGAGGAGTCCGGGGAAGAGCCCGAAGAGGTCAAGCTGCCCCTGTCCGGCATTTCCATCGGCATTGATCCCGGACATCAGGATCACGCCAACAACGAAAAGGAGCCCGTAGCTCCCGGCAGCAGCGAGATGAAGGCCAAGGTCTCCAGCGGCACCGCCGGCTGTGTCACCAGAGTGCCCGAATATGAAGTCGTGCTTCAGGTCGCCTTCAAGTTCAAGGCATTGCTGGAGGAGCAGGGCGCCACGGTCTACATGACCAGAGAATCGCACGACGTGGACATTTCTAACGTGGAGCGTGCCACGATGATGAACGATCTGGGCGTGGATGCGGTACTGCGTCTGCACTGCAACGGCTATAACGACAACACCTGGCACGGCATCGGCATGTGGGTCAAGTCCAAGGGCGAAGGTGCCGAGGAATCCAAGGCCATCGCCGAGGTGGTCATTCAGGCCATGGGCGAAGCCACCGGCGCCAAGTGCGAAAATATCCATATCAGCGACACCTACACCGGCCTCAACTGGTCTACCGTACCCTGCATCCTCGTGGAGATGGGCTATCAGTCCAACCCCGAGGAGGACAAGCTGCTGGCCAGCGATGAATACCAGCAGAAGTTAGCCGAAGGCATGACCGAGGGACTGCTGCGGTATTTCGCCGAAACCGAAAATGAAAGCGAGCCTTCCGAGCCCGTAGGAGAATAAATCATGAACAACGAACTGACAAAGGGCGACATCGACAAGATGCAGGCCGAGATCGACTATCTGGAGAGCACCGTCCACCCCAAGAAAGTGCAGGATCTTCAGGAAGCCAGAGCGCTGGGCGACCTCAGCGAAAACTACGAATACAAGACCGCCAAGCGGGAGCTGGGTCTGTGCAACAGCCGCATCCGCTATCTGAAGCGCATGATCTCCACCGCCCACATCGTAAAGACCGGTGCCGACAGCGACGGTATCGGCATCTATGACAAGATCAAGATCCTCTGCGAGGACGAAGACGAGCCCGAGTGGATCGAAATCGCCACCACCGTGCGGCAGGATGTGCTCTCCGAAGTGCCCCGCATCGGCAATACCTCGCCGATGGGCAAGGCGCTGATGGGACATAAAAAGGGCGACCACGTCACCGTCAAGGCCGACAGCGGCTACAGCTATGATGTGGAGATCCTCGAGGTCGAAAAATGCACCGGTGACAGTGATGCCCCGATCAACAGTTATTGACGGAGGAAATATGCTATTCTATATTGTTCGACACGGAGCTCCGGACTATAAAAAGGACATGCTGCTTCCCGAAGGCTGGGAGCAGGCGGAAAGCGCCGCAAGGTATCTGGAAGAGATCAAACCCGATGCGCTGTACACCTCGCCGATGGGCAGAGCACAGGAAACAGCCTCCTGCACCGCAAGACGGCTGCACATGAGCGTACAGGTGGAGCCCTGGGCGTATGAACTGCAGAAGGACTGCCACGGTCTGTATCCGGACGGCACCACCGGCATCATCACCAAAATGCCCGTTGAGGCGCTGGTCAAGCCCGAATATGAGCATATGAACTGTGACGAGGTGCTGGATGCGGTGCCCGGCTTTTCCGAGGGCTTCAGGAAACGCTATTACATGATCTCCGAAGGTCTGGACAGTCTGCTGGAACGCAACGGCTACAAACGGCTGCCCGAAGGCTACTATCAGCCGGTAGCGCCCAATGACAAAAAGATCGTGCTGTTCTGCCATGCCGGAATGACGAGGGTCATGCTGAGCCACCTGTTCCATATCCCCTATAATCTCATCGGCAACGTCTTTATCCCGTATTTCAACAATTTCACCGTCGTCTATTTTCGGGGCAGCGGCGATGCGCCGGTAGGGCCCAAACTGTTCCAATTCGGCGATATCGGCCATCTTTGCGGCGGCGAAAGAAAGCTGTTTTCCCACTTTGACGGCGTGGAATTCTGATGCAAAAGGAGCAAATACAGATGTTTCCGAAGACAAATTACCATTCTCATACCGTGCGCTGCAAGCACGCCAAGGGCACCGAGGAGGAATACTGCCTCAATGCGATAGACAAGGGCTATTCGGTGCTGGGCTTTACCGACCACTGCGCCTGGCCCTATGAAAACGGCTTCGTATCCACATATCACATGGATCTGGACCGGCTGGAGGATTACGTGGCGGCAGTCAATACCGTCAAAAAGCAGTTCGAGGGCAAGCTGAAGGTACACCTCGGCTGGGAGTGCGAAAATTTCCCCGCCTATATGAACTGGCTGAAGGAGACCAAAGAACAGTACGGCTTTGAGTACCTCATCCTCGGCAATCACTTTGACACCACCGACAACGGCGGCCTTTACTTCGGACGCTGCACCGAGCCCGAGCATCTGAAGCGGTACGTCAAAATGTGTTCGGAGGGATTGGAAACCGGCCTGTTCAGCTATTTCGCCCATCCCGACCTGTGCTTCCGCAGCTATACGGGCTTTGATGAGCACTGCACCGATGCAGCAAGAGAGCTGTGCCGCTGCGCCAAGGCACTGGATATCCCGATGGAGTACAACCTGCTGGGCTTTATCAACTGCCGCTTCAAGAAGCCGGAGGAGCTGGGCTATCCCTGCAGCCGCTTCTGGGAGATCGCCGCCGAAGAGGGCGTCACCTGCATCATCGGCACCGATGCCCATTCGCCGGACAGATTTGACAATGCACAGGCTTATGACAACGCCGCCGACTATCTCGAATCACTGGGACTGAAACGGATACAGTATCTTGATTTCAGGTAATGCTGATACTCCATTCTTCACGGAATTGTGGGGTAATACAGTATTGTTGATGCAGTTGCTCAAGTCCCTTTTCACTGCGGCTCGGACAGGGTTCGCTCGTTCCCTCATCAGAGGGAAGT
>JAZLHZ010000145.1:0-16151 GCA_045617085.1 Clostridia bacterium
TTGACCGGAGAAGTAGCCGAATGTGTGGGCTATGCTTTCGCCAACTGGCTGGCAAAGAAGTATAACACCACACCCGACAAGCTGACCATCGCCGTCGGACACGATTCCAGACTGTCCGGTCCAGCTCTTAAGGACAAGCTGATCAACGGTCTTACTGCGGCTGACTGTGATGTATTGGATTGCTCGCTCTGCACGACTCCCGCCATGTTTATGACGACGGTCGAGCCGGAGACGAACTGTGACGGTGCCGTGATGATTACCGCCAGCCATCATCCCTGGTATAAGAACGGCTTCAAGCTCATCACAAAAGAAGGCGGTCTGGAAGGCAAAGAAATCGGTGATATTCTCACCACTGCCATCAATGTATCCATCCCGAAGCGCTTGGTGAAACCCGTTGACTTCCTCAGCATCTACGAAGCAAGCCTTGCAAAAATGATCCGTGAGCGTCTGGAAGACGACTCCAAGTGTCCGCTGCTTGGTCTGCATATCGTTGTTGATGCCGGCAATGGCGCCGGCGGATTCTATGCTGATTTCCTCAAGTCTCTGGGAGCCAATGTTGAAGGCAGCCAATTCCTTGAGCCTGACGGACACTTCGCCAATCATATCCCGAATCCTGAAAACGCCGATGCCATGGCCGCCATTTCCAAGGCAGTACTGGATTCCGGTGCCGATCTTGGCGTGATCTTCGATGCAGACTGCGACAGAGCAGCTATTGTTGACGAACATGGCAGGGGAATCAACCGTAACCGTTTGATCGCCCTGATCTCTGCGATTCTGCTCAGTGAGAAGCCCGGTCAGACCATTGTTACGGACTCCGTTACTTCTTCCGGTCTTGCCAAGTTCATTACAGAATGGGGCGGCACACATTATCGTTTCAAGAGAGGATACCGTAACGTCATTGATGAGGCGGTACGCCTGAATGGCGAAGGTATTGAATGTCCTCTGGCCATTGAAACCAGCGGTCATGCTGCCTTGAAGGAGAATTTCTTCCTCGATGACGGTATGTATCTGGTCACCCGTTTGATCTGCGAGGCCATGGACCGAAAGAAACAGGGACTTACACTATGCTCTCTTATCGATGATCTGGCAGAACCGCTGGAAAGCATTGAAGTTCGCATGGGCATCAAGGAAGAAGATTTCCGAACAGCCGGTCAGGAAGTTATTGAGACCATTCTCAGCAAGACAGTGGCTGATAAGGCTTGGCATCTTGCTCCCGACAACAGAGAAGGCGTGCGTATTTCCTTCGACATCGATGGTGGTGTTGACAATGCATGGTTCCTGCTGCGTCTTTCTGTTCATGATCCGGTCATGCCTCTGAATGTTGAATCTGACGTGGAAGGCGGTGTAAAAGCCCTGTTGAAGCTGCTGCGGGATCTGCTGAAAGATACCGAATCTCTTGATCTGGCACCGCTGGATGCAGCTATCGGCGAATAATTTAGCTCAAACCCCAATGGTTCAAAGATGACAAGCAGGGGAATAGTGTAGATAAATATAAAGTAACTAAAACCTAACAGCATAAGGCTTACAAAGTTCCTTGTACGTGGTAAACTATGATAGGTTGTAAAAACTGTGCATATAATCAGAAAGGATGTAATTACAATGAGCAAGCAGGACAATCTCGTCGTCAATGCTATCCGCATCATCTCCGCTGAAGCCGTACAGAAGGCCAATTCCGGCCATCCCGGCATGCCCATGGGTTCTGCCGCTATGGCATACGCTCTGTGGGGAAAGCAGCTGAAGTTTGACCCCAAGGCTCCCAAGTGGGATGACAGAGACCGTTTCGTTCTCTCTTCCGGTCATGGCTCCATGCTGATGTATTCTCTGCTCCATCTGTTCGGATTCGGTCTGAGCATGGACGAGATCAAGAACTTCCGTCAGTTCGGCTCCAAGACTCCCGGCCATCCCGAGTACGGTCACACTGTTGGTGTAGAAACCACCACCGGACCTCTGGGTCAGGGCATTGCCAATGCAGTAGGTATGGCTATTGCTGAAGCATATATGGCTGCACACTTCAATCGTGACGGTTTCAAGGTCGTAGATCACAACACTTTCGCTATTATGGGCGACGGCTGCCTTATGGAAGGCATTTCTCACGAAGCAGCCTCTCTGGCAGGCACACTCAAGCTGAACAAGCTGATTGCTCTGTACGATGACAATGAGATCTCCATCGAAGGCAATACCGACATCGCTTTCCGTGAGGATGTTCCTGCCCGTTTCCGTGCATACGGCTGGAATGTTATCGATGTCGCCAACGGCAACTGCTGGTGCAAGGTCGAATCCGCCATCAAGCTGGCTAAGGATTCCGACAAGCCCACTCTGATCGTTTGCCACACCACCATCGGCTACGGTTCTCCCAAGGCCGGTATGGCTTCTTCTCACGGCGAGCCTCTCGGTGTTGAGAATCTGGAAGCTACCAAGAAAGAACTCGGTTGGCCCTGCGCAGAGCCCTTTGAGGTACCTGCTGAGGTCTATGAGACCACTGCTGCTGCTGCCGCTGCCGGTGCTGCAAAGCATGAAGCATGGGACAAGATGTTTGCCGAGTACGCAAAGGCTTATCCCGAGCTGGCTGAAGAGTGGAAGGTTTGGCACAGCGAAGAGCTGCCCTGCGACCTGCTCAATGACGAAGACTTCTGGAAGTTCGAAGGCAGTGTAGCTACCCGTGCTTCCTCCGGTGATGTGCTGAATCGTCTGGCAAAGAAGATTCCCAATATGATCGGCGGTTCTGCTGACCTGGCTCCCTCCAACAAGTCCGCAATGAAGGGCAAGGGCGACTTCTCTGCTGAGGATCGCACCGGCGCCAATCTGCACTTTGGTGTTCGTGAGCATGCAATGGCTGCTATCTGCAACGGTATCTACCTACACGGCGGTCTGCGTCCTTATTGCGCAACCTTCTTCGTATTCTCCGATTACATGAAGAATGCAATGCGTCTGTCTGCCCTTATGGGTCTGCCCGTACCTTACATTCTGACCCATGACTCCATCGGTGTTGGTGAGGATGGTCCTACCCATCAACCCATCGAGCATCTGGCCGGTCTGCGTGCAATGCCCGGCATGATCGTATTCCGTCCCGCTGACAGTAAGGAAACTGCAGCCGGCTGGTACACCGCAATGAGCGGCAAGCGCCCTGTATCCCTCGTTCTTACCCGTCAGAACCTGCCCCTGTACGAAAACAGCGGCAAGGCTGCTCTGAAGGGCGGCTACATCCTCGAGGATAGCGAAAAGGCTACTCCCGACGTCATCCTTCTTGCTTCCGGTTCCGAGGTCGAGCCCTGCGTCAACGCAAAGAAGCTGCTGAAGGAGCAGGGGATTGATGCCCGTGTCGTTTCCATGCCTTCCTTCGAGCTGTTCGATGAGCAGAGCGATGAGTACAAGGAATCCGTACTGCCTAAAGCTGTACGTGCCCGTGTCGGCGTAGAAGCTGCTGCTTCCTTCGGTTGGGACAAATATGTCGGTCTCGACGGTACCTGCGTAAGCATCGATACCTTCGGCGCATCTGCTCCCGCAAAGCTGCTTTTCAAGCATTTCGGCATCACTGCTGAGAACGTTGCCGCTGCTGCTGCAAAGCTCCTCAATAAGTAATACTAATTGCCGACAGGCTGTGTTCCAAGCGGGCACAGCCTGTATTTTAAGAAAAGAGGTTGTTCTGATATGCCTGAATATATCGATTTCTCTAAACTCTCTATTGAAGAGTTGATCAAGGATGATTTTAAATGCGATTGTGGTATGACTCACTCTGCACCTATCAAGTTCCTCAAGATAGGTTCCGGCGTTGTCAAGCAGATTCCCGATGCACTGAAAGCAATCGGCGCAAAGAAGCCCTTTATCGTTTGCGACATGAACACAAAGGCAGCTGCATGGAAATTCGTTGAGCCCGTGCTCAAGGAGAGCGGCATCGACTATTCCATGTTCTGCTTCAACACCACTAAGCGCCTTGAGCCCAATGAAGAGGTCATCGGTGCAATTACTTTTGCGTATGATAAGACCTGTGACTGCGTTATGGCCATCGGAAGCGGCGTTTTGAACGATAACTGCAAGATCATCGCAGATATCGCAAATGTGCCCTGCATGGTCGTTGGTACTGCACCTTCCATGGACGGATATGCCTCTAACTCTTCCGCCATGATCCAGGGTGGTCTGAAGGTTTCTCTTTATCACGGTATGCCTGTCGCTATCATCGCAGATACCGACATTATGAAAGACGCTCCTATGCGTATGCTTTGGGCAGGTCTGGGTGACATGCTGGCAAAGTATATTGCCATCTGCGAGTGGCGTATCGCCAATATCGTGAATGGCGATCCCTATTGCGAGAAAATCGCTGCTCTTATGAGACGTTCTCTGGTCAAGGTGACCAGTGCTGCCGATAAGCTGACTTCTCGTGATCCTCAGGTCGTCGGTGATGTAGCCGAAGGTCTTATTCTGTCCGGTATTGCAATGAGCTTCGCCAACAACTCTCGTCCCGCTTCCGGTGTTGAGCATTATTTCTCTCATATGTGGGAAATGATGGCTCTGGAAAGGGGAACCGAGTCCGATCTTCACGGCATTCAGGTTGGTGTAGGCTGCTATCTTACATTCAAGCTGTATGAGACCATCAAAAAGATTACTCCTGATAAGGAAAAGGCTCTCAATTTCATGAAGAACTTCAACGAGCAGGAATGGGAAGAAAACACCAAGTGTATTTTCGGCAGCGTTGCAGGTAATATCCTCGCTGCAGCAAAGGCAGAAAAGCGCAATGATCCCGTTGCTCATGCTGAGCGTGTTGAAAAGATTTGTGCAAACTGGGACAAGATCCTCAAGATCATCGATGAAGAACTTCCTTCTTTCGATCGTATCATGGAGATCATGACATGCTGCGGCATGCCTATCCGTCCTGCTGAGCTTGGTATCAACGATAAGGACACCAGAGAAGCTCTGATGGCTTCCAGAGACGTTCGTAACAAGTATCTCTCCAGCACATTGCTGTGGGATCTCGGTCTGCTTTATGAGATCGGGGCCGAATTTGACGGACAGTAATCATTCATTATTTGAAAATGGCTGGATATATTTCAGCCATTTTCGTTCTTTATATCAACCAGGGGGATATACCTCAAATCAGATACAACTATTCGCAAAAGAAAACTTTTACGAATAGTTGTTGACATTTTGGAGCGAATATGGTATAATGTCTCTGAATTTGGAGGTATATGAGATGGCAGATAAAAAAAGCAAATTGACATATCATCAACAGCGTGATCGTGATGTTACACTGATGATCCGTGAGTTATTGATGCAGCTTCCAGAAAACTGCACAGATTTTATTCGATACATTGAACCAACAACAACCGCATTGACACGACTGGCTTATTTGCGTGATTTGAAACTGTTTTTCACATATCTTACCAGTGAAGTTCCGTACTTCGGTAACATCAAAATGGAATTGATTACTGACACAGATTTGAAAACAATTACCGGTAAACAGATTGCATTGTACAATGATTTTCTTACATTGTATATCAACAAAGATGATCAAGAACTGACAAATACAGATGTCAGTCGTATGCGTAAACTCGCCTCTTTGCGTAGCTATTTCAAGTATTTATTCAAGAATATGCGTGTCGATAGTAACGTCGCTGAGCTGATTGATTTGCCCAAATTGCATGATAAACCAATCCTGCGGTTAGAGGCTGATGAAATGGCTGATATGTTGGATGTAGTTGAGTCTGGCGACAAGTTAACAAATAGGCAACAAAAATACCATGAGCTGACTAAATTACGAGATATTGCTATGATTAATCTTTTCCTTGGTACAGGTATTCGTGTAAGTGAATGTGTTGGATTGAATATCAACGACATAAACTTTGAAAACAACAGTTTTCTGGTTACACGTAAGGGTGGAGATCAAGTTATTTTATATTTTCCTGATGAAGTTGCAAAGGTTCTTCATGAATATATGGATGTACGTAAAACAATCGAAGCTGTACCGGATGATGCAGATGCATTATTTCTATCCTTGCAAAAACGACGCATCAATGTCCGCAGTGTTGAAAACCTTGTAAAAAAATACGCTGCTATTGCAGCGCCTTTAAAGAAACGTATCAGCCCGCATAAGCTGCGCAGTACCTTCGGCACAAATCTCTATCATGAAACCGGTGATATTTATCTCGTGGCAGATGTTTTAGGACACAGTGATGTCAATACTACAAGAAAACACTATGCCGCCATGTCTGATGATCTCAGACGTGCAGCGGCACGAAAAATCAAATTGCGTGATAATGATGACGAAAACGATGAATAACTCCCCTTTTTACATCCTGTATATTCTTTTATATTCGTCTGTTACATTTCCGTTTTCATCCTTCAGTACCAACGGCGGCAACCATTGCAGCATGGAGCCGCCGTCTTTTATTGCTTCAATCAACACAAGTTTCGGCTCCTTTCCGTATACTGTCTGTACTGTTTGTATGCGTTTGGGTTCAAAACGATGTTGACGCATAGAAAACATCATTTCAAATGCCCTGGCTGCAGGAAATACGACCGACAATCTGCCTTTTGAACGTACCAATCTTGAAGCAGACAGCAACATATCATCTATACTGCATTCCGTTTCATGCCTTGCAATTTGTTTTGTTTCCGATAGATTTAATATGGTTCCTCCGCTTTTTCCATACGGCGGATTGCATACAGCCACATCAAATGTACTACAACCTAACTTTTCACAGGCATTTACCATATCCATCCATACTATGCTGATTCTATCTGTCATTTCATTCATTTTTACGCTTCGTGAAGCCATATCCGCAATGTTCTGCTGAATCTCGATACCTACATATTCCGTATCAAAATGCCTGGAAGCCAACAGAAAACACAGTATTCCGGATCCAGTACCTAAGTCAACTACCTTATCGCCTTTCTTTACAGTTGCAAAGTCAGCAAGCAATACGGAATCCGTACCAAACTTAAATCCGTTTTTCTTCTGTATCACGTTCATTCCGTCATAATCCAATGATTCTACAATCTCGTCCTCATAAAAAGGGATCTCCATATATCAATCCTTTCTCAAATAGGCGTTGAATACAAAGCCGGTAATGCCGTTATATGAAATTTTCGTCCAATCTCCGCTTTCAGATATTACTGTGACTCGTGTTCCGCAATTCAATTGTCCCAGCTTATAAGAAGAAGTATCTGCAGCAGATCGGATATTCAGATAAGAATCGCTCTCTGTCGCAACTATGGCATACTTGTTATCGTTGCTTTCCGGAACAGATGTTGACGATGTCTGTATCTTCATATATCTGGAAGCCACATAACCCTTTACACCGTTATATTTGATGCTCATCCATTCACCGTCATCTGACACCATTTCCACTTCCGTTCCGTATTTCAAAGTTGTTACCACAGCAGAGTTTGTTGATGCTTGAGCACGTACATTCAAATATGACGAAGAATTACCGATATTTACAACAGCCTTTTTGCTTTCGTACACAGGGTCTGTTTTTGTGTCAATTTGCTTATTGACTACATCATTGATCTTATCAATCAATTCCTGCGTAGCTATACCATCAGCAGAATATCCATAATCCTTCTGGAATGCCTTCACAGCACCCTCTGTCACGGAATAGTAATTTCCGGTAGATACTTCATTGAAATATCCCAGTTTTTTCAGCTTATTCTGAAGATCTACTACATCACTGCCCTTGTCGCCATACTTCATTGTCATTCCTGAAGTATTCACAGGCTGTACCACTGTTGGTTTCTGTTCCGTCGGGGTTACTACAACCACAGATGATGTTGAACCAAATAACTTTGCCTGTACCTTGGGTCCGGCAATACCGTCTTCCGTCAGTCCGTTTGCCCGCTGGAATGCTCTCACAGCTGCTTCAGTTGCCGAATAAAAATTGCCAGTGATATCATTATTAAAGTAACCCAGATTCTTCAACTTCGCCTGAAGCTGCTTCACGCCGTCGTTTTTGTCGCCATAACGCATAGTGGGATATGTAGTTACGGCAACATTTCCTGTCTCTTTACCGCCGGGTGTAACAATGATTTCCTGAGGTTTTGATATAATGGTCGACGCATAAGGCAGGACTGTCAAAATCGTACCATGATAATAGAAATCCAGGATCTGTGCATAGGTCATTT
The DNA here is from genome assembly GCA_045617085.1 of Clostridia bacterium. Classification (GTDB taxonomy): domain Bacteria; phylum Bacillota; class Clostridia; order Christensenellales; family Aristaeellaceae; genus Firm-10. Next base: position 8,116 of record JAZLHZ010000145.1, read on the forward strand.
GATAGTTGCCTGCCATTACCATTGCACCACATTGACTCATGCCAATACCATGGCCATAACGCTTGAATTCAAGGATGTAGGCATCATTGGTTTCCCGTATCCAAACTACCTCATTATTACCACTGTTTATGGAAAGAGAATACGTATTCTGGAGAGAATCATAGGTTTTGAGCATGATATCAAGGTTCGCAGCCTTGGATGCAGAATGGAATGTAACATTCAATGTCAGTTTGGTATATAATCTGCTTGGATCGGCATATCTGGGCGCAGACAATACTGCGGAGTTTACAGATGATATAGAGGCACCACTCATACCTGCTGATGCCAGTTGTGAAGATGCTGCAGAAAGAATCGTATTCCGCATGGATGGAGTAATCGAATTACCGTCTTTATTAATTGTAACCGACTTTACCTTTGCCGAAGTACTTTCATAATCATACGGATCATCTTTTACCGTGAGATAAGATACTTCGCCACCCCATGCATTTTTTGTAGATTCGGTCTGACCACCGTTGCTGGCCGTATAATAACACTGTGCATAATTGCCGCCCACAGTCTTCAGTACTACACCGCAAGTCTCATCAACAGCCTGTTTTGCATTCTGGTAAGAAACGGCATACCCCTTAAATACCTGTGAATTTGCATTATCATAGAGGTCATAATCACCTGTTGTTTTCTTCGCACGCATGGCGAATGTTCTTGCAGCTACAGCCTGTGCCTTTTGAGCTTCCAAAGGACTGCCATTACCGATTTCGTACGGAACAACGCCATACAAATATGTCTCTACATCAATATCCAGTATCGGCTGAATATATCCGCCGCTGGATTTTAGTATCAGATTGCCGCAATATATATTGGTCAACGACGGAGATGTGAACCGAATTCCGTTATTGACACCACTACCGGTTCGACAGACGGTAACTGTGCTTGCTGTAGACAGTGTACTGCCGTTTGTACTGACAGAAATCTTACCGCCGGATAACTTTATATTGACCTTTGCGCCATCGGTAAGAGAAATACCGTTGACTACATAACCGCCGAAAAGTTCCATGCTTATGGAAGTACGTGAACCGAGACGTGTCAGTAACACACGCACACGATTGTCATCCTCTGCAACGGCAACAGGATTAATACACCCGATCAGCAACAGAACAGATAAAACTATCGCTGACAGGCGGAGCCATGTATTCTTAATGGTAAGCATAGTAACATCCTTTCGGTTATCCATTTAAGAAATATTATATCACTTTCGTAGTACTTTTGCAATACTTTTCAAATGATTTTGCAAAATAAAAACACACTGTCATTGCTGATAGTGTGTTTGAGAGAATAATATTACTTGATGGGATTACCCTTACCGTCAAACAAAGGCAGCGGAGCAAGGAACAGAATGTCTTTTCTATCTTGTGCATCACCTTCGGCAAGAATGGCCATTCTGCCGACAATGTTGCCGCCTGCCTGATTAACAAGGGTTTCAACAGCGTTCAGCGATTCTCCTGTACTGATTACATCATCTACGATCAGCACACGCTTACCCTTCATATACTCCGCATCGTCACCATCGAGACACAGGACCTGTGTCTTGGCAGTTGTAATGGAGTTGACCTCCGTCTTGAAAATGTTCTTCATGTACAGCTTAGGAGCCTTGCGGGCAATGATGTAGCGGTTGTTTCCGGCCTGACGAGCCATTTCATAGGCAATCGGAATGCCTTTGGACTCAGCCGTGATGATGACATCATATTCGGGAGCGATCTTGAGCAGTTCGGCAGCACAATGGGTAGTAAGCTCTACATCGCCGAAGATGACAAATGCACCAATATAGAGGTTTTCGTTCAACGGACACAGAGGAAGATCACGCTTGAGACCCTTGATATCGATATTGTAGTACATCATAGAATATATACCTCTCTTTTTTATAGATTTCAGAATTTTCTGTAGAGTGACACAACTTTTCCTAAAACAGTGACATCATCTGCATAGATCGGCTCCATTGTGTGGTTTTCGGGTTGAAGACGAACACGATCATCCTCGTAAAAAATACGCTTCACCGTAGCTTCATCATCGATCATGGCAACTACGATTTCACCGTTCACCGCATCGTTTTTTGCCTCTACCATAACTATGTCGCCGCTCAGAATACCAGCTTCGATCATGCTCTCGCCTTCGACACGCAGTGCAAACATCTCACCGTTTCCGATGAGGCTTTCGGGAACGACCAGCTCATCCTCAATATTCTCCTGAGCCAATATGGGGATACCGGCAGTGACTTTACCGACCAGCGGTACCACAGCACTTTTAGGTGTATCACATACCTCTATCGCTCTCGGCTTTGTGGCATCTCTCCTTAATATCCCCTGTTTTTCTAACTCTCTCAGATGAGAATGTACAGAAGATGTGGACTTGAAACCGACAGCCTTGCATATTTCTCTGACAGAAGGCGGATATCCCTTACGTTGTATCTCATCGCGGATAAACGTAAGTATCTTTTCCTGTCCTTCCTCTCTTGACATCTTCATGCAACAGACCTCCGCACTATATTGAAATATATTACTTCATGATCTTTTCCTTGAAGGCGGCGATCCACTGATCAGCAATCAATTGATGTCCTGCAGGGGTAGGATGTACGCCGTCAGCTGCCCAGTATGCTGCAGGACAGATTTTTACTGCTTCGTCAAACTTATCCTGCAAAGGAAGGAAGACCTTATTGAATTCATTGGCGATCTGCTTGACAGCATCTGCACGAAGCTTTGTCTCAGTATTGAAATAATCCCAATTATCAACTGTAGCACTTGCTTTCAGTACAAAGGGCTCCATCAATATCATATCCATATTGGGAAAACGCTTCAATGTATCGGCTACCAGCATCCGGTATACGTTGTAGAATCGTTCGGCATCTACACCATTTCTTCCTTCACCGACCTCATGCCATACATCATTGATACCAATCAGAATGCTCAATAAATCGGGTTCCCGGTTCCAGCAATCCTTTTTGATTCTGGCATATACATCGACAATACGGTTGCCGCTGATACCATAATTCTCAAAGACAAACTTGCCGGGAAAATCCAAGCTCAGCCTGCCGTCGATCAGCATGGGATAACTCTGGCCAATGGATATTGTGCTGCCATTACTGGTATTTCTGCCGCAATCTGTAATAGAATCACCCTGGAACAGAATTTTCATATTATTTCCTCCCTGTTCATCATGAATAGAACATATAATTAATTATACATGAAGTCGAACTATTTTGCAATCCTTTTCTCTAAAAATTCGGTAAAAAAACTCAATTACCATTTTACAAAACTGTTAGATGGTGGTATAATACATATACACGTTTATCGGAGGTATACTGTATGGATAACCGATCGATTTCAAAAAGCAATCAGCGACTGACATGGATTCGCAATGGCATGTGGGCAATTGCTACGTCTTTACAAGCAGCATCTGTTTTGCAGGCTCTTTTTCTGAAACTCGGCATTACCACCGAACATATTGCCATATACTTTTCCGTTATGCAAATCGTATCCCTTGCCAGTACATTTCTCACCACAAGCTTGCCACGATACATCACCAACACAAAAAAAGGTGATGCAATTGCAACAGTACTCTCGGGATTGCTTTTTCTTGGCAATGTAATCATCTGTCTGTTTGCCGGGATCCCACTCAATATCAAGTGGGTCATCCTGCTTGTTGTCGGTTGCTTCGTGAATATGTTTCTTGCCATCCGAACAGTATTTGATTACAAGCTACCATGTGAGCTGATCATTATGTCGGATTATTCCTTTTTCACAGCAGTAGACGGAATTGTTCAAGGCCTTTGCAGTATCCCGATCGCTTTCCTGATGCCTATCATGTACAGCAAATTCAATTATGAAGATGTCACAGCCATCGCTTTCTCTATATCCGTTATACTGATGTTTATCACATCAATCATCACCATGTCTTTCCGTAAGCTGGATGTTACCGTTAAGGAAAATACTTCTGATGATAAAACAAGTATTCTTCCGCTGAATGACATCAGGAATCTCCTGCATAATAAAGAGTTCATGTTTCTTGCCATACCGAATATCATACGAGGATTCAGTGCCGGTATTTATACATTGATTCCGACACTTGCCATCAGCAGCGGATGCTTTACTGAAATCAATGTCATGCTGATTACAGGTACCGGACAAGCTGCCGTTTTTGTTTCTTGTCTGTTCTATGCCTGGATAGGAAAAAAATACGGAACACGAAGCATGACAGTGCCGCTGCTCGGCCTTGTTGCCGGCGTACTTGGTCTGGCATTAATTCCCGTAATGAAGCTCTCCGTCATCCCCTTCCTGTGCTGTTATTTCGTCGCTTACGGCGGCTTCAACATCATGTCATATGCAGTTCCCGATATGGTGTACAAAAGCGTGGACTCCGATATTATCAGTCCTTTCCATACATGGCGCATGGGATTGACAACCCTCGGAAATGTGGTAGCGACTTATGCCATCGGCCTGTTCGCAGAAAGCATCAGTGCTACTGTTTTCATGATTATCGGTGCAGTATCCATGCTGTTCTGTTGCTTCGGATACTATCTTTGGTTCAAGAAAAATCCCATAATCCTATAATGTAAAAAAGCGGCATCACATATCTGTGATGTCACTTTTTATGAATCATCCTTCAAGAATGTGAAGCAGTGTCGGAAGCAATTGTTTCTTTCTGCTCATTACAGATGGCATATCATAGATTCCGACTTTCAGTCTTGCAAACGGAAGCTTTTTGACCGCTTTATGATCGGTTACAAGAAGTATACTGTGCTCCCGCAGAACATCTGTGATCATCAGCACCATCCAATCAAGTGCAGATTCTTTCCGGATACTTTCCAGACGTTCCAGATACTTATCCGCATATTCCGGTACATCCTTCAGCGTTGTAGCTTCACACTGACTGATAGCAAAACGCAGACCCTTGACCTCATAACTCTTACAATCGGCATGAATCGCTTCTTCGGGATCGGCAGTTGCCAGACTCTCCGTCATGCTGAGCAGTTGTTTCCCGTACTCATCCGCATCAATATCGCAAATTTCACCGAGGTACTTAACAGCTTCTCGATCTCTTTGCGTAGTGGTCGGACTTTTCAGCATGAGCGTATCTGCAAGGATGCCTGTCAGGATCACTCTTGCCGTCAAAGCATCGATACCAACGGAGTTTTTGATAAATTGTGTCAACACGATGGTACAGGTGCTGCCCACGGGCTCCACATCAATGAATATCGGCAGATCGGTTTTAATGGCATTCAGGCGGTGATGATCTACTATTTCCTCAATAAATGCTGTTTCAATTCCTCGGATGCTCTGAGCCTGTTCATTGTGATCCATCATTATGACACGATTTATCGGTGATTTCAGGAAGCAGCGTCTTGTGACAAAGCCAACATATTTTTCTCCGTCCATCACGGCAAGCCCACGCACCCTTGATTCTATAAATGCTTCCTTGGTTTCCTCAAATCTATCCATTGCCTGAATCGGGGACATCTGCTCTCCCATAATGGAACTCAATGGCTGTGCCATTCTCAAACGCCGGATCACTTCTGCAGTGTCCAGTGATGTCACATATACCAGCCCATCATATCCGGTAAACTCTGTTTTGATTTCCTGCTTTACTGTCGTGATGATAATAGCAGGTACATGAGCCTCCATTGCATGCTGTATATGCTTTTCACGAAGACCCATAACGACAACACTACCGTTGTCTCTATCTATAAAGCTGCAAAATTCCTCATAGTCAGCTGCCCCTGCCAAAATTGAAGCAGTAAATTTATCTCTGTTTCCGCAATGCAGAATGGTTCCAGGAACAACTCTTTGGATATTTTCAATTGAAAAATCATACATCGGGTTTTCAATTGAATTATCCTTCAGAAACCATGCGGTTATGTCATCAACGCTCAGCAATCCGTAATAGCTCCCCTTACTGAAAAGAGGGACAACCGATGGTTTCTGAGTAGTATACGTCTTCACCAAATCATAGATCGGTTGTTCAGCATCAAACCCATCCGAGAAAAGCATGACGTCACTGACTTTTGGATATACATCGGACACGCAGGGCAATGGTGATATCCCCACATATTCAATCTGCTTTTTTACGTTGTTGGACACCGGAGAACAAGTAACTGCACGGTATTTGCAGGACTTATCCATTCGATTTTTCAATACGGAATATGCGTAAGCCGAACAGACACTGTCCAAATCCGGATTTCGATGTCCCGTGATATAAACTACATTATTCATAATACGTTGTACTTTCTAATCTTAACCCCAATATTTGTTGTCTACCATTCTGTACTGTATGGCTTCGGCAATGTGCGGAAGCTCGATATCCTGACAACCTGCCATATCCGCAATAGTTCGACTCACCTTCAATACTCTGGTATATGCCCGATTGCTCATCTTCATGGATTCACAAGCCTTCATCAGCATCTGGTGAGCTTCCGGCTTCATAGTACAAACCTCGGTGATCATTCTTGCATCCAGACGCGCATTACAGGTAATATTGGTGCCTTCATATCTCTTATGCTGCAGGTCTCTCGCTGCTTCGACACGTGTACGGATATCACATGAAGGTTCTTCCAATGCAGCATTCGATATTTCACCCGGAGCAACACTTTCAACTTCGATATGCATATCAATCCTGTCCAGCAGCGGACCGGATACCCGATTCAGATATCTCCTTATTTCGGTTGCAGAACAACGGCATTTCTGTGTCCTCGATCCGTAATTACCGCAGGGACATGGATTCATTGAACAAATCAGCATAAAACATGACGGATACGTTGACTGCGCCGAGATCCTTGTAATTGTGACATACCCGTCTTCCATTGGCTGGCGTAAAGCTTCCAATACATCCCGCTTGTATTCGGGAAGCTCATCAAGAAACAGTACACCGTTATGAGCCTTTGATATCTCTCCGGGCATTGCATGTGTCCCTCCGCCAATCAGTGAAACACTGGAAGCGGTGTGATGCGGTGTGCGGAAAGGACGTTCTACCAGAAGACCGCCACCGTTAATGAGGCCTGCTGCACTGTGTATACGTGTCGTCTCCAATGCTTCCTCAAAAGTCATATCCGGAAGTATTGTCGGCATGCAGCGCGCCATCAGCGTTTTACCCGAACCGGGAGGTCCCATCATCAACACATTATGTCCGCCTGCTGCCGCAATTTCAAGTGCACGTTTCGCACTCTTCTGACCTTTTACATAGCTGAAATCAACCTGCGGCTTCCTTCGGCCGATCAACTGAGTGTATTCAACCGTTATAAGCTTTTCTATCGGTGCTTCATCGCAAAGATGCTTGTATGCGCCCTGTAAGCTTGTTACAGGATAGATCTCTATACCGTCAACACAACTGACTTCCTGTGAATTCTCTGCGGGGATCACTGCCTTCTGTATGCCCTGCTCTCTGGCACTGATAATCATCGGTAATACGCCTCTGACAGGCTTTACAGAGCCATCCAGCGATAGTTCGCCCAATATTACAGTGTTCTCCAGCTTTTCCTTTTTCAATTGACCGGAAGCTGACAAAATGCCGATAGCCAAAGGAAGATCGAATGCAGGGCCTTCCTTTTTTTGATCTGCCGGAGCCAGATTTATGGTGATCCTACCCTCGTGGATATTGAAGCCGCTGTTCTTCAAGGCCGTGCGGACTCTTTCTTTGGACTCCTTGACTGCAGCATCCGGAAGTCCTACCAATTCAAACTGGGTAAGTCCGCCGGAAATATTGACCTCCACACGTACAGGAAACCCGTCAATTCCGCTGAGTCCGTAGCTCAAAACAACAGCCAACATATCAATACCCTCCGATCATATTCCGATTTCTGTTATTATACCATTTTTTACTCTCTTCTGCAAGACCTTTTTTATGCAGATTGTAAAATGAAGTTGCAATAGAAAAAATGGTATCCACAGCGAAGATTTTATGATAGAATTGAGTTACCACACACCAATTCGAAAGGAATCATCGCTATGGACGAAACCAATTATACCACAGAACATCGCAAAGGTCAACACCTGACA
>JAZLHZ010000146.1:0-3335 GCA_045617085.1 Clostridia bacterium
CCGGTCTGACAGACAGACTGGTCGAATCTCCGGACGAGATCGAAAAGAAGGATTTGTGGCATACGCCTATCGATTATGCATGCGTCCGTAAGAACATGCAGCCGCATATTGAATGGAGCCGGAGCTGGCTGAAAAATGCGCTTGAGATCCCTGTGCGGCACGATAATTCCAGAGCGCTGCTGATCGCCAAGAGTGAGACAATGAAAAAGCAGATCGATGAACAGCAGAAGAAGATCAGTATGCAGGAGCAACTGCTGCAGAAACAAAGCCGACAGCTGAACGATCAACAGAGAATGATAGAAGAACTGCAGCGTCAGACAGAGGAACTGAGGCGCGGATTCGTTACCCGTGTCGAAAGAAAGATCGTAAATGTGATCGGAAGAATAAAGAAAGCATGAAAATCACCCCGCAGAAAAGGATGATCGGATCCTTTTTCTGCGGGGCATATTTATCCTGTTAAAGTAATTGACGTGCAATGTTATCCGCTGATCTTGGAGACTGTCGAAATCTGTGTTCAGATCAAGTGTCTTTGCACCGATCCGGTTGCCGCCGATGCCGAAAGAACAGTCCGGTGTGATTTGTTTGTCTGTTTTGGCATCGAGATTCTTGACATGGGTAAGTATCAGGTAGACGTTTTGAGAATGTAGGATGAGCTTGTCGAAGTGCTGCGATAGCGTTTGACTGACAGGCAGGAACCCGATCATTTCAGGCTCACTTTTTTTGCTGTCTGGTGATTTGCGGTATATCGCTGCTGTTAACGGGCATTGAGCAGTTCCTGTTTTTTCTTCAGCTTCTGTACACAGTCAATGATCTTTTCCTGCCACTCATCGTCCTGTGCATTGAGCTGAAATACCTCGAAGCCGTATTCCTTTCCGTATGCGGCAATGACTGCTTCGTCATCGATATGCAGCGTGATGCGGTATCGGCTGGGGAGCTTCTGCGGCAGTGATTCTTTCCGGTTTCCCTGCACCTCAGCCAAATGCCTCTGGGCATTGATGATGCCGTCAAAGCGGACACCGTAATGCCGGAAGAGATGCCGGATATACTTTTCCGTCCGGTAGGATGAGGTATAGACCCAAACCTCAAACCCAAGCTCCTGAAGCCGGGCAATGAGGCTTGGTGTGCCCAGACGAAGCCGCTCTTTATAGAGCTTGTTGAAAGGGAATCGGAGCTCCGGTTCTGTTTTATGTGTTGCGGGGGAGACGAATAACACCTCATCCAAATCAAAGGATACTCTTATCGCATTCATGCCAATACTCCTTGTTTTCTTTCAGACGCATGATGACTTCGGATGCCCAATCCTGATGCTCTGAGTCGATGGGATAGATCTCGTATTCTTTTGTGTTCTTTTTCACACAGATGACATTGTGATTGTCGATATGCAGGATCGTGCGGTATTTATCGGTAAAAGCCTTTCTGTAGTCCCTCATGGTGCCTTTTCGTTTTACACCGTTGATGATGCCGTCTACCTTCGCCCCATGGAGGCGGAACAGTGTGTTGATATAGAGGTTTGAGTAGTATTCGCCGGTATAGACCCAAACATCAAATCCGATCCTTCTCAGCTCCCTGATGAGAATGGCGACATTCTTCCGCAGGGATTTTTTGTAGACCCGGTTGAAAGGGAAAAGCAGCTTCTTTTGTGCAGGATAGATTGTGCCGTCGGTAAGCAGGACCTCATCCAGATCGATCGAGGCGCAAAGCTCCCTGTCAGAGGAAGCGACGGTTGCCAGAACCTCCTCTTCTGTTGTGACGTTGACGATGCGTACCGGCATCCAGCCGAGATTGATCCGCTTTGCCGCCAGCCATCGATGATGTCCGTTCAGGATCATATAGCCGCCGGTGGAGATCTTTTCCACATAGATCGGATCGTCCGGGTCGTTATCGACAACATTTCCGTTTGTCCTTTTATTCAGGAACTTCTTCTCATAACGGGACACGATCCCGTAATTGGGACCGATCGATTCCGATGAAAACTCGTCCTGCGGATTCGGATGCAACTTGGACAGAGGAAGCTTTCTGAGAATCAGCCGTTCCAGAAATCCCGCCTTGAGCGGATGATAGAGCTGCCCGTAATTCTTGATGTCGTCAAGCACCAGACGCTGATACTCTTCTGTTACTCCTGCCATGTGATGTACCTCGTGATTCTGTGTTCTTTCATGGGTTCCTGTTCAGCTTTTTTGACTTGGGCAGCGGCAGATCATTTTCCATGGCCGTAAGCAGCCCTGTTAAAAATTCTCTGTCGTCCACGTTCTCCACAAGGAGCATTTCCTTTGCCCCCGGATAGGGGAGCTCGTATACCGCATCCGGCATATACTTGACTGCCGAGCGGAACGGCTTCACGAGAAAACGATCATCATAGATACCGCCGATGAGCTTTCCGTTGTTATAGAGAATGTATTCACCCATCATCGGCTTATAGGTGATCCCGTCCAAGCCGGATAGTTGATCCAGTATGAAATCAAGGTATTCCTTTGTAGATGCCATTACAGATTCTCCTGTGGTCTTACTGCTTATAAATGACCGCCAGCCCGCCGTGGGAGGTCTCCCGGTATTTCTCGGACATATCGAGGCCGGTCTGGTACATGGTGGCGACGATGTTGTCGAAGGAGATGAGGCGGGTGCCGTAGAGGAAGCGGGAGAGGTTGACGGCGTTGATGGCACGCATGGCGGCGACGGCATTGCGCTCGATGCAGGGCACCTGTACGAGGCCCATGACCGGGTCGCAGGTGAGGCCGAGGTTATGCTCCATGGCGACCTCGGCGGCATATTCGATCTGCTTGAGGTTGAGCTTGTAGAGGTAGGCGAGGGCTCCGGCGGCCATGGAGCAGGCCGAGCCGATCTCCGCCTGACAGCCGCACTCGGCGCCGGAGATAGAGGCGTTGGTGCGGATGACGTTGCCGATGACTCCGGCGACGGCGAGACAGTTGACAATCTCCCTTTCTGGGAATCCCTTGTGGTGGCGCATATAGTACATGATCGAGGGGATGACGCCGCAGCTGCCGCAGGTGGGGGCAGTGACGACGATCTGCTCACAGGCGTTCTCCTCACTCACGGCGTAGGAATAGGCGGAGACGAGGCGCTCCATCGTGATGTCGCTGCTCTCGTTATAGCAGCGCCTGTCATAGAGAAGCTTTGCCTTGCGCTCGATATTGAGGCCGCCGGGGAGTATGCCCTCGGTGGAGATACCGGCTTCCACGCTCTTTTCCATCTGATGCCAGATGTCGGTGAGGTAATAGAATGCCTTGGCGCACTCGTGGCGGAGTACGGACTCCACCAGATCGATATCCTCATGTTCACAGACCTTCATGATCTCGGTGAAGTTCTTCTCTGTATAG
>JAZLHZ010000147.1:0-6383 GCA_045617085.1 Clostridia bacterium
GACAGAAGCTGCGAAAAGAAGATGGTGTTCATCGGCGATTCCATTACACAGGGCTGCGGCACACCGGTGGATACGCTGGAGCAGTGGGCGGCCAGAATCGGCATGGGCATCGACTGCCGCATCGGCGTGTGGAACATCGGCCTCGGCTTCGGCAGGGCGAGCGATGCGGCAACGGACGGCGCATGGCTGAAAAAGGCAGCGCAGGCGGACATCGTGAATGTCTGCTTCGGCGTCAACGATATTTTGCAGAGCTATATGAACGGTGATGCGGTGGTGTACGATCTACGGAAGATCGTGCGCTGTCTGAAAAAACGGAATCCTTCCGTCAGGGTCGTTCTGTTTACCGTGCCGCCCTTCGACATGCAGGGCGTGAATGAGAAGACCTGGCGGTATGTGCAGAGGGCGATCCGGGAGGACGGCCTCGGCAGCGATATGGTTTTTGATATTGCAAAGATCATCGGTCAGCCCGAACCGAATGACAACATGTCGTTTTTCGGTCCGCATCCCGACAGCAGAGGCGGCGCAGCAGTCTGCGGCGAATATCTGTCGAGGATGTATGACCGGATATTGAAATAGAGTAAGGTACGGCAATTGGCAGAACATTTCTGCACATACGTATCCAGCCCTATCCACCGGCTGTGCCGGTCCCCCTTCCCCGCTGATGCGGGGAAGGACTTTTGGTATACAGAGAATGTCATAAATTCTTATTATTAATATTGTGTTAATAGTAACGCAAAAAGACGGGCTTTGTGCTATAATATAGCTTATGAATATAAAGGGGGATGTTTGTTGTGTTTGCTTATCCCGAAAAGGATTTTATACGTACAACACCCGAAGCGCAGGGTATCCGCAGCTGCGGCATCGTCAACCTCCTGAAGGACATGCGGGATACCGGCATCGATGTCCACTCTCTGCTGATCATGCGTCACGGCAGGCTGGTGCATGAGCAGTATTTTGCACCCTATACGAAAGACACGAAGCATTCGATGTATTCCTGCTCCAAGACGTTCACCTCGATGCTGGTGGGCGTTGCCTGCGACAAGGGACTGATCAGGCTTTCCGACAAGGTGGTCAGCTTCTTCCCCGAGGAGCTTTCGGAGATTGCCGAGCCCAACGAGTATCTGCTTTCCATGACCATCGAGGACCTGCTGATGATGGGCTCCGGCCACGGAGAGGACACCTTCGGCTATATGATGGCACAGTCGGACAAGGCGGATGCGGACTATGTGCGTATTTTTCTGAACCGGCCCGTGGATCACAAGCCCGGCACCCATTTTGTCTATAACACCGGCGCCACCTATATGTGCGCCGCAATTCTCCAGAAGGTCACCGGCAAGCGGCTGATCGATCTGGCCAACGAGTGGCTTTTTGCCAGCCTCGGCATCGAGGGCGCATATTGGGACACCTGCCCCAAGGGGATCGCCATCGGCGGTTCGGGTCTGCATGTGCTGCCCGCCGATATGTTGCGTCTGGGCATGATGATACTGGAGCACGGCAGATGGAAGAACGAGCAGCTGGTCTCTCAGGAGTATATTGCGGCGGCGCAGAAGAAGCATATCGAGAACCGCAGCGGAGACCCGAATCAGGATCACAACTGGGCGGTTGGCTACGGCTATCAGATGTGGCGCTGTGATTTCGACTGTTTCCGTGCCGACGGCATGGGCGGCCAGTACATCGTGATGATCCCCCGGCTGGACATGATCGTGGTCATCACCAGTGCGATGGGCGATCCCAAGCCAATGGGCTATCTGCTGGACGAGATAGAGACCATTCTGCTGCCCGAGGTCTACGACAACACCCAGTGCGTGTCCGTGGATGATGCGGCAGAGCTGAAGGCGCTTTCCGAGGAACTGGAAAAGAACGAGATCACCGAAAAGCCCGAGGGCGTGGATTTTCCCTTCGGCAAGCGATTGGCGCTTTCGGAAAACAGGATGAAGTACAGTGCCGTTACCGTCACCGAGACGGAAGTCACCGTTGAGACCGATCAGGGCGACATCAAGGCCGAATACGGCTGGAACGGCTATAAGAACAACGAGCATGTCAATACCTTCTGGCGCTGGAACAACTTCTCCGATTTGGGCGCCAAGGCGACGTGGGAGGACGGCGTGCTGCATCTGAGGCTTCAGTATGTGGGCGAGCCCTTCACCACCGACCTGTGGTTTACGAAGGCCGACGGCAAGATGGAGGTTAAGATCCGCTCACTCAAGGACGGCAGCGATGAGGCTGAGTGCACTCTGTAAGGAGTACGGCTTCGACAGCGCGGTTCTGACGGAATGTGTTTCGTTTGAGCAGCCGCAGGGCGTTCTCCACAGACAGGCGCAGGGACTGCACTATGAGGTGAAGAGTGAGTACCCCTTCGCAAAGAGTATCCTTCTTTTGATGAAGGGATACACGCCCTATGCCGAAGAGCACACCGAGGCTTCGATCGATGCCTATTACGTGGTCTCCAATGCCGCTCACGAACAGGCGATAAAGCTGGCGAAACGGCTGAACGACGAGGGCATCCGGGCAGAAATGACCTACCGCATTCCGGTCAAGCCGCTGGTATGCCGGGCAGGCGAGGGCGCATACGGAAGGAACGACCTCATTTCGGTCCCGGGCTTCGGAACGAGAGTCTGCTTTCAGACCGTCGTCACGGAGCTGGAGCCGGAAACAAAGGCTTCGGCACCGGGGTATGTGCTTTCGGAGGAGTGTGCAAGCTGTCATGCCTGCGAAAAAATGTGCCCGACGGGCGCACTGAAAGACGGGCATCTCGACGTTGCGAGGTGTATCCGGGCGCAGGACGAGACGAAGCTCCTGCCGGAGGAAATGCGTCCGTTTATCGGAAGCTGCATACTGGGCTGTGATATCTGCCAGAAATGCTGCCCGAGGAACAGGGGCATCGGCACCTGCGAGCCTTCGGATGAATTAAAGGATGTGCTGAAGCTGGACGATTTGCTGTTGAAAAACGGACATAAGAAGCTGGCGCCGTTCATCGGCAGCAACAACGCAAGAAAAATGCGGATCGTGAACCGTGCGCTAACCGCCGCAGAAAACAACGGACGATTTGAATTAATTCAAGAATATAAAAAGAGAGAGGAAGATTCCCAATGACAATGAGCTCCCGCAGAAAACACCGCGCCGTGGCGTGCGTGATCGGCCTGATCCTGATCGCCGCCATCATTGCCGCCGCCTGGTTCCTGGTACTGAAGGACGACGCCCCCTATAAGGATTGGTTTGCCAGCATTGGTAAGACCGATACCGTAGAACCTGCTCCCACCGAGGAGGCTGCCGAGGATGCAGCCGAAAATACAGATGAAAAGGACACTGTAACGATGATCGCTCCTACGGCGGTCGAGCTGGCTGCCGTGACTGCAAAGCCCGACGAGCCCACCTTGATCCCCACTGCGGATATGCCGACTCCCTCCGCAGAGCCCACCGCAGTGCCTACGGATACTCCCGAACCCACCGATACTCCCGAGCCTACGGCAACTCCCACCGAGGAGCCTACCGCAACGCCCGAACCCACGGCAACGCCGGAGCCTACGCCCGTTCCCGAACCCGTGGAGCTGGAATTCCCCTATTATATCGAAGTAGACAGAGGCCTTCAGGTCGTGCGCGTGTACACCATCGGCGAGGACGGCACCTACAGCCTGCTCTGCCGGGAGATGCCCTGCTCCACCGATACCTTCGGCTATAAGCCGCCGGAGGGAACCTATCTGATGGACGGCCAGAAGCAGGCATGGAATGCTTCCATCGCTTCCGCCAGCTATATGCAGTACAGCACCCGTATCTGCGGCAAGATCCTGTTCCACTCCATGCCCTACGGCAGCTACTATGCCAGCGACCTGCTGAAGGATGAATATAAGAAGATCGGCACCAATGCCTCCGCCGGCTGCGTGCGTCTGCTGTGCGCCGATGCCAAATGGATCTATGACAACGTGCCCGCCGGCACCGTGGTCAAGTTCATGACCACCGAGTGCGATGAGGCGACCAAGGCTGCCAAGTATGCCGAGTTTGCTATCCCCGAGCTGAAGAGCGGCAAGTGGGATCCCACCGACAACAGGGAAGACAACCCCGATTACGATCCCGCTTACGAGCAGAGCAAGCCCGTGGTGACCCCGGCTCTGGGCGTGACGCCCGCTCCCACGGCGCCCTGGACTCCCGATACCTACAACTGATGATTTTGAAAAAAGATGCTCTCCGCAGCCGCAGGGAGCATCTTTTTATATTGATTTTTCGGAGCGTTTGTGATAAAATGTATTTATCAACAGACGGAGAGTGATACTATGAGCAAGAAGCTGACAAAAAAGAGGAAGAATCTGCTGATGGTGTGCATCGGCGGAGCGGTGATATCACTGGCGGGAGGCATCCTCCTTTTGCCGTCCTTCGGGGCGATCCTGCTGTTTTTGGCATGTGTTTGCTTTGTCGGCGCAGGCCTGCTGCTGAAGCAGCTGACCCGGTCACTGCTCAATAAGGTGGTTTTGGCGGCGGGCATACTTGCCGTCATCGGTCTGATCGTTGCCGTTCCCGGAAAGCTTTTTGAAAGGCAGGATGACGTAAAAAATGCGCCCGCTGCCGTTGTGAGCGAAGCTCCGGCGGAAGAGGCAGCTGCAGAACCCGAAGTGACTGCCGAACCCGAGATTACTGCCGAGCCCACCGAGACCCCGGAGCCTTCGGCAACTCCCGAGCCCACTCCGGAACCCGTACCCGCCGTGGCGGAGTATAAAGGAAAGAAGATCACCGAAAACACCACGCAGCTGAACCTTTACGGCGAGAGCGATATCGACGAGGCGGAGCTGATCAATGCGCTGCGTGCGGCGCCGAATGTCAAGACTGTGCTGCTGCCCGATGCGGACGAGACCACCCGCTGGCTGGCACCGCTGCTGGAGCAGTGCCCCGATGTGGAGTTCGTCTATGATCTGGTGCTGCTGGGCAGGCATTTCCCCTCCGACACCACCGTGCTGGACTTCGGAAATACCATTATCGACAATTCGCAGATCAACGATATCGGCAGGATCATCAACATGCTGCCGAACATCACCGAGATCGACCTGTACGAGAGCGATCTCAGCGAGAAGAACATGGACTACCTCTGCGAGACCTATCCGGATATTTTCTTCGGCTTTACAGTAAAATTCTGGAATTACGAGGTGCGTACCGACGCCACGGCCTTTTCCACGCTGGGCACCACGGCGGACAACTACTATGAATGGAACGATCTGGAGCCGATCCGATTCTGTAAGAAGCTGAAGGCGCTGGATCTGGGTCATAATTTCAATTATAATCTGGATTTCGTGAAGTATTTCCCCGACCTGCGGGTGCTGATCATGGCGGATAACCGCATCACCGATCTGTCTCCTCTGGCGGAATGCAGGAACCTGGAGTATGTCGAGCTGTTCCTGAACTCATTTCGTGATTTGACACCGCTGAAGGACAATCCGAACCTGCTGGATCTCAACATCTGCTTTGTCGACCTGTCCGGCAGCCCCAAGGAGCAGGTGGAGGACGTCATCATCTCCTGCAAGAATCTGGAGCGGTGCTGGCTGGTGGGCTGCGGCCTCAGTCAGGAGCGCAGGGATTATCTGGTCGAAAACTGCCCTGATGTGGAGTTCAACTTCACCGAGGGCGGCTCCACCGACGGTGGCTGGCGGGAGCATCCCAGATATGACATCCTGCATGAGATGATGCGGACAAGGGTATATCAGCCTTTCAATTAATAAGTGTTAAATTTGGCAAAGGGACTTGCAATTAAAGCGGGTAAGTGCTATAATCTATAGCTGTGGTGTTAATGCGCCTGTAGCTCAGCCGGATAGAGCAACGGCCTTCTAAGCCGTGGGTCAGGGGTTCGAATCCCTTCAGGCGCGCCACATGCGGTGGGTGTGGCTCAGCTGGTCAGAGCGCTAGGTTGTGGCCCTGGAGATCGTGGGTTCGAATCCCACCACTCACCCGCTTTTTTTATACATGCCGTTTGTTGGGGCGTAGCCAAGCGGTAAGGCACGGGACTTTGACTCCCGGATTCGCTGGTTCGAACCCAGCCGTCCCAGTACATCCTCTTCGGTTTTCCGAAGAGGTTTTTTGTTGGAGGATTTGCGATTTACAAACGTTTAACAGCGCCAAAATGGACAAAGGTGAGTTGTGTATAATAGGAAATGAATAGAAAAACGGCAGCCGAAAAAAAGTGTTGACAAAAGGGGTAAGAAGTAGTATAATACTACACGTTGCTTCGGGGAAAGCGAAAAACACTGAGCCGAAACAACAAACGATCCTTGAAAACGATATAGAGAAGAGCGTTCAAGAGCGAAAGGCCGGAGCGGCGAAAGCTGCGGAGATGGTAAAGAGTTTTTGAGCGAAAGAGAGAAAAGAAGAACAGTCAGATTTCTGAGAGAGTAAACGCATGATGA
>JAZLHZ010000148.1:0-9745 GCA_045617085.1 Clostridia bacterium
AAAATGAATGACGACAAGGATGAATGACGATGGAGTTCGGAGAGAAGATCCTCGTTTCGGGACATCGGGGTGAACGGATCCGCAATATGGAGAACACCATGACCGCCTTCCGAAGAGCAATGGCTGCCGGTGTCGACATGATCGAGACTGATGTGCGGATGACAAAGGACGGACAGCTGGTGCTGATGCATGACGAGACCGTGGACCGGACGACCGACGGAAAGGGAAGAGTGCGGGATCTGACGATGGAGCAGCTGCTGCGGCTGAATGCGGCGTTTCATGCGGATGCGGCTCCCGAGCCTCCGGCAACGCTTTTGCAGCTGCTGGAATTGGCACGGGAATATCCCGGACTGCTTCTGAATATCGAACTCAAGGACTATCCCACGCCGGGCAATGAGGAATTTGCCTATGCCTGTGCCGACAGGATCTGTGATATGCTGCTGTCCTTCCGAATGGAGGACAGGACGTATATCAATTCGTTCAGCGGAAAACTCCTTCAGCATGTGTACCTGCGCCACGGAAAGCGCTTTCTGTACCACGGGTTCTATCCGTGGTTCATCCTTGGTGAGATGGATATCGACCCGGAGCGGTTTATCGATGTGGCCTGTATGCAGCACCGATACCTCACGGAAACAGGCGAGGTAAAAAAGTATGAGGACCCCATGTGTCCGAAGGAGTGGTTTGACTATCTGCAGACCGTCGGCATCATGCCGCTGATGGCGCCGTCCCTCAGGGATTTTGACAAGTATGACACGGCGTTTTCATGGGGCAGCCGCATCGTCAACACCGATGCCCCGGAAGAAATGCTCAGGCATCTGCGTGCAAGCGGCAGACACGACTGATACGGAAAGAGCGGTTTTTTCGACAGAAAAGGCCGCTTTTACGTTGCTTCATACCGTCTTAACAAAAATATGCTTTTTGTTTATGCATTTAAGTGGTATAATTATCCGAAATATACAGAGAAGGGAAGCGTGTTTATGTTTATCAAAATCCTGCTTCTTGTCGTTTTCTTTGCCACAATGATCGCTGTCGGCATTTCCTGCCGCCGTCATGCGACCGATGTCAGCGGCTTCGTGCTGGGTGGAAGATCCGTCGGCCCGTGGCTTACGGCGTTTGCCTACGGTACTTCCTATTTTTCCGCCGTTGTATTCGTCGGCTATGCCGGTCAGTTCGGCTGGAAATACGGTATTGCGGCTACTTGGGCCGGCATCGGCAATGCGTTGCTGGGTTCCTTCCTCGCCTGGAGCGTATTGGGCAGAAGAACCCGCATCATGACCCAGCACCTCAATTCCGCTACCATGCCTCAGTTCTTCGGCAAGCGCTTTGACAGCAGGGCATTGAAGCTGGCGGCATCTGCGATCACTTTCATCTTTATGATCCCGTATACTGCTTCGCTGTACAACGGTCTGTCCCGTCTGTTCGGCATGGCGTTCAATATCGACTATTCCGTCTGCGTTATCGTTATGGCGGTGCTGACCGGCGTGTACGTCATTCTCGGCGGCTATATGGCAACGGCCATCAACGACTTCATTCAGGGCATCGTCATGATCTTCGGTATTTCCGCCGTTGTGGTGGCGGTGCTGAAGGTAAACGGCGGTTTCCTCGGTTCGCTGACTGCTCTGTCCAATGTGACTGATGAAAGCGTTGCCGGAATGCCCGGTGCTTTCAATTCCTTCTTCGGTCCCGATCCCGTGAATCTGCTGGGCGTCGTGCTGCTGACCTCGCTGGGTACCTGGGGCCTGCCGCAGATGGTGCAGAAGTTCTACGCCATCAAGAGCGAAAAGTCCATCAGCACCGGCACGATCATTTCCACCATCTTTGCCATCATCGTGGCGGGCGGCTGCTACTTCCTGGGCGGTTTCGGCCGTCTGTTCAGCACTCCTGAGCTGGTGGCTGCAGAGGGCTTTGACTCCATCATTCCCACGATGCTGTCCGGACTGTCCGATATTCTGATCGCTGTTGTGGTGATCTTGGTGCTTTCCGCTTCCATGTCCACACTTTCCTCCCTTGTACTGACCTCCAGCTCCACGCTGACGCTGGACTTCATCGACGGCGAGGTCAAGAAGGATCTGGACGAGAAGAAGAAGCTCCTCATCATGCGCATCCTGATCGTGGTATTCATTGCCATATCCGTCGTGCTGGCCATCATTCAGTACACCTCCAACGTCACTTTCATTGCTCAGCTGATGGGCGTTTCCTGGGGCGCTATGGCCGGTGCATTCCTGGCTCCGTTCCTGTTCGGCCTGTACTGGAAGAAGACCACCACGCCTGCCTGTGCAGTCAACTTCATCTTCTCCGTCGTTGTGATGACTGCCAATATCTTCTTCAAGAGCGCTTTCCCGACGATCCTCCAGTCCCCGATCAATGCCGGTGCATTCTGCATGCTGGCCGGATTCATCATCGTGCCCGTGGTATCGTTGCTGACCAAGGCACCGAAGACCGAACTGGTAGACGAGTGCTTCAAGGCATATGATATCAAGGTACTGGCCCCCCAGAGCCGTGTTATCGGTGACGAAACCAAATGATCATTGATTTTCATACGCATACCTTTCCCGATGCTATCGCCGATAAGGCGATAGCATCTCTTTCAAAAGGCGGGCATATGCATGCGTTTACGGACGGGAAGGAATCAGGTCTGTTGTATTCTATGCAAAAGGCGGGGATCGACATCAGCGTATGCCTGCCGGTCGCTACGAAGAGCTCGCAGGTGGAGAAGATCAATGCCCATGCGGCGATGATGAATTCGATGGCGGAGCAGACCGGGCTGGTGTTCTTTGGCTGTATGCATCCGGATTATGAGGAATACAGAAGAGAACTGAAGACGCTTTCGGATTGCGGCATCCGGGGTATCAAGCTGCATCCGGTGTTTGTGAATACGGACATTGACGATATACGATATTTGCATATTTTGGAAGCGGCGGCAGACTTCGGTCTGACTGTTGTGGTACACGGCGGCATCGATATCGGGTTTCCGGACAACCTGTGCTGCACACCGAAAAAGATCGCCAATGCCGTGAAACAGGTCGGGAACATCAAACTAATAGCGGCGCACATGGGCGGCTGGCGCATGTGGCACCAGGCAAGAGATGAGCTGGCGCCGCTGAAAAACGTGTTCATCGATACGTCCTTTTCGCTGGGTTATCTCGACAATGCGGACACAGAGTACATCCCGTACCTGTGGCGGAATATGCTGGATAATGAGCAGGCTGTCGAGCTGATCCGGGCCTTCGGAGCGGAGAGAGTCCTCTTCGGAACGGACAGCCCATGGAGAAATCAGAAGGACGAAGCGGAGCAGATCGATGCGCTTCCGCTGACGAAAGAAGAAAAAGACCGTATTCTGTATCAGAATGCCTTGGAACTGTTGAAATCGGAGGAAACAACATGGCAAGAGCCATCAAGCAATGCATATTGACAAATTCTTGCTTCATCACGGACGGTACGCGGGTCGTGGTACAGCAGCGGCTGGATCCCAACTGGGGCGGCATCGCCCTGCCCGGCGGACACGTGGAGGACGGAGAGTCCTTTGTGGAATCCACCATTCGTGAGGTCAAAGAGGAGACCGGGTTGGATGTGAAGGAGCTTCGCATCTGCGGCGTGAAGCAGTTCCCGAAAAAGGACGGTACACTGTATATCGTATTCATTTTCAAGACGGAAGTCTTTTCAGGCGAGCTTCACGGCTCCGACGAAGGTGACGTGTTCTGGGCGGATATCGACAAGCTGTGGGACATGGAACTGGCTCCCGACGTAGGGGACATGCTGAAGGTCTGTCTGGACGAGCGCCTCAACGAAAACAAACAGTGGAGAGATGCCGAAGGCGGTTGGCACAGCGAGGTATTATGAGAGAGCTGTTTTACATGGGAGAAACGGTCATTCCCGACGGTCAGAAGGTAAGGGTTCGGCCTTCGGTGCGGGGCGTGATCATCCGGAACGGTAAGGTCTGTCTGCTGCACAGCATACGTAACGGTGAGTACAGCTTTCCCGGCGGTGGCTTGGAGATGGGTGAAACACAGATCGAGGCGCTGCATCGGGAGGTCATGGAGGAAGCCGGTCTGAAGGTCATTCCGGGTTCCGAAAGAGAACTGGGACAAATGCGCAAGGTGTACAAGGACAACCCTGCCAGCTGGTTCATACAGGATAATTACTACTATCTCTGTGATGCCTATGACGAGGAATACGCACAGAAGCTGGAGTCGTATGAGGTGCGGCTGCAGCTGGAGGTCGTGTTTGTGGATCCCGCCTTTGCGATCAAAGAAAACGAGAGGATATATCCCGAGGGAATGCCCCACGGCGTCGAGCGTGAAAATCTGATATTTCAGCTGTTGATCGACGAAAAGTACGTATAACTTGAGAAAATTTCGTGCTGCATATTGACAAGTGACCATATGGACACTATAATAGATGGTGTTCATGCGGTCACTGTTTTTCACAGGAAGGATCGGGTATTCCTGCAGGAACGAACTCGAGGAGGCCTTTCTATGCCGTCACCGGAAAAATTCAGAGATATGCTTTCGGAATTCGCAGTTGATGAGAGTATTGTGCGTGAGATCAATGCGGGATATGAAAATGTTGTATCCAAAGCAAACAAGAAGGTCAAATCGGCATACATGAAGCATGTGCCGGATGTGATGAATGACAAGCTGCCGAAATAACGTGTACAGGAGATCATAGAAGCAAACGCCTGCTGCAAAATCGGAGCACGGCTGAAAGCATCAAAGCAGTTTGCCGAAGTACATAAGGACGATTCCACAGAAGAACGGCTTGCGATCATCAGTCAAAGACCGTATATGAATATGGTTCGGCGGACATTTCAAGTTTCATTATGAGATCATGTTAGGCGTGAAGCTGGAGCTTTGCGAGATCATTTCATCTACTCATGATACCAAAGGGCGTGAACCGTGCGTGTTCAGGTACCGCATAAAAACAGAGTAAGCAACAATTAACGGAGGGAAAATGGAATCACTGTTTGCTGAGTTTCGGGATATTTGTGCCCGCTTAAACAGAATTGGGATCATACCGACACTGATGGGTTCGTTGGGATTGGAATATGTATCAAAAGTCAATTGGGATCCGTCGGATATCGACATTCACGTTCCGGGCGATCCGAGAGGCTGGAAGGCTCCGGACGACAGGAGGATCTATGACTGGGACAAGATCCTGTCGGTCATGACAGAGCTTGGATATGAATTGACCGATGTGCATGAACACGAATTTCGGAAAAACGGGATCTGTGCGGAATACGGTTCGATCGATTCGTTGGCTCAATTTGCGGGTATTTCCGAAACGGAGCTTGAGCTGATCGATTCGGACGGCATCCGGTTTCGTGTACCGAGCCTGAAACAGTTTCTGTGTATCTATCAGGCCTCCTCTAAGGATTCCTACAGAAACGACAAAAACAACAATAAAGACTTTGCGAAGATCGATTGGCTGAAACGGCATGTATGAATCCCGGTTTCCCCAATCTTTGAGAAATGAGAATAAACCGAGTGGAAATAAAACTCGCCGATAAAACCAACTTCCGTCGTGATTCTTTGAAGGAGTTCCGCCGTCATCAGGAAGTGAAGAATGTGTACCGTCTGCAGGACGGACAGATGGCTATCCGATAGGGTTTGTTACTTGGAATCCGAGACATCGGCCTGATTATGTTGAAATCGGCCATAACGGTATTCGGGAGGGCTACAAGGGCAACGGATATGGGCACGCCCAGCTGTCGGAAGCGATTCACAGGATAAAGGAATATGACGGATTGAAGCGCATCATCGTCTGCACAAACAGCAATCTGGTCGCACCGAAGAACTATGAAAGCGTCGGTTTCAGATTATACGACAGAAAAGAGAATACTACCAGACGGCGCATATATCGGAGATTATTTGTACTATGAAATAACCCTGGAACAATAGACGTTGAACATATATGCTTGAAACAACAAGACTGAGAATATATGCTGCTTCCGAAGAACAGATGAAAGCATTCATTGCGGCGCAGACTGCGGATGCATTGGCTGCAGCCTGCACCGAAATGCTGGACGGGTGTCTTTCTCATCCCGATCAGTGGGAGTGGTATGCGATTTGGATGATCGAATTGAAAGACGGTACCCATATCGGAGAGCTGTGCTTTAAGGGCATTGACGAATGCGGCTCTGTCGAAACAGGCTACGGCATTGCCGAAGATTATCGGGGACTCGGATATGCAACGGAGGCAGTAACGGCACTCGTAAGGTGGGCAGCTGCCCAAAAGAAAGTGAAACAGATAGAAGCGGAGACCGAAGAAAGCAACGCCGCATCGAAACGGGTGCTTGAAAAAGTCGGCTTTATTCCGAACGGGGAGATGGGAGTTGAAGGCCCGAGATATGTTTGGATGAATGCCGCAAATACATGAAAAAGGAGCTTATGATGAAAACAAATGACCGGGTGACCATTCGTCCCGAAACACGTAGGGATTACAAGGATATCATTTCGCTGGTGCTTCGTTCCTTCAAGGAAGGCACGGACTATTCCGACGGCACGGATATCGTTGCACTGATAGAAGAGATCAGACAGTCCGAATACTACATTCCGGAGCTTTCCTTTGTGGCGGAGCTGGACGGCGAAATTGTCGGGCATTTCCTGTTTTCGCATTTTCCGCTGTCAAGAACTCCGCAGGGCGGACACGGCGGAGCAAAGGACACCGATATCGTGATGCTGGCTCCGGTTTCCGTTCATGCCGATCAACTGCGGCAGGGTATCGGAACAAGAATGCTGCAGCTCGGCATCGAGAAGGTCCGGGAAATGGGCTATAAGGGCATCACTGTGGAGGGCAACTATCGCTTTTATAATACCGTGGGATTCCGGACCTCTTCCGAATACGGCATTTATCCCGTCAGCGGATATCCGATGACGGAGCCGAGATGCCAGATGTGCATGGAGACATTCCCGGGTTCGCTGAAGGATATGGGCGGATATGTCGTTTACGATATGTATTACAACGCATAACCAATATAAAAGAGGGCAACGTCATGGCCGGAGCCGTGGCGTTGCCTTTTGCATTACAGAGTGATCTTCGCCGGAAGAAGATCGTCGGCAAGTGCTGTGACGGTGAGAGGGTCGTCGTTCTTTTTCCGAACAAGCACGCTGATTTTGCCCATATACATTTTACGGACGGGCTCCTGCGGCGGCACATGATCCGAAGTCTCTGAGCCTGTGGCGATGATCTCGGCGTTTTTGCTCACGGTGAACCGGACCAGCGGCGAGGCTGTGGGTACTTCTCTGCTTTCGCTGTCTACGGCAAAGCAAGTGAGGAGCAGCGCATCGCCGGCAG
This sequence comes from Clostridia bacterium, assembly GCA_045617085.1. Lineage (GTDB taxonomy): Bacteria > Bacillota > Clostridia > Christensenellales > Aristaeellaceae > Firm-10. The sequence goes on from JAZLHZ010000148.1 coordinate 7,294, forward strand.
ACACGTCATCGGCATTTTCGGCTCGGAGCTGCAGTGCAACGGCTTTTCCGGAGGTGATGCGTTCGTCTTGTGCAGCAACGGTGCCGTTCACATACCCCTTTACCGAGAGGGTGCCTCTCTCGTAGGGGACGGAGAAATGCAGCGTCTCATAGGGCGCATGCTTTTCTCTGCCGAGGCTCCTGCCGTTCAGGAACAGCTCTGCTTCGTCGCAGTTGGTATAGACATAGACATCTATGTTTTCACCTGTGCGGTATTCCCAGTTCCAGTGGGGCATCAGGTGGATCATCGGCTTCTCGTCCCACAGGGATTTGTTCTGATAGAAGGCGTCCTTTTTCTGCAGATACAGGTCGACGGCGCCGGATTTGGAGGAGATGCAGGGCCACATGGCCTCGCCCCGATGCTCAAAGCCGATCCACTGCATGCCGCCCATAAGCCACGGACGGGCCATGATGAACTTCCAGGTCTTTGTTCTGCCGATAAAGTAGTCGTTGACGTCGTGGTCGATGGCCCAGCTCTTGCCCAGTGCCGGGTCATCCTCGTAATACCAGTCTCTGGTCGTGCCGCTGGCGCTGTTTTCCGTGGAGAAGATGGCCTTGTCCGGGAACTTCTTGTGCAGCGGATCGAACATTTCCAGATGGTAGTTGATGCCAACGATGTCGCTTTGGTCATATACCGTGGCGACGGAGGGGTCTTTGTCATTAGCCGTGATGATCGGACGGTTTGTATCCAGCTTTCTGGCGGCAGCATACATGCTGCGGGCGATGCGGGCACCCTGAGAGGTGATGAAGAACGGTTCTTCGTTGCCGACAGACCACAGAATGACGGACGGATGGTTCCTGTCCCGCTTGATCAGCGTTTCCAGCTGACGGATGCCATCGGGCGTGGAGGAGAACCAGCGCACCTCGTCCATCACAAGAATGCCCTTCCTGTCCATTTCATCCATCCAGTACTCCGCCTGCGGATAGTGCGAGCATCGGTAGGCGTTGGCGCCCATGTCTTTGATGAGCTGTGCCTTGTATCGGTACATGGAGTCCGGCACGGCTCTGCCGGTGAGGCCGCAGTCGCCGTGACCGCAGACGCCCTTGAGCTTGACGTTTCTGCCGTTGATCCAGAATCCTGTATCGGGGTCAAAGCGCAGATCACGGAAGCCGAAGGAAACACGGGTTTCGTCATCGGCAGCGTTGACCTTCAGTGTATACAGGTTCGGGGCGTCGATATCCCACAGCACGGGATCGGTGACGGTCTCATCAAAACTGATTTTGGTAACGCTTCTTGCGGCGAGTCGGACTTTTTTGCGGTTTTCCTTTACGGAAGTGCCGTCGGGGGCGAGAATTGTGATTGCGACTTCCGTTTCGACTGCGTCAAAGCTGTCGTTGCGTACTTCCGTTTCCACGGGAACACTCCAGTATGCCTCTTTCTTTACCGGGTATGCATAAGCGCCCCAGCGGTCAACGGATACGGCATCGTATTTTTCCAGCCATACATTGCGGTAAATGCCGCCGCCCTGATACCACCAGCCCTCACAGGTGCCGGTCTCGACACGTATCGCCAGTACATTGTCCTCGTCAAAGCGGATATAGTCGGTGATGTCCACTTCGAAAGGGGTATTTCCCTGCAGCGAGGTGCACATGTCGCAGCCGTTGAACCAGACCTCGCATTTGTCGGCAACGCCCTCAAAGTACAGCACGATGCGGCGGTCGATGTCTGCGGAAGAGATGACAAAGTGTTTGCGGTACCAGCCGGGATGATAGTCAAAGAAGCCCCAGGCGTTGTTGTATTCTTTTTTCGGCTCCTGCGTGATGATAAAGTCATGGGGAAGTGTCACGTTCTGCCAACCGCCGAAGGAGATCTCACGGGTTCCCCGATCCATATAATCGTCGGGTCTGTCCGGATAGCAGAGGCTGGCAGGACCTTCCATGTGATGCTCGGTCTTGGCCTGAGAATAGGACGGTCCCTTGATCCCGGGCTGGTGCAGCTCGATATCGCCGTCATGGAAGTACCAGTTGTCATTAAACAAAGCAATGCTGCGCATAGTTCACACCCCCACAGTCAGTAGTGTATTCGATAATATAAAACAAAAAGCGATGCTTTATCTTGTTCAGACAAATCATCGCCGAAGTGCGCCTTCAGGGACTCGAACCCTGGACACCCTGATTAAGAGTCAGGTGCTCTACCAACTGAGCTAAAGGCGCATATGGAGCGGTAGACGAGACTCGGACTCGCGACCTCCACCTTGGCAAGGTGGCGCTCTACCAACTGAGCTACTACCGCATCTGCTTTGGAGCGGGTGATGGGAATCGAACCCACGTAGCCAGCTTGGAAGGCTGGAACTCTACCATTGAGTTACACCCGCACATCTCAAATGGAGCCTGGAGCGGTAGACGAGACTCGGACTCGCGACCTCCACCTTGGCAAGGTGGCGCTCTACCAACTGAGCTACTACCGCACATCC
>JAZLHZ010000149.1:0-11203 GCA_045617085.1 Clostridia bacterium
GTTTGCCGAGGAGGAGACGGGCGGCATCCTGCTGAGCGATATCACGGTATGGCTGGATGATGAGGAGTTCCCGCTGAATCTGTCGGCGGAGCTCATGACAGACGATGACGACCTCGCTTTGACCCTCAGAAACGGCGATGCGGGTTGTACGGCACAGCTCGTGTTTACGGATGACAGTGCCGTACTGCTGTTTCCCGAAGCCGGAAAAGTGGGACTTTGCCTGCCGCTTTCGGACGGCGAAGCAAAGCTGCTGCCCCGGACGGAAAAGGAAGCCCTCAAGGCGGAGCTCGACGCTCTTTCGGAGGAGGAGTTTGTCGCCCATCTGAAGGAGACGCTGACGGCGGTAGCCGGGGTCGAGTTTCCGGAGGAAGGGGACTATGAGCTGAGCTTCAGACTGGATCGGGATGGGCTGCTGCGCTTCTTCGAGCTGCTGCTGCCGGACGAGCAGGTGCTTGACAGGCTTGCCGCAGAAGAGACGCTTTCGGGAGTGGATTCGGTTTCGGTGAATGCGGATATAGCGAAGAAAGACGGCGTGATCTCGACGGATATATGCTTCGGACTGTATATGAGCGATACCGTATTGTGGATGCAGCTGGTTTCCGAGGATTTTTACGGAGGCAGGAACACCGTCAGCATTTCACTGAGTGATGAGAGCGGTTATTATATGCTGGATGTTTCCCCGGAGGAAGAGGAAAAGGTCAGACTGGATTTTTCCATGTGGGACTACACCGGCAAGCTCTCCTGTGATTTCATCAGCATGGAGGCGAGCCTGACTGCTTCGGACGGCGCACCGGCAGAGATCGACCTGAATGAGTATCTGCTGCTGGACGCCATGGCGCCGGTTTCGGAGGCGACTGACGAAGAGACCAATGCCTTTGAGGAGATGATGAACGTGGTTCAGGCTCAGCTGACGGGCATCCTTGAAGAGGAATCCGCAGCGGCGCTTCTGAACTATGTGGGCTACGGTTCTGTGCAGGTCGTCATCGGTTCCGGGAAGCCGGATAATACGCTGAGGATCCGGGATGTATTCACTTCTCTGCCCGAATTCGTCAGTGAAAAGAATTCACTGGCGGGCACGGTGGCGTATGACCGTGAACTGGCCTATGTGTATGTGTATTTTGAGGATGAGGACCGCAACAATATCATGTATGCCTCCATCGTTCCCAAGAACGGCGTGAAAAGCATCGTGTATCAAAACGGCGGGATCACCACGCTGGAAAGCGATGCATGGGTCATAGAACGCTGTGAGAGGGAAGTGAAGGCTACCGGAAACGACTGCGAGATCAATATCAGTATCGTGCGGGATGATTTTGACCTGACGGACGAGGACATGATTCAACTGCTGGAAGGCTTCGTCATGCCGACCTACACTCCACCCGAGTTGAAATCCTCTGCTTCTATCGAGGAAAAACTGGACGGAGATCATACCAAAACGAAGCCGGACAGGTCAGGTAAAAAGCCGAATCGATAATACAGAATACAAACCGGAGCATATCTCCGGTTTGTTATGTTATGCGACATGTTTATTTGTCATATCTATTGACTCGAAGCCGGATAATTGGTATAATGGAAGAGAACAAGCAATGAGGAGGATGAAACCATGAAAAAACTGATCGCATTCCTGTTGGCACTGCTTCTACTGAGCTCTTGCGCATTTGCCGAGGGCATGGGGGCGAAAATCAGTGACATTACCGTCAGCGTTGATGACAAGGTCGTTGCACTGAATCCGGAGCTGGTTTTCTCCGTTTCGGAAAACGGGGTCGCCATGCGTTTTGAAAAAGAGGACGAGGTATATCTGCGGTTCAATTTCTTCCGGGACGGCGACAACAGCATCCTTTCCTTCCCGGATATCCGTCAGGCGATAAGCCTCAGCCCTGACGATGCCATTCCGGGCGTGGGAGTGATGCCGACATTTTCAAAAACCGATAATTTCGCCGAGGATACAGAAAAGCAGATCGAGGCGGCGGTTTCTTCCGTTATCAATTTCGCTTTCCCGGAGGGTGACTACTCGCTGGACATCACGCTGGAGGGCGAACAGGTCGAGACCTTTGTCGATGCGTATTATGCGCAGACGGGCATGGACAGAGGCGCATTCCCGGAGATCCCCGAAGGGACACGTATCGACATTCAGCTGAACCGGGAGAACGGCGTGCTGAATGCGACGGCTGACGCAGCGACGGATACGATGCAGTATCATGTGTCCTATATTATTTCGCCGGACGATACTGTGAATATGGAGTCCGATATTCTGCAGGACGGTGCCGGGATCCGTGAAACCGGAATATGGAATCCGGACGGTACAGGCAACATCGCTATCAGTCTTGACATACAGCAGCCGCTGTCTATGTGTCTCGGCGTGACGATGAACTTTGTCTACTGTGACGGCGAGGAGGTCGAAACCGATATCACGGGCTTTGATGTGCTGGATTATGCGATGCTGGCCGGCGAAAGCATGGATATGGAGAGCTATGAAGCGATCTTCCGTTTTTCCGACGGACTGGTGCAGCTGCTTGAGAAGCTGGCGGAGGAGGAATCTGTTGCCGAGCTGATCAGCCTGTTCCCACAGCAGCAGTACAGCGATGTGCCGGTCACGATACCCTCGGATGACGAGTTCGATTGGGAGGAGGAGGACTATTATTCGGGATCGGTTTATACAGAAGAGGCAGGTAAATTCTTTGCGGCCATGCCGGAATCGACGGGACTTGCCTTTGAAGAGGCGTATGTGTACCTCAACGAGGACAGGGCGATAGATGGTGTGCAAGTGTACTTGGCGGACGAAAAGGGAGAGTATGCCGGAATCATTACCGTGATCCCGCTGAGTGATCTGGAACGCTATTTTACCGCAGACAATGAGGATTGGCTGGTTGAGGTATACGGGGATTATGATGAGATCGATATCTACGGAGTCGGATATAATGTGTATATGACGGATATAGATGTGTCAAGGTGGAGCAGGGAAGCCATTGCGGAGCTGATGGACGGCTTCGTGATGCCGAATTATGCCGTGCCCGAGCCGAAAACCGATATTGTCAGCAGGATACAATCGAATATTGCTTCCGAAGAAATGACCAAACCCGAAAAGAAGACAGCGTAAATCCGGAAAGTAATAGACCTTCCCCTCGTACGGATGAGGGGAAGGTCTTCTTAATATACTATAACAAACTAAAACTGCTCACTGCCGACTGCACACTATGATATTATGCTTTGGCGATGAACTGGACGGGAACGTAGAGCTTGCCGGGCCGGTCATGGGCGGTGACTTCCAGCACGACGGTGGTGAGCGCCTGCGTGACGGGGCCTGCGGTGATGCAGGCGGTGCAGAAGGCATTGCCGGGGCCGCAGTGGTACTGGTTGAGGAACAGGGCGGTATGGCTGCCCTTATCACAGCTCCAGCCCTCCGGCAGCAGCCAGCGAAGCTCCAGCCACAGCTGGGTGCCGACGAAGCCGCTGATATTTTCGGCATGCAGCTCCAGCTTTACGGTCTCGCCCTCATGGATATCGGTACCGTCGGGCGCATTGACCCACAGCCGCATCATGGCGTTTTCGGCAGTGAACACGGCGTGGCAGGTGGGATAGTAGTCCTTGAAGGTGTAGGGACGGAACATCCAGGTCTGGCGGGCGTGGTCATACTGCTCGGCATCCTCGGCGAGCCTGATCTCTGCGCCGTCTGCGAACATGTCAAAGTGTTCCCGCATAAACGAGGGCATCAGCTTGGCCGTGCGGTCGGTGAGCTCGGTCACGGTCTTGGGGATGCGGACCAGTGAGGACTTGAGGTTCAGTGTGCAGGTGGCGATCTCATCGCCTACGGGGTCGATCCATTTCTGCGGGATGCCGTCGGCGCCGAAGATGATACCGAGGATCGCACCCAGCGTGGCGGTGGTGCAGTCGCCGTCCTCGCCGCAGCCCGCGGCGATGCAGATGCTCTTTCCGAAATCGCCTTCGCCGTACAGCCAGCCCAGCACGACGATGCCCACATTGGCGGGCGCATCGAAGCCCCAGTCACCGGCGGGCAGGTTGTCCTTGTTGGGGTTATCATGACGCTGGCAGCCGAAGGAATCGGGTACCTCGGTCAGCAGCTTCATGCGGGCCTGCTTCCAGTTCAGGCCCTTCTTGTGGCAGTCGATGACCAGCTTGACGGCTCTTGCCACTTCGCTGTCCTGCGGAATATACGAAAGGGCGATGTCCACCAGCTTGTCCAGATCGCTCACCGCAAAGGCAGCGCTTTCCAGTGCGGCAGTGAATACTTCGGCATATACGCCCTCGTCCGCATGGTCGACGCAGGCGTCCTCATAGGCATACTTGACCGCCAGATCGGGATGACCGGGCATCAGGCAGGCCCACAGCTCGGAGCGGATCCAGGCGCCGTTGGAGTCCTTGAAGGCGTTGTTGTAGCCGCCGGAATAGGGAGGCTCCAGACCGAAGCGCAGGTTGGATTTTCCCACGCCGTATTCTGCCCAGTTGGGGGTGATGGCGGTGATCCAGTATTCGGCCAGTTCCTTTGCCGAAACAGCGATGCCGAAGCGCTCTGCGGCGTTGAGCCATGCCAGCTGAAGATCGAGATCGTCATTCGGGAGTACGCCCTTATCCAGCCTGGTGGTATAGAAATCGATATCGTTTTCCGCACGTACCGCCTCGAACGGTGCGCCGAGAGTGCCGCCGATGTTCTTGCCCAGCCAGCAGCCCCGGACCTTGTTGCGGTATTCCTGCTTTGACAGTGTCAGCATATGTGATGCCTCCTTTTGTGTTCTGAGTGTATTATACACGAAAAGGGGAAAGATTGCAATATTTGCGGTTGCATATTTATCGGATATATGCTATAATAGAGAAAAAAACGGGAGGCGTGTTTACCATGAAGGATATCAGGATCGGCGTGTTCGGCGCATGGAGAGGCAATACCTATATCAAGCTGATGATGGCAGAGGAGCGCATCGAGCTGATGGCTATCTGCGACAAGAACATTCACAATCAGGAAAAAGACAACGATTTTAAGGATGTGGCCCTGTTTGAGGACTTTGACGAGTTCCTTGACTACGGCAAGAAGAACGGCATGAACGCCGTGTTCCTTGCGAACTATTTCCACCAGCATGCTCCCTTTGCCATCAAGGCGATGGAGGCCGGTATGGACGTTGTCAGCGAGTGTACCGCCGCAGGCACCCTGAAGGAGTGTGTGGAGCTGGTCGAGGCTGTGGAGCGTACCGGCAGAAAGTACATGATCGCTGAGAATTATCCCTTTATGACGATGAAACTCAAGATGAACAAGATCATCGAGAGCGGCGCACTGGGCAGGCTGGTCTATGCCGAGGGCGAATACAACCATTCCGGCAACAACGAAGAGCTCAAGAATCTCACGCCCGGTCCCTGGCACTGGAGAGCCTGGATGCCCAGAACCTATTACGTGACCCATGCGATGGGCCCGCTGATGTACATGAGCAAGTCCATGCCCAAGTACGTTTCCGCCAGAGCTGCCCATTCCGACCTGCTGTACGAGCTGAAGGATTGGCGTCACAACTATGACGCCGCAGGCATGATGTTCTGCGAAATGGACAACGGCATGATCGCCCGGTTCACCGGCTGCACCGGCATGGCCAGCGATTACAGCAGATACCGCATCTGCGGCGATATCGCAGGCGTCGAGGATGGCGACTATATCCCGGACAAGAGCGTGCGCATGTTCTACTTTGAGCATACCAAGCCCGAGGATTGGGAGACCAATGTGAAGGTGTTCCCCGCTGACCTCAAGGAGTTCGGCGAGAAGGGCGAAAAGGCAGAAAAGGCCGGTCACGGCGGCGGCGACTACTGGGTCGTGCAGAACATGATCGATTACTTTGCCGACGGCAAGGAGCCTTTCTTCAACGTATACCGTGCAGTGGCCATGTCCGCCACCGGTATCCTCGGCTGGCGCAGCTGCCTCAACCACGGCGAGAACTACAAGATCCCGGACTTCACCAATGTCGAAGAGCGCAACGCCGTCCGCAACGATGACCTCACGCCTTTCCCGGATGAGAACGGCAACGGCATCACGCTGCCCTGCGCATTGCCCTTTGAAAAGTAATACTCAATAATATGCGGAGGAAAGAAATCATGGCAGATATCAGAATCGGCGTATTCGGCGCATGGAGAGGCAATTCCTACATCAAGCTGATGATGGAGGAGGAGCGCATCGAGTTGATGGCCATCTGCGACAAGAACATCCACAATCAGGAAAAGGACAACGATTTTAAGAATATCGCCCTGTTTGAGGACTTTGACGAGTTCCTTGACTACGGCAAGAAGAACGGCATGAACGCCGTGTTCCTCGCCAACTACTTCTGGCAACATGCGCCCTTCGCCATCAAGGCGATGGAGGCCGGCATGGACGTTGTCAGCGAGTGTACTGCCGCCAACACCCTGAAGGAGTGCGTGGAGCTGGTCGAGGCTGTGGAGCGCACCGGCAGAAAGTACATGATCGCCGAAAACTATCCCTTCATGACGATGAACCTCAAGATGAACAAGATCATCGAGAGCGGCGCACTGGGCAGACTGGTCTATGCAGAGGGCGAGTATAATCATTCCGGCAAGGTGGAGGAGTATCTGCATCTGGCGCCCGGTACCTATCACTGGAGGCGCTGGCTGCCCAAGACCTATTATGTCACGCATGCGATGGGCCCGCTGATGTACATGAGCAAGTCCATGCCCAAGTACGTTTCCGCCAGAGCCGCTCATTCCGATCGGCTGTATGCGAGAAATGATATCTATCACAACTATGACGCCGTCGGCATGATGTTCTGTGAGATGGATAACGGCATGATCGCCCGGTTCACCGGCTGCACTGCCATGGCCAGCGATTACAGCAGATACCGTATCTGCGGCGATATCGCAGGCGTGGAGGACGGCGGCTATATCCCGGATCATGCGGTCCGTATGTTCTACTTTGAGCATACCAAGCCCGAGGACTGGGAGACCAACGTCAAGGTATTCCCCTCCGACCTCAAGGAGTTCGGCGAGAAGGGCGAGAAGGCCGAAAAGGCCGGTCATGGCGGCGGAGACTTCTGGATCGTGCAGAACATGATCGACTACTTTGCCGACGGTAAGGTGCCCTTCTTCGATGTGTATAAGGCCGTTGCCATGGCTGCTACGGCGATCCTGGGCTGGCGCAGCTGCCTGAATCACGGCGAGAATTTCAAGATCCCGGATTTCACCAACGTCGAGGAGCGCAATGCCGTGCGGGATGACGACCTCAATCCCTTCCCGGACGAGAATGGCAACGGCATCACGCTGCCCTGTGCTGTACCCTTTGAAGAGTAAGAATTGATAAAGAATAACCCGTTGAAAATGGAGATTCCTTTTCAACGGGTTATTTCTATCAAATGCCAAACCGGTATATGGCTATTTCTGTTTGCAGGTGAATAAGACTGCTTTGCAAAATGAACATCAATAATTCCGGATCAGTGCGACCTGATCGTTCTTCAGCGTGAATCGGGAGGGATTGAGTTCCGTCTTCGTCAGGAAATGGTCTTCGTCGATCAACTCCACGGTGAAATCGGAGGTCAGGTCAAATGTGATGAGCTTGTCCCCGCCGGAGAGGTTGGAGATCATGACGGCTTTCTTCTCTCCGTCTTTTGCAGCTGCGGCATATACCTTTTCCATTCCGGTGTCGCATTCGGTCTGTGTGCCCAGCATATACAGCTCGCCGAAGGCCTTGAAGGAGTAGTAGGTGCAGAAGGGCTCAAACGTGAGGGGATTGAACAGACCGCCGTAGACGGAGGTGCCGATGCGGGCGTCGTAGAAGCACATCATATAGGTCTTTTTGTACTGCTGGGAGAGCATGACGGCAGCTGCCGAAGCCGATGCAAAGGAGGTACCCCGCTGATTCCGTCTCGGTGCGGTGTTCCACTCGTTGAGGTGAGTCTCCACATCGCCGAAGCCGTGACGAGTCAGTACCTCGTCCGCATAGTCCGCCATGTACAGGTCGGCCTCGCAGGAGGCGTAGCTGTGCCAGGAATAGAAGTCCAGTCCGGCGCCGTGCTCTTTGATGTAGGTGAGGAAATTTTCAAAAAAGTCCAGGAAGGTTTCATACCGGGCGGAGCAGTTGGCTTCCTTCGGGAATGCCTCGCCGATGGCGGCATAGAAGCCGCAGGAGCCGTACCCGCCGACCTTGATGGAATCGCCGAAGCAGGTCTTGAGATGGCGGTAGGCAACGGTATACAGCTCATAGTACTGCTCCGGTGTACCGCTCCACATCATGTTTTCGGGCAGTCCTCTGCCGTTTTCGGGCTCGTTCCAGATCTCCCAATACTTGATGTCGTAAGTAAAGCCGTTCGCCCAGCCCTCGTTGTAGTGACGCACGATATGCTCGCAGATCCTTGCCCACTTGCCGAAATCCTTCGGCGGATCGAGGCGGTACTGCCGGACACCGCAGTAGTTTTCGATGGTTACGCCCAGCCGGTAGACAGGCTCGCATTCCGCCTTTTCCAGTGCCGTGATCAGCCAGTCGGTGAAGGCGAAATCGTAGGAATCGGGATCGTTTTCATCCGCATCGAAATTGCGGAAGATGTTGGGGATGTCGACATAGATGCTGCCGCCGTAGGCGCCGCCTACGTCGTGCAGGCGGGAATAGGGGATATGCGCCTCGGTCAGGTAATGCATATACGAATCGTTCATTGTAAAGAACGGCGGCTGCCCCACTGCGTGCAGCGGTTTGATCTTGCCGAGTACATGTTCAAAATCAACTTTCATTCGATCACCTCATCAGTCGGCCAGCGTGCCCATGGGGTCCCAGGGCGCCAGCTCGACGGCTTCCTGCTTTGTCAGCTCGGCCAGTTCGCCGAGGTATTCCTTTTCCACGGCAGCCTGATAGACATACTTGTCGAACCAAGTGTCGGAGCAGATATAATAACCCTTCTTGCCGTGCTCGTCGCCCCAGCTGTTCTCGATGCGCCAGCGGTCGATCTTGCCGTCAACGATATTCACGCCGGTGAGCACCATTGCATGATTCATGGCGGAGAACGAGTAGTCGAGACCGTCCGCCTTGGAAATGTTCAGCTCCAGCCCGGTCAGCAGCTCGGCATCGTACAGATTATCATCCCAGATGCCGATCTCTCTGTCTCCGTCGTGACCGACGTCGCTGCCGAACCACACGGGCTTTCCGGCCTTCAGCTGGTTCAGAATGGCCTGCTTGAACTCACCGATATCGAGGTTCAGATGACGGACGGGGCTGCCGCCGACCACGTTGCCCAGCATCCGGATGGTGTACATCTTGTGATAGGGTTTGTCGGCGGTGGGAGCGGTGATGATGCTGGCGATGTTGTCGAGGTATGCGCCGACATACTTGTCATAGAAGGACTTGGCGGTCATGTCCTTTTCGATATGGTATTGCCTGTCCTTGTCGACATACTCAAAGTCAAAGCTCTTGGGCGGCTCGCCATAGCAGGAGCAGAGGAAGCCGTACAGTCTGCCCAGCGTTTCTTCCTTATAGGCGGAAACGTCCTTGCCGTCGTTCAGCATCCGGCGGATGTTGGCGGCGGCGGTCTTCAGGCAGCGGTTCATGTAGTAGTTCATGCGGCGGGTGTTGGAGGTCTGGAAGGTCTCGTCAAATACGTCCTTGGGTACGACACCGTACTTGCGGGCGATGTTGGCGAACATGTCCCACTGGCCGCCGTCATGGACGCCGGTGGTCAGGATAAACTGTACGGTGCGGTCATCGGCGGGAAGATCTGCCGTCTGAATGATGGCATCGAGGAAATAGTTGCAGCGTTCGAACTTGTCCCAGAAGGCGAGGTAGCTCTGCGACAGCTCGAATTTATCCAGCTTCAGCTCTTTGGCGATCCGCTCTCTCAGAATGTTGGCGGCGGCGAACAGCCAGCAGCGGCCGCTGGCCTTCTGATTGGCTACGGGCAGCGTCTCGATCTCGAGGGAGAACTTGTGCCGCATCGCATATTCCGCCTTGGAGACGAAGCACACATTGGGCAGCTCGGTTTTTGAAAGCGCCATCGTGGCCAGCTTGCGCTCGGGAGAGGCGTTATAGGCTTTGGAGAACTTCTCCAGCATATTTTCGGTGATCATGGTGTTCGTCCTTTCTGTCAGGCCTGCTTGTTTCTGACGTCTTTGACATAGTAAATGGTGTCGACGCCCTCGCCCCGGTCGTTGGGAATGCGGTAGACCTCCTGATAGCCCCGTTTCGGGAAAGCATGGACCTGGGCGGTGTTGGTGGACCAGGTACGGGTGGTGACAAAGGGGGTCAGCATGTCGGCGGGCAGGGTATACTCCACCACGTCATACATCATGGACACCAGACCGTGGCGGCGGTGCTCCGGATAGACACAGGCAGTGGACATGTAGTTGCACAGGCCGTACTGCTTGACCTCGTCACAGGTATAGTTGTGCTTGAAGGTGAGGAATGCGACCATTTTGCCGCTCTCGTCTCTGGCACAGACGAAATACTGCTTTTTCATGATCTCAAAATACTGCACAGGTTTGACGTTTTCGGATGTGCCGGTGCCGAAACCGTGCTGGGTGGAGCTTTCGCGGCTGGACAGCGGCGGCACGAAATCATGGTCGCAGACACAGCACAGGTCGAATATGGAATCCAGATCTTCCTTTTTTTCGGGAATGCCGATGTATTCTATGGTATACATAAGAATCACCTCCGTAATGTTCTTGGATAGATTATATTACAATTTTCGGTATTGTGCAAGAGGAAAAAGCATTGCGAATCAAAGAAAGTTGTGGTATAATGAAAAAACGGAGGTGATTCATCATGTATTTGTATTCCATCATGCCTTTGGTGGAGGATCATTTTGAGGAGCGTTGCCTGGATATCATCGAGCAGGTGAAGACCGGTGCAGCGACCTGTCCCATGTTTTTTATGCATTTGGTGCCTGAGGGAAAGCCGCCGCTGGACAAGGTGGGCCCCGAGTGTGAAAAGTATATCCGGTATCGTGACCGTCTGGCGAAGGACGGCGTGAAATGCGGCATTCTCGTACAGGCATCCTTCGGCCACGGCTATCCGCTGGACGAGGAGTATCCCTTTCAGCCGATGATCCGGCTGACCGACGGTGAACCGGCATTTACTGCCTGCCCCATTGACGAGCGGTATCAGGACTACATCCGCAATGTGTTCCGCCGTCTTGCACAGCTGCACCCCGAAGCCATCATGATCGATGACGACGTGCGGCTGATGAACCGTCCCGGCAGAGGCTGTGTCTGCGAAAAGCATATGGCGGAA
>JAZLHZ010000150.1:0-6203 GCA_045617085.1 Clostridia bacterium
CGCCGTGTGTCAGGACAACAACCTGCAGGCGGCACGATTCTATCTGCAGGCGGGCTTTGCCATCGGCGGGTTCGACAATCGGGTGTACCGAGGCACGAAGCAGGCGGACAAGGCGGATATTCTGTTTTATCTGGATAAATGTGAAAAAGGCAGTGAAGAAAAGATTCCTTCACAGCCTTTTTTCATGCGGAGCCGTCAAATCACGATATTATATCAAAAAAACGCTGTTTTTTGATATAACAGGGGATAAAACAGGCTTCTTATATGAAAAAAACGGGATTTTTTCATATAATAGCAAGGACGGCGGACTTCTGATATGAAAAAATGCCGTATTTTTTGCGGCGGAAGCATAAACGGTTTTGATAGAGTACAGAATGAATTTTAATGGTTTGTGAAAAAAACGCTGATTTGGCTTGACATTGGGGCGAAAAGGGTTTACAATGTGCATATCGCCGCGGAAAAGTAAAGTCTTGGAGGTGACATTGCATTGGATGTAATGAAGAGACTGGGCTTCATGATGAAGCCGTACCGTTACCGTGTGGCATTTGCGCTGTTTTTGCAGCTGCTCGTTATCCTGACCCGTATGCTGACGCCTTATATCACAAAGGATATTGTGAATGAGGTCATTCCGGCCAGGGATCTGGAACTGCTGCTGCCTCTGTGTCTGGGACTGCTGGGCATGGTGGCGGTTCGTGCGCTGTCCACCTACTTCCGTTCCGTGATCCTGGAGCGCACCAGCCAGAATGTGGTGTTCGACCTGCGTACCGGTCTGTATGCCCATCTGGAGGAGCTGCCCTATTCCTTCTATGACAATCACCGCATCGGCGAGATCATGTCCCGTATGACCGGTGATATCGAAGGCGTGCGCAACTTCCTGGCGGGCACCATCGTGACCATATTCGACAACCTGCTCAACTTCGTGGGCGCACTGATCTTCCTGTCGTTCATGAGCTGGCAGCTGATGCTGTCGCTGCTGGTGTTTGCTCCGCTGATGGCGCTGACGGCGTATGAGTTCAACAAGCGCATCCGTCCCGCATTCACGAACATCCGCGAGCAGAACGCCGTGCTGAACACCCGCACCCAGGAGAATCTGGCGGGCGTCCGTGTCGTGAAGGCGTTCACCCGGGAGGATCATGAGTCCAAGTTGTTCAAGAAGGAAAACGACAAGCTGCTGACCGACAACCTGGAGGCGACAAGGATCTGGTCGATCTTCGTGCCACTGATGGAACTGATGAGCAGCATGTGTACTCCCGTTATGCTGATCGTCGGCGGCATCATGCTGGTCAACGGCAAGATGGACGTCGGCACCCTCGTTGCGGTCAACGGCTATGTATGGCTCATCATGAACCCCATGCGTGCCCTGTCCGGTATCATCAATACCGTGGCGCAGGCCATCACTTCCGCAGAGAAGCTGTTCTACTACTGGGATTTCGGCTCCGTGCTGACCGAGCCCGCAGATGCAGTCGCTCCCGAGAAGTACGAAGGCCATGTGGAGTTTGAGCATGTGACATTCACCTACGGCGGCGAGACCGTGCTGAACGACATCAGCTTTGAGGCCAAGCCCGGACAGACCATCGCCGTGATGGGCGCCACCGGTACCGGCAAGTCCACTCTTGTGAGCCTGATCGGCAGATTCTATGACGTCAAGGACGGCTGCGTCAAGGTGGACGGCATCGACGTCAGAAAGCACAAGCTGAAGGAACTGCGTCACGAGCTGGGCTATGTCATGCAGGCGACCTTCCTCTTCTCCGATTCGCTGGAGGACAACATCCGCTTCGCCAGACCCGACGCTCCCTTTGAAAAGGTGCAGAAGGCGGCTGTCGTGGCGCAGGCGGATGAATTCATCCAGAAGATGCCGCAGGGCTACAATACCGTCGTCGGCGAGCGGGGCCTCGGCCTTTCCGGCGGCCAGAAACAGCGTGTCGCCATTGCCCGTGCGGTGCTGAATGACCCCGCCATCCTGATCATGGATGACTCCACCTCCGCTGTCGATATGGAGACCGAGTACGAGATCCAGCAGCAGCTGAAGGAAGTGCTCAAGGGCCGTACCACCTTCATCATTGCCCACAGAATTTCTTCCGTCAAGAATGCGGATCAGATCCTCGTGCTGGACGAAAGCGGCAAGATCGCCGAGCGGGGCACTCATAAAGAGCTGCTGGTGCAGAAGGGCATCTACTACCGCATGGTACAGGATCAGTATAAGGACTTCGACCTGTTCGCAAAGGGAAAGGCGGGTGACAACTGATGGCAAAGGTACTCAGACAGCTTGAGGACGAAGAGCTGCAAAGACCGTTTAATAAAAGTCAGTTCATGCGTCTGATGGGCTATATGAAGCCCTACAGACTTCAGGTTGCCGTATCCCTGTTGCTGATGGTCATTGCCACGCTGTGCTCGCTGGGCCAGACGTTCCTGCTGAGCCGTGCCATCGGCGTGCTGCAGTCGGACGAACCTATCGTTCCCTATCAGTTCGTGCTGGGCATGGTCGCCATGGCGGCGGCGATCGCTTTGGCAACGAGATTCCGTGTCAAGCTGATGGACTACTCCGGCAGAAAGGCCATTGCCACGATGCGTCAGGAGCTGTTCGACCATGTGCAGACCCTCAGCTTCTCCTTCTTCGATACTCATTCCGCAGGTAAGATCCTGGTGCGAATCATCAACGACGTCAACTCGCTGAACGATCTGTTTACCAACGGTATCGTCAACGTGCTGATCGAGTGCTTCACCCTGGTCATCCTGCTGGTCATCATGTTCTTCGTCAACTGGAAGTTGACGCTGGTGGCGCTGTGCATCATGCCGTTCCTGATCTTCATCATGTTCGTGCTGAAGCCTGAAATGAGAAAGCGCTGGCAGGTCGTCCGTTCCAAGCGCTCCAACATGAACGGCTATCTGCACGAGTCTCTGCAGGGCATGCGTGTCACCGAGGCCTTCGTGCGTGAAGCCGAAAACCTGGATACCTTCAGCAATGTCGGCAAGGACATCCGCAAGGGCTGGATGCGGGCCATCTACGTCAACAACGCCTTCTGGCCGGCCATCGACTTTACGGGCACCATCGGTACCGTGCTGGTCTACTACTTCGGCATCAAGATGATGGGCGCTTCCGCAGAGCCGCTGGGTCTGGAGAACCTGCTGCTGATCATCTGGTACCTCGGCAGATTCTGGGAGCCGCTGAACTCCCTGTCCAACTTCTACAACAGCGTGCTTTCCGCCATGGCATCCATGGAGCGTATCTTCGAGATCATGGATACGCCCAGCGATATTCAGGACAAGGAAGGCGCCGGCGATATGCCGCCCATCAAGGGCCGTGTCACCTTCGACGATGTTACCTTCTACTATGATCCCGAGAAGGTCGTGCTGAAGAACGTCTCCTTCGACGTGCAGCCCGGCCAGACCATCGCCCTCGTCGGCCCCACCGGCGCAGGCAAGTCCACCGTCGTCAACCTCATCAGCCGTTTCTATGATGTTATCGGCGGCGCAGTGAAGATCGGCGGCATCGATATCCGGGGTGTGGAGCTCCGTTCCCTGCGCAACCAGATGTCCGTCATGATGCAGGACAGCTTCATCTTCTCCGGAACGATCATGGACAACATCCGCTACGGCAGACTCGATGCCACGGATGAGGAGGTCATGGAGGCGGCCAAGGCGGTCAATGTCCACGACTTCATCATGCAGCTGCCCAACGGCTATCAGACCGAGGTCACCGAGCGCGGCTCGTCCCTGTCTGTCGGCCAGCGCCAGCTGATCTCCTTCGCAAGAGCGCTGCTGAACGATCCCAAGATCCTGATTCTGGATGAGGCGACCTCCTCCATCGATACGCATACCGAGATACTGATCCAGAAGGCACTGGATGTGCTGCTGAAGGGCAGAACGAGCTTCGTTATCGCCCACCGCCTCAGTACTATCCGCAATGCCGACTGCATCATGGTCGTTCAGGACGGCCACATCGCCGAGAAGGGCACCCATGACGAGCTGATCCGTCTGGAAGGCGGTCACTACAAGGGCCTCTGCGAGGCACAGTACCGGTTCCTGCTGGAAGACAACTGATAAAAAATGAACCCGGAAACAGCATCAAACGCTGCTTCCGGGTTTTGTTGTTGCCTGTTACTTCTCAATGTCGCACAGGTCGATGGTGCCCTCGCTGAAGGCGTACCATGCGGGATTCACTGCTACGACCTGGTACCGTTCATAGTAGCGGGCGGGGAAGTCAGTGGTCTTTCCGATGACCTGGCCGACGATGCGGTAACGGCGGGTCCAGAATTCGTAGAAGTTCACTTCGACTTCGTCGCCGACGTTGAAGCGGAATACGACGTCATTGGGGTTGTCCCAGTACTGATTGTAGTAGTAGCTGCCGCCGGTAACCTGATTGAGAGAAGTATCATTGATGAGAGTCTTTGTCATGTGAAACACGCTCCTTATTTTTCTTCGTTTTGTTGTTCATCTCTTTATACGAAGAAAAGGAGCGGACGGCTACAGATTGACCGGAAGGTTCGTCTTTTTTTTCAGATCGTCCGCATACGAAGCCAGCGCCGACTTTTCGAGGAATTCGGTACGGTCATAGGGGGAAGGCTTGCCGAGCCTTCGGTATTTGGAGATGCCGAGCGGGTGATAGGGCAGAAGGTCGATCTGCCGGACGGACGGATTTTCCAGTGCCGTTTGGGCGATCGAATCAAAATGCGCCTGACACAGATTGACATCCGGAATGATCGGACAGCGCAGTATGATGTCCGAGCCCCGTTCCGAAAGTATATGCAGGTTTTTCAGGATCAGACGGTTGGAAACGCCGACGAACTGCTTGTGCAGGTCGTCGTCCCAACATTTGAAATCGTAGAGGAACGTGTCGATGAACGGAGCGAGCTTCAGCAGCGGTTCCGTCTCGCAGAAGCCGGAGGTCTCCATGCAGACATGGATGCTCTGCGCCTTGGCTTCCGAGGCCAGCGCCAGCGTGAATTCGCTCTGCAGCAAAGGCTCGCCGCCGGAGATGGTCAGTCCGCCGCCGCTGCTCTCATAGAACTGCCGGTCGCTGAGTACTGTCTGCAGCACCTCCCCGACAGAGGCGGTGTGTCCGCAGTATTCCAGCGCCTCGGTATAGCAGTGCTCGGCGCAGACACCGCAGTCGATGCAGTCTTCCCGGTGAAACAGGTGAGCACCGTCGGAAAATTCGTGTAATCCCTTCGGGCAGACGGCACAGGCGCCGCAGCCGATGCACTTTTCCGGGGAGTAGAGCAGCTGCGGACGGAGCTGCTGAGATTCGGGATTGTGGCACCAGGCGCAGTGCAGCGGACAGCCCTTGAGGAATACCGTGGTGCGGATGCCGGGCCCGTCATCGACGCAGAACCGCTGGATGTTGAAGATAACGCCGTTCATATTCATACCTCATGTTCGGTGCGCAGCAATACCTCCGCCTGCATCTGCGGCGAAAGCGTGACGAAATAGTCGCTGTATCCGCCGATCCGCACGACCAGATCCCGGTAAGCTTCGGGATTCCTTTGGGCGGCGAGCAGCGTGTCCCGGTCGACCACATTGATCTGAAGCTCGAAACCGCCCCGCTCCATATACGTGCGGATGAGCGATTCGACCTTTTTGCAGGAGGCGGAAGTGAATGTCTTTTTGGAGAACTTCATGTTGACGGCGACACCGCCGATCAGCAGGTGATGATCCCACTTTGTGGCGGACAGCAGCGAGGCTGTCGGGCCGTTGTGCTCCCGTCCCTGACAGGGGCCGGAGCCGTCGCCGAGAGGGAACCCGGCGAGTCTGCCGTCCGGCGTGGCACCGGTCTTCGTGCCGAAATGCTCGTGCATGATCCAGCAGAAAGCACTGGGCACCAGCACGGATTCCGTCTGGCTTTCGTTGAAGCTGCGGCAGAAATCGGTGATGTGGCGGGTGATCTCGCCGAAAAGCGCATCTGCGTCGGGAATGTCGTTTCCGTACTTTTCGATGCCGTTGAGGAAACGCAGACGGGTCGGCTCATCGCCCTCAAAGTTGCGGTCCAGCAGGGCTTTCAATTGGGCAAACGTCATGCGGCGCTCCTCGAAGATCACTTTCCGGATGACCGTCAGACAGTCCACCAGATTGGCGATGCCGACAAAACTGGGCATGGTCCAGCGGTACCGGGCGCCGTCATTCTCGATGTCCCTGCCCTTGGCAAGGCAGTCGTTTACGAAGCAGGAGAGCAGGGGTGTTATGCCGCAGGTGCGCCGCATCCGGCG